>JBIQJK010000199.1:0-4901 GCA_044507535.1 Planctomycetaceae bacterium | reverse complement strand
CCTCCACCTCCCCCACCACCTCGAACGGCAGCGGCGACATCTCCGCCTCCGGGTTCCGCCGCACGAAGTACCGCTCCGCCCAGTCATCCCGCATCAGCACCATCTGCCGCCCCCACTTATCCTTCGCGGCGAGGCACCCATCGGGCGTCTCCGGCGTCCACCCCCCATCCCCTTCCTCCACCGAAATCGGCACCCCATCCTTGTGCCGCACCCACCGAGCCATCGTCCACGGCCCCGGCTCCAGCCGCGACTCCGCCCCGTACTCCGCCTTCAGCCGGTACTCCACCACCTCGAACTGCAGCGGCCCCACCGCCGCCAGCAGCGGCGCCCCCTGCCGCGCCGGCCCCAGGTCCAGCACCTGCACCACCCCCTCCTGCAGCAGCTGATCCAGCCCCTGCCGGAACCGCTTGTAGTTCGACGGCGTCGGGTTGTGGATGAACGCGAAGCACTCGGGCGCGAAGATCGGGATCTCATCGAACACCACCGACCGGTCCTCCGTCAGCGTGTCCCCGATCCCGAACAGGTCGTTCCCCACGATCCCGATCACGTCCCCCGCGTGCGCCTCATCGACCGTCTCCCGGTCCTGCCCGAAGAGCTTCTGCGCGTTGCTCAGCCGCACCTTCCGCCCGCTCGGGTGGTGGATCACGCTCATCTCCCGCTCGAAGCTCCCCGAGACGATCCGCACGAACGCGATCCGGTCCCGGTGCCGCGGGTCCATGTTCGCCTGGATCTTGAAGACGAACCCGCTGAAGCTCTTCTCGCTCGGCAGCACCTCCCGCGGCCCCGCCCCTCCCACCCCCTTCAGCCCCACCGACCGCCGAGCCGTCGGCGGGCTCGAATACTTGAGGAACGACTCCAGCAGCAGCTTCACCCCGAAGTTGTTCATCGCGCTCCCGAAGAACACCGGCGTGATCCTCCCCGCCAGCACCCCCTCGCGGTCGAACTCCGCCCCCGCCCCCTCCAGCATCTCGATCTCCTCCCGCGCCGCCGCGTACACCGCCTCGTCCAGCTTCTCCTTCAGCGTCGGGTCCTCGATCCCCATCACCGACACCGGCGCCACGTACTTCCCCGACGCCCCCCCCGGCAGCCGCTCGAACAGGTGCACCCGCTTCGCCAGCCGGTCGTACACCCCCCGGAACGCCGGCCCCGTCCCCAGCGGCCAGTTCACCGGGAAGGCCGCGATCTCCAGCACGCTCTCCAGCTCGTCCAGCAGCTCCAGCGGCTCCCGCGTCGGCCGGTCCAGCTTGTTCATGAACGTGAAGATCGGCACCCCCCGCCGCCGGCACACCTCGAACAGCTTCCGCGTCTGCGGCTCGATCCCCTTGCCCGCGTCGATCACCATCACCGCGGCGTCCACCGCCGTCAGCACCCGGTACGTGTCCTCCGAGAAGTCCTTGTGCCCCGGCGTGTCCAGCAGGTTCACCCGGTGCCCGTCGTAGTCGAACTGCAGCACCGTCGAGCTGATCGAGATCCCGCGCTGCTTCTCCAGCTCCATCCAGTCCGACGCCGTCGCCCGCTGGTTCTTCCGCGCCGTCACCGACCCCGCCAGGTTCAGCGCACCCCCGTACAGCAGCAGCTTCTCCGTCAGCGTCGTCTTCCCCGCGTCCGGGTGCGAGATGATCGCAAACGTCCGCCGCGGCATGTTCGCAGTATTCGTCGTCGTCATACGGGTACAACCTGTCGCGTGGCCGCCGGGGGAGGGGGGCCCGCGGGAAGGGAGAATCGGATCGAACCTCGATGGGGAAGGGGGAGTGCCGAGCACCAAGCGCAGAGCCCGCGCCGCTACGGTGGACCGCCGACGCTGAATGTGCCCCTGAGGTGCCGCATCGCGGCCAACTTTAGGTCCCCTCCCGCCGCCCCGCCGACCATCCCCCCACCGCCCGCGCCCCGGTACACTGCCCCCACGAACGACCCGGCCCATACCAACCAGCGGCGTGCCGCCGGCGAACTGTCGAGGCCGCCGCGCGAGCCCGAGCCGGAACCGATCTCGGTATCCTCCCCCCCATGACCACCACCGCCAAGCTCAAAGGACTCATCAAGAAGCACGGCCTCGCCGCCCGCGAGGCCGAGATCCTCAACATGGCCGGCGAGGCCCTCGAGCTCGTCACCACCCCCGCGCCAAGAAAGCTCCGCGCCGGCGTCACCAAGTTCGGCGGCGACCCCGACCTCCCCCCCGCCACCCCCTGGCCCAGACGCGGCCGCCGCCCCCTCATGTTCATCGCCCAGGTCAACCTCAAGGAGATCGCCGCGGCCGAATCAGATCCAGTCTGGCCCCAGCGCGACGGCCTCCTCTCCTTCTTCTACGACGCCGCCGAACAGCCCTGGGGCATCTCGCCCGCCGAGCGCAACGCCTGGCGCATCATCTACACGCCCCCGCGCACCCGCCTCGAGCCCCGCCCCGTCCCCAAAGAGGCCGGCCGCGGCTCCTACCCCACCGACCCCATCCCCCAATGCTCCGTCTCCTTCCGCAAGGTCATCACCATCCCGCCCGGCGACAACCTGCTTGTCTTCAACGTCCTCCCCCGCACGAGCGATCAGAAACGCTACAACGACCTCGTGCTCGAGTTCGCCGACCCGCTCGGCAAGCACCGTCACCAGTGGGGCGGCTGGCCGGTCGTCATTCAGGACGACATGGAGCTCAACTGCCAGTTCGCGTGGCACGGCATCGAGGACCCGTTCGGCCAGGAGAACTGGGACGGCCGCGGCGAGCCGAAGCTCGACCCCCGCGTTCCCCTCCTCGCCGCCGGCGCAACGAGATGGATGCTCCTCCTCCAGGTCGCCAGCGACGACAACCTCGGCATCAACTTCGGCGACGAGGGCAACATCTACTTCTACGCCACCGCCGAGACCATCGCGACCGGCGAGTTCAAGGAGGTCTGGCTCGAACTCCAGTGCACCTGACCCCCCACGTGGCACCCCCGTCACGCCGAGGATGAGCCCCCTCTTCCTCTTCCCTCCTCCTCGTCACTCCTACGGCGAATCCGCGGGTCTCCCCCTCTCCGTCTCCCCCCTCCGGGCGCCACGGCTGGCCGCATTGGGGGGGGCGGGCCGGCCGTGCCCTTCCCCTTCCCTTCACTTCTTCTCTCCCTCTTCGCCGCGAAGCGGCGCAAGCGAGCAGCCCAGGGCGTAAGCCCCGGGTGCTACATTCCCACAGAGCCCCATCGGGGCGACACCCCTCCCACCCCACGCCCCCGCCATCACCATTTGCGCGCCCCCACCCCGCCTTAAAACACATACCCCAGCAACCAATACAAAATCACAAAGATGATGATCGTGCTGAGGCACCCGCCCCCCAGCTTCCACGCCCCCAACCCCGCCAATCCGCCCCGCAGCAGCTTGCTCATGGATCCGCCTCCCCGGGATCGTCCCGTTCCCAAGCATGCTCCGCGGCCGTGAAGCCCCGGTGAGCACCCTCCCCCAAGCGCACCACCCGCTCACCCCCGCCAACCCTCCCACCCCGCAATCTCCACCACGTATGAACCGCCCCGGCTCGCCCCGGCCCGCGAGCCGACCTACGCTTCCCCCATTCGCCGGTAGCCCCTTAGCTCACTCTCTGGGAATCTGCTGGCACAGCGGCACACTCCAGCGCACCGTCGCGCCCCGCCGCTCCACCACCCTTTCCCAGTAGGAATCCCCGCCTTCTCACGCGGGGCCCGACGCAAGGAAGCACCGATCACATGAACTTCTCCGACCTGAATCTCTCCGCGCCCATCCTGCGCGCGCTCGACGCCCAGGGCTACACCACCCCCACCCCCATCCAGGCCCAGGCCATCCCCCACATCCTCGCCGGCCGCGACCTCCTCGGCTGCGCCCAGACCGGCACCGGCAAGACCGCCGCCTTCGCCCTCCCCGTCATCCACCGCCTCTCCTCCGCCCCGATCGACAAGTCCCGCCGCGGCCCCCGCCGCGCCCGCTGCCTCGTCCTCTCCCCCACCCGCGAGCTCGCCGCCCAGATCGGCGACTCCTTCGCCGCCTACGGCGCGGAGACCCTCCTCGACCACACCGTCATCTTCGGCGGCGTCAGCCAGCTCCACCAGGAGCGCGCCCTCGCCCGCGGCCTCGACGTCATCGTCGCCACCCCCGGCCGCCTCATCGACCTCCTCGACCAGGGCCTGGTCGACCTCTCCGAGATCGACGTCTTCATCCTCGACGAGGCCGACCGCATGCTCGACATGGGCTTCATCCAGCCCATCCGCCGCATCGCCGCCGCCGTGCCTTCAAACAAAGCCCGCCAGACCCTCCTCTTCTCCGCCACCATGCCCGCCCCCATCCAGCAGCTCGCAAGCTCGCTGCTGAAGGACCCCGTCAAGGTCTCCGTCACCCCCGTCTCCTCCCTGGCCCCCAGGATCGAGCAGGCCCTCTACTTCGTCAAGAAGAACGACAAGAACGCCCTCCTCGAGCACTTCCTCTGCTGCCCGCACTCCAACATCACCCGCGCCCTGGTCTTCACCAAGACCAAGCACGGCGCCGAGAAGCTCGGCAAGAAGCTCATGCAGGCCGGCATCCGCGCCGAGACCATCCACGGCAACAAGAGCCAGAACCAGCGCACCCGCGCCCTCGCCAAGTTCAGCTCCGGCCAGGCCCGCGTCCTCGTCGCCACCGACGTCGCCGCCCGCGGCCTCGACGTCGACGACGTCTCCCACGTCTTCAACTTCGACCTCCCCATGGAGCCCGAGGCCTACGTCCACCGCATCGGCCGCACCGGCCGCGCCGGAAACACCGGCGTCGCCATCGCCTTCTGCGACCCCGAGGAGCGCCCCCTCCTCCGCGACATCGAACGCCTCACCGGCAAGAAGATCCCCCTCCGCGAGCCCATCAAGGTCCTCATCAAGTCCGACGCCCCCCCCATCCCCCGCCCCGCCGCCGACCAGGCCCAGCACCAGCACCCCCCGCGCCGCAAC
>JBIQJK010000030.1:0-33808 GCA_044507535.1 Planctomycetaceae bacterium | reverse complement strand
TGCACCCACTCGTCCAGGCTCACCCCGTCCACGTACTCGAAGACGACGTACACCTCCCCCCTCTCCGACGTCCCCCAATCCAGCACCCGCACGACGTTCCGGTGGTCGATCCGCCGCGCCTTGCACGCCTCGTCGATCAGCCGCTGCCGCGCCGCCGGCGTCGGCTCCCCGTTGAGGATCTTGATCGCCACCCACGCCGGCCGCCCCGCCTCCGACAGGTGCCGGTCCACCGCGAGGAAGACCGTCCCGTGGCTCCCCTCCCCCAGCACCTTCCGCAGCAGGTACCGCGGGCGCGACGACGGCATCTTCGGTCCGAACGCCCGAGGCAGCCCCATCCCCGGTCCCGCCTCCTCCCGCTTCACCCGCGGCGCCGCCTCCGCCGACTCCAGCGCCATCCCCAGCAGGATCGCGTCCCGGATCGGGTCCTCCAGCTCCGGATACTCGTCGATCAGCGCCTCGGTGAACTCCGCCGCCGGCGTCCCCCCCGGCGAGAGCCACCGCAGCGCGTACTCGATCGCCACGTCCAGGGGCAGCGCCCGGCTCGCAAGGTCCGGCACCGCCTCCAGGTATCGCGACAGCTCCACCGCCAGCCCCGCCTCCAGCCGCAGCCGCGCATCCTCCTCGATCACGTCAGCCAGCTGCTGATCGTCCAGCCCCTCGTGCCGCGCGAGGATCTCGCGCAGGTCGATCTCTCCGCTCCGGTGCCGGTAGCTCCGGCGCACCGCCCGCACCGCCGGCCCATCCGCGACGCTCACGGCTCACCCTCCCGGCCCGGCCGATCAGGCGCCCCCTCCCCCAGGTCCAGCGCGGCCCGCAGCTGCATCTTGATCGCCTGCCACCGCTTCCGCACCGCCGCGGGCGTCAGCCCCACGCACCCCGCCGTCACCGTGTGCGGCGTGTCCGTCAGCCACAGCGTCAGGATCTGCCGGTCGATCGGGTCCTCCAGCGCCTCGATCGCCCGTTCGATCGTGTCGTCGGCCCCGCTCCCCGCCGCGCCGGCCCCCTCCCGCCCCGCCGCCTGCGCCCGCTCGATCCGCTCGAGGAACTGGGCCGCGAACGGCGTGTCCTCCCCCTCCACCGCCCGCAGCCTGGCCATGATCCGCGACTTGTCCACCGTCGCGTTGTCCGCGATCCGGAAGACCAGCGACCACAGCTGCGCCTCGGTCTCGGCCTGCAGCTTCCGCCCGGCCACGTAGTCGTCCAGACGCCGCGACAGCGTGGACAGGATGTCGTTGGAGTCGAACACCCGCCGCGTCGCCCCCGTCAGCCGCGACCGCACCCGCCGCCGGATCCGCTCCCCGTACCGCTGGATGAACTCCGCCGCCGCCTCCCGGTCCCCGTGCCGCATCCGCAGCAGCAGCGACTCCAGCGGCGGCGGCGCGGCCGCCCCCGGCCCCGCCGATGCCGGCGGCCGGCGACCCGCCTCCCCATCGTCACTCCCCGCGCCCCCACCCCCATCCGCCGGCAGCCTGTCCCGTCGATCATTGCTCATAGTTCGCCGGGTACATTGTGCCCCTCCCACCGGCCGTGAACAAGCGAGCCGGCAAACGTCGGGCCCGCCACGATCAGCGGCGCGCTACCATGCTCCCCGAGCGCTGCGGCCAGTGACCACGATCTCGTGGTCAAACCCCGTCGCGCCCGCTCCGTACGCTGAAAAACGACGTGCCGCCCCCTCCTCCCCCGGCGCGACCGCCCGGGTTTCCCATGCTCCTGACCATCACCACAACCCACCGCCCCGCCACCGACCTGGGCTATCTCCTCCACAAGAACCCCGCCCGGGCGCAGCGGTTCCCTCTCTCCTTCGGCTCCGCCCACGTCTTCTATCCCGAGGCCGCGGACGACCGCTGCACCGCCGCCCTCCTCCTCGACGTCGACCCCATCGGCCTGGTCCGCAACCGCCGCGGCCCCTCCGGCGATGGAGGCCGCCTCGACCAGTACGTCAACGACCGCCCCTACGTCGCCTCCTCCTTCCTCAGCGTCGCCATCGCCCAGGTCCTCGGCAGCGCCCTCTCCGGCCGGTGCCGTGAACGCCCCGAGCTCGTCGATCGCCCCATCCCCCTCACCGCCCGCCTCGCCGCCCTCCCCTGCCGCGGCGGGGCGGAGCTCCTGCGCGACCTCTTCGAGCCCCTCGGCTACGCCCTCACCGCCGAGCGCCACCCCCTCGACCCGCGCTTCCCCGACTGGGGCGAGAGCCCCTACTACACCGTCACCCTCGAGGCCGAGACGACGCTGAGAACCCTCCTGACCCACCTCTACGTCCTCATCCCCGTCCTGGACAACGACAAGCACTACTGGGTGGACGAGGCCGAGGTCGCCAAGCTTCTCCGCCACGGCGGCGACTGGCTCGCCGAGCACCCCGCCCGCGAGCTGATCACCACCCGCTACCTCCGCTACCAGCGCCACCTCACCGCCGCGGCCCTGGAGCGCCTCACGGAGGACGACCCGGCCGACCCCGACGAGCTCGCCTCCGCCCGCGACGCCGAGGAGGAGGCGGTCGAGCGCCCGCTGAGCCTCCACCAGCAGCGCCTCGGCACCGTGCTGACCGTCCTCAAGGCCGCCGGCGCCCGCCGCGTCCTCGACCTCGGCTGCGGCGAGGGCCGCCTGGTCCAGCACCTCATCAAGGACCCGTCCTTCGAGGAGATCGTCGGCGTGGACGTCTCCTCGCGCTCCCTCCGCATCGCCGCCGACAAGCTCCGCCTGGGCCGCATGCCCGACCTGCAGCGCCGCCGCCTGAAGCTCCTCCACGGCTCGCTGATGTACCGCGACGCCCGCCTGGAGGGGTACGACGCCGCGGCCGTCGTCGAGGTCATCGAGCACCTCGACCCGCCGCGCCTGGCCGCCTTCGAGCGCGTCGTCTTCGAGTTCGCCCGCCCGCGGACGGTGGTGATCACAACGCCGAACGTCGAGTACAACGTGATGTGGGAGACGCTCCCCGCCGGCAAGTTCCGCCACCGCGACCACCGCTTCGAGTGGACCCGCGGCCAGTTCGCGGACTGGGCCGGGAGGGTGTGCGAGCGGTTCGGGTACTCGGTGAGGACGATGGGGATCGGACCGGAGGGAGAGAACGGCGTCGGCACGCCGACGCAGATGGGGGTGTTCGAGGCGGCCGGCGCCGCGGGAGCGTAACGGAGATCGACGCAGATGGCCGTCGTCAGGTTCGATTGCCGGGAGTTCCACAGCTGGGAGTCCTTCCACAGGATCTTCGCGCAGCGGCTTGGTTTCCCGTCCTACTACGGGCGCAACACAAACGCTTGGATCGACTGCATGACATACCTCGATAGTCCGTCCGCCGGCATGACATCGATCCATGTCACACCACCCGAGGTGCTGGTTCTGCAGCTTGACCACGTGGGCGACCTCATCAGGCGAGATCCGGATATGTATCTTGCGATTGTTGAGCTGTCATCGTTCGTCAACTTCCGCAAGCTCGATGTCGGTGAGCCGGCGGTGCTGGCCCTGTCCTTCTGGTCCCAGGCATAACGAAGAGGTGGGCAATGTCCTCGAGGTCGAACAAGAAGCAGGGCCGGATCACGATTGAAGAGCAGCTCCGCATCCTCGCCGAGTGCGGCATCGCCATGCGCCCCGGCCGCACCGTCAACGAGCTGCTCGTCTCCTGGAGCCGCGAGGGGTACGAATCCGAACCCTTCACCATGCTCCTGCACATGCTCGGCGCCGAGGTCGTCGATGGGCCGGCCGCCGGCGAGCCCTTCTCCGACGACGTCTGGACCCTCGACGCCGAGTGCATCGAGGACACCGGCGATTACGCCCGCATCGCCAAGGGCCTCCGCAGGCTCGCCAAGGGAGACCTGCCGCTGGAGGACATCAAGGACCACGTGGACATCGAGAACGACGAGGCGTGGCTCAGCTTCCGTCTTGACGGCGTCGAGCACCGCTGGGAGCCCGAACTCAACGACGACCGGCTCGATCCGGAGATCATGACGCGGTTCGGCGAGCTCCTCGCCTCCCGTAGCACCGGCCGCGAGTTCGCGATGCTCGAGCCCGAGGGCCAGGAGGGCGTCATGATGTGCCTGACCGACGAGCAGTTTCGGAAACTGAAGAAGGCGACCGGGCTCAAGCTCATCTGGATGTGACCCCGCCGACAACGAACTGGATCCACCGTGCCCGAACTCCGCATCCCCGAACTCGCCCTCGTCGTCCTCATCGGGCCCTCCGGCTCCGGCAAGTCGTCCTTCGCGCGCAAACACTTCAAGCCCACCGAAGTCCTCTCCTCCGACGCCTGCCGCGGCCTGGTCAGCGACGACGAGAACAACCAGGAGGCCACCAACGACGCCTTCGACGTCCTCCACTACATCGCCGGCAAGCGCCTCGCCCGCGGCCTGCTCACCGTCGTCGACGCCACCAACGTCCAGCCCGAGGACCGCCGCCCGCTGGTCGCCCTCGCCCGCGAGCACCACGCCCTCCCCGTCGCCATCGTCCTCAACCTCCTCGAGCGCACCTGCCAGGACCGCAACAAGGGCCGCCCGGATCGCACCTTCGGCCCCCACGTCGTCCGCCGCCAGCGATTGGCCCTCAAGCGCGATCTTCGCAACCTCCGGCGCGAGGGCTTCCGCAACCTCCACATCCTCGGCACCCCCGAGGAGATCGACGCCGCGGCCATCGTCCGCGAGCCGCTGTGGAACAACCGCAGGCACGAGCACGGCCCCTTCGACATCATCGGCGACGTCCACGGCTGCTACGACGAGCTCGCCGCCCTCCTCACCGCCCTCGGCTACTCGATTCACCCCTGCGAGGGCGCGACCGCCGCGGGCGACGTGACCGTCACCCCCCCCGAGGGCCGCAAGGCCGTCTTCCTCGGCGACCTGGTCGACCGCGGCCCCGCGAGCCCCGCCGTCCTCCGCCTGGTCATGAACATGGTCGAGGCCGGCACGGCCCTCTGCGTCCCCGGCAACCACGACGTGAAGCTCCTCCGCAAGCTCTGGGGCAAGGAGGTCCGCGTCACCCACGGCCTCGCCGAGACCCTCCAGCAGCTCGACCCCGAGCCGCCGGAGTTTATCGAGCGCGTCAAGAAGTTCCTCGACGGCCTCATCGGCCACTACGTCCTCGATGATGGCCGACTCGTCGTCGCGCACGCGGGGATGAAGGAGAAGTTCCAGGGCCGCGGCTCCATGACCGTCCGCGAGTTCGCCCTCTACGGCGAGACCACCGGCGAGACGGACGAGTTCGGCCTCCCCGTCCGCTACAACTGGGCCGCGGAGTACCGCGGCCGCGCTGCCGTCGTCTACGGCCACACCCCCATCCCCGAGCCCGAGTGGCTCAACAACACCATCAACATCGACACCGGCTGCGTCTTCGGCGGCCGCCTCACCGCCCTGCGCTACCCCGAGCGCGAGCTGGTCACCGTCCCCGCGAGGGCGATGTACGCCCAGCCCGCCAAGCCGTTCATGGAGCCCGAGCTCGTCGCCCCCGCCCTCACCGGCCAGCAGCAGCTCGACGACCTCCTCGACCTCTCGGACGTCCTCGGCAAGCGGATCATCTCCACCCGCCTGCACCACAACGTCACCATCCGCGAGGAGAACGCCGCGGCCGCGCTCGAGGTCATGAGCCGATTCGCCGCCGACCCGCGCTGGCTCATCTACCTCCCCCCGACGATGTCCCCCTGCGAGACCAGCCGCGAGCCGGGCCTCCTGGAGCACCCCGCCGAGGCCCTCGCCCACTACCGCGAGCGGGGCGTCGCCCGAGTCGTCTGCCAGGAGAAGCACATGGGCTCCCGCGCGGTGGTCGTGGTCTGCCGCGACGAGGACGTCGCCCGCAAGCGCTTCGGCGTCGCCACCGGCGAGCTCGGCGCGGTGCTGACCCGTACCGGCCGCCGCTTCTTCGAGGATGGAGCCCTCGAGCGCGCCCTCCTTGGCCGCATCATCGCCGCCGCGACCGCCGCCGACGTCTGGGATGATCTCAAGACCGGCTGGCTCTGCCTCGACTGCGAGCTGATGCCCTGGTCCGCCAAGGCCCAGGCCCTCCTCCGCGAGCAGTACGCCGCCGTCGGCGCGGCCGCGACCGCCGGCCTCCGCGAGACCGTCGCCGCCCTGGAGCGCAGCGCCGGCGTCAGCGACGGCGCCGCCGACGTCCTCGCCCGCTCCCGCGAGCGGGCCGAGATGGCCGACCAGTACGTCCAGGCCTACGGCCGTTACTGCTGGCCCGTCGCCGGCATCGACGACCTCCGCCTCGCACCCTTCCACCTCCTCGCCGGCGAGGGCGGCGTCCACCTCGACCGCGACCACCTCTGGCACATGCAGCTCGCCCACCGACTCGCCGCGGCCGACGCAGGCGTCCTCATGGCCACAAACCATCTCACCGTCGATCTCGCCGACCCGGCGAGCGAGTCCGCCGGCACCGACTGGTGGCTCGACCTCACCTCCCGCGGCGGCGAGGGCATGGTCGTCAAGCCGACAGAGTTCATCTCCCGCGGCACCAAGGGCCTCAACCAGCCCGCCATCAAGGTCCGCGGACGCGAGTACCTCCGCATCATCTACGGCCCCGAGTACACCGCCCCCGAGAACATCGACCGCCTCCGCAAACGCGGCCTCGCTGCCAAGCGATCCCTCGCCCTCCGCGAGTTCGCCCTCGGCGTCGAGGGCCTGGAACGCTTCGCCCGGCGCGAACCCCTCCGCCGCGTCCACGAGTGCGTCTTCGGCGTCCTCGCCCTGGAGAGCGAGCCCGTCGACCCGCGGCTCTGACAGACCCCATCCTTGAAGGAGCACCCGATGTTGCAGGTCGCCGCCGCCGTGCTCGCCAGCCTGAGCCTTTTCACGCCGCCGGGCTCCGCCGGCCCAGAGGCAGCGGTGGCCGCGCTCAAGGCCCCCGATGCAACACCGTTTTCAGGGGCGATGCTGTTCCAGGGATCGAAGCCCTCCGACCCGGCGCTCGTCTCCGAACTGATCCGGGTCATCCGCGCCGACCCCGAGTTCGGCCCCGGCACGCCCGCGCGCGAGCGGGCGATGCTGGCCCTCGCGAGCACGGTAAACGCCGCGGGCTTCTACTCGTTCGAGCACGAGGGGCAGGCCGACCTCCTCGTCGAGGGCATCTCCGAACAAAGCGGGCCGGTCCAGCGGGAGATCATCGCGCGTGCCCACTTCCTCCCGGTGGCCGCGAAGCCCGCCGCGGTCGAGAGCCTCAGCCGGATTCTGACGGGGAGCGACGATCCCATTTTCGTCATCGAGGCCGTGCTCGCCCTGGGGCGAATGGGCGACCTCGCGGCCGCCGCCGCCGAGCCGATCCGGCGGCTCCTGCTCGATCCCTCGAAAGCGAGGCCCGAGCTCTGGCAGGCTGTGCTCCATCTTGAGGCCGAGTGGCCCGGTCCGTCGTTCTCGTCCCAGCTGCGTCTGGCGGCGGCAGATGCGAGGATCCGGCTGGGCACGCTCCGCGACGACCTCGACGACCTGTACCCCAAGCTCGACGCCCAGGGCCGGACCGCAGCCGCAAAGGCGATCGTCGGCCGGCTCATCGAGACGTCCGGCGGCCTCGCCACCGACGACGCCGTGGCTATCGATGCGCTCCGCTTCGTCCAAGAGGTGTTCGCCGGCCAGGACCCCGCGAATCGCCTTCAAGACGGCGGCATGATGGCGCTCCTTCTGGTCGTTGAGAAACCGGAGGTTCCCGATGCCGTCAAACGCCAGGCCGTGGACACGTTCCTTGGGCTCCGCCCCGCGGCCGTGCCGGATGGACAGTGGCTGCGTAAGCAGCTCCGGGACCTGGGGTATTTGCCTGGGCTGAAGTGACTAGCGCGAGGGCCCCGCCCGCCAAGAACAGCACATAGGCTCGCGGGCGGTGAGGGGCGGGAGCGAAATAGCACCATGAAGGCATCAAGTTACTTAAGACGGAACGCCAGTACGAGGTCCAGTAGTGCGTGTATCGGGGCGGTGAGTGTATTGTTATCTACGGTGTCGTGCAGCACTGTGCCGGCACCATCCAGCGCCGACTTGAGGTCAGGTATCGATGCGTATCTGCACGCGTCCAATGCGACCGCCGCGGAGCAAGAACTCGCCTCTGCGATTGCGATCGCAAAGGCGAGAAAGGACGTACTGGCCTCTCTTCTCACGGAGTATGGCACGTGGCTCGCGGATGATCAGGCCGACCCAAGCGCGCCGGCCCTGCCGGTGGCTCGCGTGTGCGCCTTTCTTGCGGGCCAGCTTGGTTATGCCGACCTTCTTGAGCCGTATATGAGCAAGCGCAGCCCGGCGTGGGCGTGGGTCGCCTTCGCGGATTCCCGTGGCGTTGTCTTGTACTATGCCTTTGTGGAGGGCGGGAACTGGGACCTGCTGATGGCCCCAGCTCTTGCCAAGGAAGTCGCGATCCGTAGCCCGCATGTGATCGGGCCGGTGCGCGAACTGGAGCAACGCTGACCAGGGTTCGAGCCTGCCGAGCGACCGGCTGCGAGGTTGCTGTAGCTGCCTCCAACTGTTCAGCGTGGGGACGGTGAACGCGCAATGACCGACCGCCCTTGTATCGCCCGGCCATTTGGCCCTTGCGTTCGCAACCCGTTCGTGGTACGCTCCCACCCAGCATGTCCGACCTCTGGACCGAAGACCGAGTCCTCGCCCTCGCCCCCGATGCGAGCTCAGCCTCCGCCGGTCAGGGCCTCGCTTCCGCACGCAAATGGGTCACCCTCGGCCGCAGCCCCAGGGCCCTCTGGGGCGAATGCCAGGGGAGCGGCAAGAACCCCTACCAGGTCCGCGTGGACCTGGGAGAGGGTGGGCCCGCCTTCAAATGCTCCTGCCCCAGCCGCAAGTTCCCCTGCAAGCACTCCCTCGGCCTCATGCTCATCCTCGTCCGCGACGCCAAGGCGCTCAAGGAAGTGAGGGAGGGGGGGGAGGGGGGGGAGCCCGGCTGGGTCGCCGACTGGCTCGCCTCCCGCACCGATCGCACCGCCAAAAAGGCCGAGAAGGCCGCCGACGCCGCGAAGGCCCCCGTCGATCCCGAAGCCAAGGCCAAGCGCATCGCCAAACGCGAGGACGCCATCGCCGCCGGCCTCGACGCCCTCGACGTCTGGCTCCGCGACCTCGTCCGCGCCGGCCTCGCCGCGGCACAGTCCAAGCCCGCCAAGTTCTGGGAAGAGCCCGCGGCCCGCCTCGTCGATGCCCAGGCCCCCGGCCTCGCCCGCCTCCTCCGCCAGCTCCCCGAGGTCGTCTCCTCCGGCGAAGGCTGGCAGCGCCGCGCCCTCGACCACATCGGCCGCATCTACCTCATCCTGCGCGCCGCCCGCAATCTCGACAGCCTCCCCGCCGACCTCCGCACCGAGACCCGCACCGCCCTCGGCTGGAGCATCCCCAAGGAAGAAGTCCTCGCCACCCCCACGATCACCGACCGATGGCTCGTCCTCGGCCGCAGCGTCGAGCAGGAGGACCGCCTCCGTGTCCAGCGCACGTGGCTCTGGGGCCGTGCATCCGATCGCGCAGCGCTCATCCTCGACTTCGCCGCCGGCGCCGCTCCCCTGGACTCCTCCCTCGCCGTCGGCGCCGAGATCGACGCCGACCTCTGCTACTACCCCGGCTCCGCCTCCTTCCGCGCCCTCATCAAGGACTCCCGCGCCGTCGCGGCCCCCACCACCCCCATCCCCGGCCACCCCACCGTCACCGCCGCGCTGACCCGCTTCGCCGAATCACTCGCCCGCTGCCCCTGGCTCGAGCGCCTCATCCTCCCCCTCTCCCAGGTCGTCCCCGTCCGGCATGGCGGCGACTGGCTCCTCGCCGACTCGACCGGCCGCGCCCTCCCCCTCTCCCGCCGCTTCCCGCAGTCCTGGCACCTGGCCGCGATGAGCGGCGGCCGCCCCTTGGACGTCGCCGGCGAGTGGGACGGCGAGTCGTTCCGCCCCCTGAGCATCTGGACCACCTCCCCCGCCGCGTCGTGTAAGGACGTCGGCCCCAGGATCGCGTAAATGCCCCCCGCCGCGGCCAACGCCGGCCCCGCCACCACCTTCCTCGACGCCCTCGCTGCCGCCGCCCTCCTCGGCACCGCCCGCACCGGCGGCATCGGCCAGTTCGGCCCCCCCGGCAACCTCGCCGCCCGAGCCGCGGCCATCCCCAAGGCGGACGCGGAAGCCGCCCTCCTCGAACTCGCCGCGGCGGCGAGCCCGTGGGCCCGCGCGGGGCAGGTCGGCACGGCCGTGGGGCAGTTGCCGCATGCCCCGCCGGATGCCGCCGAGGGCGACGCCACGGAGTGTTCCGCCGCCGCGGCCGGCCTCATGGCCCGCATGCTCCGCGGCGAGCACGCCGATTGCCTGACCGAATGGCTCACCCTCGCCCGCGAGAGAGGCGTGGCCCCGCGGAGCGAGTCCCTCCCCGACCTCCTCGAACTCGCCCGTGCTCACCCGGACATCCGTGACGATGTCATCGCCGTCATCGGCCCCCGCGGCCGGTGGCTCGCCGCCATGAACGACGCCTGGTCGTTCGCCGCCGAGACCTCGGCGGACCCGGACGAGCTCTGGCAGACCGGTACGCGCGACCAGCGCATCCTCGTCCTCCGGCGCCTCCGCCGCACCGAACCCGCGCGGGCAATTGCGCTACTTCAATCGACCTGGACCGCCGACCCCGCAGAGGACCGCGCCAAGTTCCTCCCCGAACTCGCCGTCGGCCTCTCCATGGCCGACGAGCCGTTCCTCGAGTCCTGCCTGGACGATCGGCGCAAGCCCGTCCGCGCCGCGGCGGCCGACTTGCTCACCTGGCTCCCCGAGTCGCGCCTCGTCGCCCGCATGACCGAGCGGGCCCTGCCCATGCTCGCTTTGGAGCCCGGACGCAAGGGCGGAGTCCTGAAACGCGGGAGCAAGCCGCGCATCACCGTCACCCTCCCGAAGGCCTTCGACCCGTCCATGGCCCGCGACGGCATCGACGAAAACGCCTCGATCGGCAGGGGCGTGCGTTCGTGGTGGGCGCACGAGATCCTCAGCCGCGTCCCGGCCCGTACCTGGAGCGCCCGCTGGGGCCT
This sequence comes from Planctomycetaceae bacterium, assembly GCA_044507535.1. Taxonomy (GTDB): domain Bacteria; phylum Planctomycetota; class Phycisphaerae; order Phycisphaerales; family UBA1924; genus CALAFV01. Next base: position 22,870 of record JBIQJK010000030.1, on the reverse strand, counting down.
CGACCCCGCCGACCTCGCCGGGGCGCATGTCGAGGACAATCACGCTGACCTGCTCAACTTTGGCTGGGCGTGGGGCGCTACGCGATCCGACGACGCCGAGTGGATGGTCGCGCTGGTCCAGGCGGCCCCTCAGTCGGAGTTCCACAGGTGGCACGGCGGAGGCGCGTTCGCCGCCATGCGCCCGGAAGCCCGCCAGCGGACCGCCGAACTCCTCCTCCAGCGGAAGCAGGCCTCGCTGCAGGTCCGGCTCAGCGCGCTCACGGGCACCGAGGGTCCATGGCCCGACTCGCTCTCGCGGGTAGCAATCCCGCTCCTGAACGAGGGCGCCGACGCACGGAGCAAGCTCAAATCGTACTCGTTCGGTTCCGCGCTTGAGCACGCCGCGGAATGCATCTCGCTCAGCTCGGCCGCGGAGCTCGCCGAGCTGATCACCCGCACTCACGCCGAAAAGCCCCTGTCCCACGACCCCGACCGCGCCCTCGCCCGCCTCGAGTTCCGCGCCGCCATCCACCGGGAGTTCACCCCATGAGCAGGTCCAAGCCTTCCGCGGCAACCGCCGCCGCCATCACCCCCAACGGCCAACCCGCCGCCGCAACCACCACCATCCTCCGCGCCCCCGCCGAGCTCCTCTTCGCCGAGGAGCTCGCCGAACTCGCCAAGCACGACGACAAGCCCCGCCCCCCGAACTGGAAGCTCTCCCCCTGGGCCGTCGTCACCTACCTCGTCGGCGGCAAACTCGACAACGGCTTCGAGATCCAGCCCAAGTACATCGGCTCCCGCCGACTCATGGAGATCGCCGTCGCCACCCTCGCCACCGACCGCGCCCTCCTCCTCCTCGGCGTCCCCGGCACCGCGAAGACCTGGGTCTCCGAGCACCTCGCCGCGGCCATCTCCGGCGACTCCGCCCTTCTGGTCCAGGGCACCGCCGGCACCGCCGAGGAGGCCATCCGCTACGGCTGGAACTACGCCCACCTCCTCGCCCACGGCCCCTCGCGCGACGCCCTCGTCCCCAGCCCCATCATGCGGGCGATGGAAGAAGGCAAGATCGCCCGCGTCGAGGAGCTCACCCGCATCCCCGCGGACGTCCAGGACACCCTCATCACCATCCTCTCCGAAAAGACCCTCCCCATCCACGAGCTCGACTCCGAGTGCCGCGCCGCGAAAGGCTTCAACGTCATCGCCACCGCCAACGACCGCGACCGCGGCGTCAACGAGCTCTCCAGCGCCCTCAAGCGCCGCTTCAACACCGTCGTCCTCCCCGTCCCCGCCAGCGAGGAGGAGGAGGTGGACATCGTCCGCCGCCGCGTCGAGAGCATCGGCCGCGCCCTCGAGCTCCCCGGCGAGCCCCCCGCCATGGAGGAGATTCGCCGCGTCGTCACCATCTTCCGCGAGCTCCGCGACGGCAAGACCACCGACGGCAAGACCAAGCTCAAGAGCCCCAGCGGCGCCATGAGCACCGCCGAGGCCATCTCCGTCATCACCAGCGGCGTCGCCCTCGCCGCCCACTTCGGCGACGGCCGCATCAAGGCCGCGGACGTCGCCTCCGGCCTCATGGGCTCGGTCGTCAAGGACCCCGTGCAGGACCGCATCGTCTGGCAGGAGTACCTGGAGACGGTGGTCAAGGAACGCGACGGCTGGAAGGACCTGTACCGGGCGAGCCGCGAACTCCTCTGACTCCCGCCTCTTGTCCGCTCCTCAGCCGCGGAGCGGCGCAAGCTTGTAGCCCAGGGCGCAAGCCCTTGGAAGAACGCCCCAAAGCACACCAAGCCCCGCAGGGACGACACACATCCCCGCGACCGCGCATCAACTCGTCACAACGTCTCCGGACCATGCCCCCATCCCCGCCCATCCTCCCCCTCCGGCGACCAGCCAGGCAGCACCCATGAACGAAGCCGACGCACTCCTCGGCCTCGGCGCATGGCTCGGCGCGGTGCTCGACCGCCTCCGCCGCGGCGAGGCGCCCATCGCGCCCGGCGCCGACGAGGCCGACGTCCAGCAGCTCGCGGCCGGCTTCGGCGCGATCTGGACGTTCGGCGTCCCCGCGTGGGCCTCGAAGCGCGTCCCGCGAATCCCCGCCCTCGACGCCATGCTCCTCGAGATCCACCAGCGCTCCCGCACCCAGCCCTGGGAGGAGTCCCTGTGGTGCGGCGGCATCCTCCTCTTCTGCCCCACCCCGCTCCCCACCGCCATCGCCCACGACTTCATCGACCGCAACATCGCACGCATCTTCCTCTCGCATTCGCACCAGGAGGAGGAGGTCTGGTGGCGTCTTGTTGACGACCCCGATCCGGAGGCCGTGTACAGCATCGCGTACTACCGCTACGGGCGCCCCGAGGACGACTGGTATCGCGTCGAGGAGCTCCTGCACCAGTTCCCGTGGGACAGCCTCCTGCAGCGACTCGCCCGTGCCAGGCCATCGTCGCGCGAGAAGGCCGCCGCCCTCGCCGAGCGCATCAGAGCCCGTCCCGAGCAGGAGCACGATCGGATCCTCGGCTCGCGCCGCCTGCTCAACCCGGAGTTCGCCGCCGTTTGGGAGGAGGTCTCCAAACGTGCCTGAGTCACGGTTCCACTCCTTGGGTATCCGTCGTCACCACCACGCCCCCCGATCCGCGCGCATCGACCCCGAAGGGGTCGCGGAATGTGGCCACGGGTGGAGCGACGCCGCCCCGGGCGTCGCGGAACCCGCGGGCCCCGGTCCGACGATACTCCCCCGCCCCGGAGGGGCGGAGGAGGGGTCACTCGGCGGAGCATGCCGACCACAGGAGGCCGCATGACCGCTCCCCACGAACAGCAATCCCTCTGCCTCTCCGCCGCCCGTTGGCTCGCCGCCCCCGCGATCTCGCTCGCCCTGATCCCGATCACGCTCTGGCTGAGCCCGCTCGCGCCACAGTCGTACGGCGGCAACGAGTGGGACGTCATCCTGATCGTGCTGACCGTCGGGCTCGTCATCGCCTCCATGCTCCTCGAAGCCATCGCGCTGGGCATGTACATCTGGCTCGTGCTCGTCAAGGCACAGACCGCGGCGTGGTGGCTCGCCATCCTCCACCTTGCGGTCATCGTCGCGATCCTCACCGTCCTCCGGTCGCTCACGTAGGCGCGTTCGACATGCCCCCCTCCCTCCACCTCTTCGGCATCCGCCACCACGGCCCCGGCTCCGCGCGCTCCCTCCGCGACGCCCTCGAAAACCTCAACCCCGACGCCATCCTCATCGAGGGCCCCCCCGACGCCGCCGACATCCTCCCCCTCGCCGCCGACGAGGCCATGCGGCCCCCCGTCGCCCTCCTCGTCTACGACCCCGACCGCCCGAAGCGCTCCGTCTTCTACCCCTTCGCCGCCTTCTCCCCCGAGTGGACCGCCATCCGCCACGGCCTCGTTTCCGGCGCAGCGGTTCGTTTCATCGACCTCCCCGTCGCCCACCGCTTCGCGATCTTGCCGCAGTACGCGGACGAGAAACGGGAACCCGACGACCCCGCCGCCACGAGCGACGACGACGACAAACCCGCTCCCGACTCCGACTCCGCCCCCGAGCCCTCATCCATCCCGCAACTCCGCCGCGACCCGCTCCACTACCTCGCCCTCGCCGCCGGCGACACCGACGGCGAGCGCTGGTGGGACCGCATGGTCGAGGGCCGCCGCGCTCACGGCAGTAGTGGGGGGGCAGCCACCGCAACAACCGCCGCGGCCGACGCCACCGCTCTCTTCGCCGCCGTCCACGAGGCCATGACCACCCTCCGCGCAGAGGTCGAGTCCGACTCCGCCGCGGCCGAAACCTCACCCGCCACCACCACCGACCCCGACGCCCACGAAGAGAAACTCCGCGAAGCCTTCATGCGCAAGTCCATCCGCGCCGCTATGAAGGAGGGCTTCCAGCGCATCGCCGTCGTCTGCGGCGCGTGGCACACCCCCGCCCTCACAGACATTGACAACAAGGCCCTCGCCGCCGACGACGCCAAGCTCCTCGCCAAGCGCCTCAAGGCCAAAGTGAAATCCACCTGGGTCCCCTGGACGCACGGCCGCCTCTGCTCCGCCTCCGGCTACGGCGCCGGCGTCCTCTCACCCGGCTGGTACGACCACCTCTGGACCTGCCCCGATCTGGTCATCGAGCGATGGATGACCCGCGTCGCCCGTCTCCTCCGCGGGAAGGACCTCGACGCCTCCTCCGCTCACATCATCGAGTCCGTCCGCCTCGCCGAAACCCTCGCCACCCTCCGCGGCCGCTCCCTCCCCGGCCTCGAAGAGCTCAACGAGGCGACCGAATCCATCCTCACCCACGGAAACCGCCTCCCGCTGCGCCTCATCCACGACCGGCTCATCATCGGCGAGGTCCTCGGCGCCGTCCCCGAGTCCGCCCCAGCCGTCCCTCTCCAGCGCGACCTCGAACGCCTCCAGACCTCCCTCCGCCTCAAGCCCTCCGCCGAAGACAAGCAGATCGACCTCGACCTCCGCAAAGAGACCGACCTCGCCAAGTCCCACCTCCTCCACCGCCTGAACATCCTCGGAATCCCCTGGGGAAAGCTCGAAGACCACATGTCCCGGAAGGCCGGGACGTTCCACGAGTTCTGGCGCCTCCAGTGGCAGCCGGAGTTCGCCATCGCCGTCATCGAGGCCGGCATCTGGGGCAACACCGTCGCCGAGGCCTCCGCCGCCCGCGCCCGCGACCTCGCGGACCATGCCGCGAGCGGGGGCGGCCTTCCCGAACTCACCGCGCTCCTTGACGACGTCCTCCTCGCCGAGCTCCCCGCCGCCGCCGAGCACCTCACCTCCCGCATCGCCTCCGCCGCGGCCGTCGCCTCCGACGTCGGCGTTCTCATGGACGCCCTCCCCGCCCTCGCCCGCGTCCTCCGCTACGGCAACGTCCGCAGGACCGACGCCGCGACCGTCGCCACCGTCCTCGACGGCCTCGTCGCCCGCATCTGCATCAACCTCTCCCCCGCCTGCTCATCGCTCAACGACGAGGCCGCGGCCGAGATGCTCTCCCGCCTCAACGCCGTCCACGACGCCCTGCACACCCTCGCCAACGACACCTACACCGCCGACTGGCTCGCCACCCTCCGCGCCCTCGCCGCCCACGACACCACCCACCGCCTCCTCGCCGGCCGCGCGTGGCGCATCCTCCTCGACGCCGGCGCTGTCGAGCGCCCCGAGGCCGCGAGAAACATGTCGCTCGCCCTCTCCCGCGCCGAGCCCCCCCTCCGCACCGCGGCCTGGATCGAGGGCTTCCTCGCCGGCAGCGGCCTCATCCTCCTCCACGACCGCCCCCTCTGGGACACCCTCGACGCCTGGGTCACCTCCCTCACGACCGAAGCCTTCGACGAAGCCGCCCCCCTCCTCCGCCGCGCCTTCTCCACCTTCGAACGCCCCGAACGCCGCCAGATGGGCGAACTCGTCAAGCGCACGACGGGCACAGCTTCAACCCCCTCCGCGGCCGGCGCTCCATCACAGTCGACCGATACCGACGCCGACGACATCGACCTCACCCGCGCCGAACTCATCCTCCCCACCCTCGACCTCATCCTCGGCCCCTCCGGAGGCACCCGGTGACGCTCTCAATGCAATCAGTCCCCATGCCCTCCGGCCCCCTCTCCCCTTGGGAGAGGCCGGGTGAGGGCGACATGGCCGCACTCCTCCCTCTACATGGCTTCCCTGCTTTCCTCCAAGGAGCCCATCATGTCCACCGCTGATGAACGCCTCCGTCGCTGGCGCCTCATCCTCGGCGGCGACGACGCCGACGGCATCAACATCACCCTCTCCGACCGCGACAAGGCGATCGACGCCGCCATGGCCGCCCTCTACAACGCCAACAACGACGGCGCCGGGAGCGACCGCCGCCGCGGCGGCCTCGGCGCCTCCAGCCCCAACGTCGCCCGCTGGCTCGGCGACATCCGCACCTACTTCCCCACCTCCGTCGTCCAGCTCATGCAGAAGGACGCCCTGGAGCGTCTGAACCTCCAGCGCATGCTCCTGGAGCCCGAGCTCCTCGCGGCCGTCGAGCCGGACGTCAACCTCGTCTCCAGCCTCATCTCCCTCGGCGGCGTCATCCCGAGCCGCACGAAGGACACCGCCCGCCAGGTCGTCCGCCGCGTCACCGACGACCTGATGCGCAGGCTCGCCGCCCCGACCCGGCAGGCCGTCACCGGCGCGCTGAACCGCTCCGCCCGCAACCGCCGCCCGCGCCACAGCGAGATCGACTGGCGCCGCACCATCCACGCCAACCTCAGGCACTACCAGAAGGACTACAACACCATCATCCCCGAGACCCGCATCGGCTACGGCCGCAAGCGCTCGGCGATGCGCGACATCATCCTCTGCATCGACCAGTCCGGCTCCATGGCCAACTCGGTGGTCTACTCCGCCATCTTCGGCGCCGTCCTCGCCTCCATCCCCGCCGTCCAGACCCGCATCGTCGTCTTCGACACCAGCGTCGTGGACCTCACCGACAAGCTCGCCGACCCGGTGGACGTCCTCTTCGGCGTCCAGCTCGGCGGCGGCACCGACATCAACCAGGCCCTGACCTACTGCCAGTCCCTCGTCCGCCGCCCGCACGAGACGATCATGGTCCTCATCAGCGACCTGATCGAGGGGGGCGACCAGACGCAGATGCACCGGCGGGCCGCGAGCATCGTCGCCTCCGGCGCGACGCTCATCACCCTCCTGGCCCTCTCCGACGAGGGCGCTCCGATGTACTGCCGCCAGAACGCCGCCGCCCTGGCCGCCCTGGGCTCCCCCGCCTTCGCCTGCACCCCCGACAAGTTCCCCGACCTCATGGCCGCCGCCATCTCGAAGCGCGACATCGCCCAGTGGGCCGCCGCCAACCGGATCGTGACGAGCAGGTCGGAGTAGTACCCGAACTCACCGAGAGTCTCAGCTGTGAACCCCCTGGATCGTTTCACTCACGCGAAAGAATATGTGCGAGTCACTCGCCGCCGCCCGAGCCAGTCACCTCTGGCCGGGTACGTGCTCGATACCTCGGACTATCTGGCGCTGATGCACATCTTCAACGACTTCACCCCGGATGGATACACGATCCTCCGGCTTGACGACGTTGAAGAGGTGCGATCGAGCCACATCGAGCGGCACTGGCACCGGATGCTCTCGGGGGAAGGCCTTCTCAGCGGGCTCAAGCTCGGTTTCAAGCCGGACCTGTCGAGCATGCCCTCAGCCATTGAGAGCCTGTGGCGGCAGTACCGCCACATCATCATCGAGTGCGAGGACGAGGACGACCCGATCGAGGACTTCTACATCGGTTTCCCGTTGGTCGTTGGGCGCGGCGGGGTGATCTTCCGATACTTCGACGCCTGCGGCCTCTGGCGAGAGATGCCGGAGCTCATCAACGCATCCGAGATCACACGGGTCCAGTTCGACACGCCCTACATCAACCACTTCGAGAAGTACCTCGGCGACGGCGAGCCGGCGTGACCAACTCAGGCGTCCGTGCAAGTGTCCTCCCCTAATCCTCCGCCCGCTCCCCCTCCGGCGCCATCTTCACCAGCTTCGGATCGAACCGCGCCACCACCTCCACCAGGTCCGCCTGCTGCGCCATCACCGCGTGGATGTCCTTGTACACCCCCGGCACCTCGTCCAGGCCCGCCGAGATCACCGTCACCCCCGCCGCCTCCAGCTCCCGCCGCACGTTCTCCCACACGAACGACTTCTTCGCCTGCGTCCGCGACATGACCCGCCCCGCCCCGTGGCTCGCGGAGTTCAGCGACGCCGGGTTCCCCTTCCCTCGCACCACGAACCCCGGGCTCGCCATCGACCCCGGGATGATCCCCAGCACCCCCCGCCCCGCCGGCGTCGCCCCCTTGCGGTGCACGACCACCTCCTCCTCCCGCCCGTCGATCACGTGCCGCTCCATCCAGGCGAAGTTGTGGTGGTTCTCCACGTCCGCGATCACCCGCGCCCCCAGGTTCTTCGCGATGTGCTTGTGGATCACCGCGTGGTTCGCCGCGGCGTAATGCCCCATCAGGTTCATCGCCTCCCAGTACTCCCGCCCCTCCTGGGAGTTCAGGTCCAGCCACGCCAGGTGCTGCTGCCCCTTCGGCAGCGTCGCTCCGGTCGTCTGCATCGCGACCTTCGAGTAGTGCGAGCACACCGACGCCCCGGTCCCGCGGCTGCCGGAGTGGCTCAGCAGCGCGAGGTACACCCCCGGCTCCAGCCCCAGCTCGCTCCGCTCCGGGACCGTCAGCGTCCCGAACTCCACGAAGTGGTTCCCCGACCCGCTCGTCCCCAGCTGCGCCCACGCCTTGTCCTTGTTCGCCGCGGTCACCGGCGAGACCGACCAGTCCAGGTCCATCACCTCGTGCTCGCGCCGCTTCTGGAAGCTCGCCCCGATCCCGAAGCGAGTCTCCTGCTCGATCGCCCGCGTCAGCCGCTTGATCTCGTGCGGCTTCGCCAGCGCGTCCGGCGGGATGTCCAGCACCGACATCTTCATCCGGCACGCGATGTCCACCCCCACCGCGTACGGGATCACCACCCCGCGCGTCGCCAGCACGCCCCCGATCGGCAGCCCGTACCCAACGTGCGCATCGGGCATCAGCGCCCCCGCCGCCGCCACCGGCAGCTTGCAGGCGTTCTCCATCTGCTGCACCGCCTGCGGCTCGAGCCCCTCGCCCCACAGCCGCCACGGGCACCCCTCACGCTTGGTCTGATCGTCGTGCGCCATCACCCATTCTTGGCAGCGTGCGCGCGTCACGGCCGGTGCGCCCGGTGCCCCACCCGGAGCCGCGCCCCCATGCGCCCGGTCGCCCCGCTCACTCGGACCGATTTCATCGGGGCTTGATGGCCGCCGCCGCGGATGCGGATAGGTTCAACATGATGGCCCCGCCGCCCCGTCCGGAGCGCACCGAGCGCCCCCCGCGGCGAAGGCCAGGTCGTCCACCAACCAACGCGGCGACGGGCGAGGGGGCCGCGCGAGTCTTACCACGGAGGGGCTCATGACGAAGCGCAGGATGGACAGCATCGCGAGTCTGCTCGCCGCGGCGGGCCTGGCCGTCGCGCCCATGGCCGGCTGCGAGGACCTCCCCGGCGACGAGGGGACCCAGGGCGCCGTCATCGGCGGCGCGGGCGGCGCCGTCCTCGGCGGGGCCATCGCCGAGAACACCCTCCTCGGCGCCCTCATCGGCGGCGCCCTCGGCGCCGGCGCCGGCTACCTCATCGGCGCCAACTGGGACAGCATCACCGGCGACGACGAGGAGGGCGCCCTCAAGGCCGTCGAGGAGGCCCAGCGCAACCCCGCCACCGCCGAGGACGCCCGGCGCGCCTCCACCGCCGACGTCAACGGCGACGGCTTCGTCACCCTCGACGAGGTCATCGCCCAGGACCGCGCCGGCTTCGGCGACGAGGAGATCATCCGCCGCCTCGAGGCCACCGGCCAGGTCTTCGAGCTCAGCCAGGACCAGCGCGAGTACCTCATCGACCAGGGCGTCAGCCCCCGCGTCGTCAACGCCATGCCCAACATCAACCAGGAGCAGAAGAACGAGCTCCTCCGCCTCCAGCAGGAAGGGCAGCTCCACGGGCCCCAGCCCCAGCACCAGACCCAGCCCAACACCGGCGGCGAGGTGATCGGCCGCCCCCGCTAGCCGGCTCGGGTCAGCGGAGCTCGCGGCGACGGCCCGCGGCGGCGCATCACGCGTCGCCGCGGGTTTCTCTCTCGGCGCTCCCCTCCCCCGCGCGCTCCCGCTCCCGCCGCTCCTCCAGCCGCCGCAGGTCCCCCTCCGGAACCCGGATCACGCTCCCGTGCCGGTGCCCCTTCGGGAAGCTCATCAGCGCCGACACATCGTCCCACCACTCCAGGTCCCGCGACCGCACCGCCCCGTACGCGTCCTCCCGGTACTCGTCGAAGTACACCACGACCTCCCCGTCCAGCACGATCGCGCTCGGCCCCTCGCACCACTGCATCGAGATCGCGTTGCTCGGCTTCCCCCACGGCCCGTGCGGCCCGGGGCCTCGCACGTACCGGATCTGCTTCTTCTTCCCCTCCCTCCCCCAGTGCCGCTCATCCTTGAAGAACAGCACGACCTCCCCGTCGAGCGGCAGCCACGCCGGGTCGATCACCGGGTACCCGGGGTCCAGGTACGGCCGCGCCGGCGAGACGGTCTTGAAGTCTCGCGTCGTGTTGCAGTAGATCCGGTGGTTCTCCTCCGCCTGCCCCTCCGTCTCCGCGTGCCGCCCCGCCACCGCCGTGGACCACGCGATGATCCACTCCCCGCTCGACTTGTCGTAGAACAGCTCCGGCGCCCACGTCCACTTCACATCCCACTCGTCCGGCGCCACCTGGATCGCCCGCGCATCCGTCCAGTTGAGCAGGTCCGCCGACCTCGCGTACCCGATCGACCGCGGCATCGGCGCCATCAGCGTCCACACCATGTGGTACACCCCGTCCGGCCCCCGCGCCACCGACGGGTCCCGAAGCCCCTTCACGCCCCCGACCTCCGGCGTCCACACCGGCCCCTCGCTCACCTCCTCCCACGTGTACCCGTCGCGGCTCGTCGCCAGGTGCAGCCCCGAGTCCCCCCGTCCCCGGAACGACGTGAACACCAGCGTCTCGTCGAACGCCGCCGCGCTCCGCCCCACGACCTGCCCCGATCGCACCATCGCCTTCCGCTGCGCCTCGTGCCGCCGGTCCACCGCCTCATCCGGCCCCGCCGCGCACCCGCCGAGCACCGCGGCCGCCGCCGCCAGCGTCCACCACGCCCAGGTCCCGGTCCCTCGCATCACGCTTCCCTCCTGCCGCCCCCCTTCCCCTCTCCCCCGGCGCCGGACTATACGGCCCCCGCCGACCGCCCCCGCCGCCCCATGCGTCGCCGCTCACCTAGCCTTCGGCAGCGACCGACCGCCCACTCCCCGGAGGGCCAAGGATGATCGCTCAGGCGTCGGCTCAGGATTCCCGCAAGCGGGTCGTGATCCTCGGCGGCGGCTTCGGCGGCCTCTACGCCGCCCGCACCCTCGCCAAGGCCCCCGTCGCCGTCACCGTCATCGACCGCTCCAACCACCACCTCTTCCAGCCCCTCCTCTACCAGGTCGCCACCGCCTCCCTCTCCCCCGCCGACATCGCCCAGCCGATCCGCTGGGTCCTCCGCAACCAGCCCAACGCCGAGGTCATCCTCGCCGAGGCGACCGGCGTTGACGTCCGGCGCCGGGCCGTCATCCTCGCCGACGGCGAGGTCCCCTACGACTACCTCGTCGTCGCCACCGGCTCCACCCACTCCTACTTCGGCCACGATGAGTGGAGCTCCGTCGCCCGCGGCCTCAAGACCGTGGACGACGCCATCGAGATCCGCCAGCGCTGCCTCCTGAGTTTCGAGGCCGCCGAGCGCGAGCCCGACCCGATGGTCCGCCGCGCCATTCTCACCTTCGTCGTCATCGGCGGCGGCCCCACCGGCGTCGAGATGGCCGGCGCCCTCGCCGAGGTCGCCCGCCGCGCCCTGCCCCGCGACTTCCGCCGCATCGACACCTCCACCGCCCGCATCTTCCTCATCGAGGCCTCCGACCGCCTCCTCCACACCTTCCCCCCGGAGCTCTCCCAGCGCGCCCGGCGGGACCTGGAGTCCATGGGCGTGGACGTCTGGACCGGCGTCCCCGTCACCGGCGTCAGCGAGCGCGGCGTCCGCCTCGGCGAGGAGCGCATCGCCACCCGCAACATCATCTGGGCCGCCGGCGTCAAGGCCTCCCCCATCGGCGCGATGCTCGGCGCCGAGCTCGACCGCGCCGGCCGCGTCAAGGTCAATCCCGACCTGAGCCTCCCCGGCCACCCCGAGGTCTTCGTCATCGGCGACCTCGCCCACGTCCAGGACCCCGCCACCGGCGGGATGGTCCCCGGCGTCGCCCCCGCCGCGATGCAGATGGGCCGCTTCGTCGCCCGCATCATCGCAAACGAGGCCGCCGGAAAGCCCGCCTCCCCGCGCCCCGCCTTCCGCTACAAGGACAAGGGCAACCTCGCCACCATCGGCCGCGCCCGCGCCGTCGGCGTCATCAAGGGCCGCCCCTTCGCCGGCCTGCTCGCCTGGTTCCTCTGGCTCGCCGTCCACATCGCCTACCTCATCGGCTATCGCAACCGCCTCATCGTCCTGATCGAGTGGGCCTGGGCCTACTTCCGCTGGGTCCGCCGCGCCCGGCTCATCACCGGCCCGGCCACGCGCGAGCTGCAGGAAGTCCGCCGCCCCGTCAAGGGCGAGGAGGAAGCCTCCCCGCCCCGGCGCGGCGAGCCGGCCCCTTCTACCCCTCCAGCAGCCGCCGGATGATCCCCAGCGAGTAATGGCTCGCCACCCGCATCAGGAACCGCGGGAAGTCGCGCGGCGCATCCTCGTCCGCGGCGTCCGAGATCGTCCGCACCACCGCGAACTCCACGCCGTGCTCGTGGCACACCTGCGCCACCGCCGCCCCCTCCATCTCCACCGCCGCGGCCGTCGGCACCCGCCGCCGAAGCCCCGCGAGCTGCTCCGCCGAGGAGAAGAACTGGTCCCCGCTGGCGATGTCCGCGTGCACCACCCGCGGCGCCTCGATCCCGAACTCGTCCATCACCCCCGCCGGCACATCCCCCGCCAGGTCCTCCGACACGTACGCCCGCGCCGCCGCCAGCACCCGCCCGCTCAACCCCTCGCTCGCCCGGATCGCCGCGGCGTCCAGCAGCGGGATGTGCAGCGGCGGGAAGATCGGCGACGCATCCAGGTCGTGCTGGTACAGGTCCCGCGCCACCACCACATCCCCGATCCGCAGCGACCGGTCCACGCCCCCCGCCACCCCCGTAAACACCACCTCCCGCGCCCCCAGCGCCCCGATCGCGTGCGCCGCCGTCGCCGCCGCGGCCACCTTCCCCCACCGCGCGTGCACGACGATCGCCTCCCGCCCGAACAGCGACCCGCGCAGGTACGCCCGCCTCCCCGCCACATGCTCCCGCGCCCCCTCCACATGCGGGAAGAGCGCAGCAATCTCCTCGTGCATCGCGGCCATGATGGCAATCGGCATGGTGGGCAGTGGGGGGGTGGGGGGGGTGGGGAATGTGGAGGTGAGCAGGTGTGGAGGTGAGCAGGTGAGAATAGTCCCTGTCCCCCGTGGCACGGGCTTTCCAGCCCGTGCTCTCCCCCTCCTCCCCCCTCTACCTCTTCTCCCCCTCCCGTCCCCTCTCCCCCTGGGAGAGGATTGGGGTGAGGGCTACATGGCCTCCCTCCCCGTCTTCCTACATGGCTTCCCGACTCCTCCTCTACAGACTCTCCGCCCTCGAAGCCCCCGCCCTGTGGGCGGGGCTTGAGGGCGGGTTCCTCTTTTCCTTCCTCACCTCCACCCCTGCTCACCTCCACACCTCTTCATCCCCGCCTCCCCCTCCCCTACACTTGGCTCCCATGTTCACCCAGTCCCTCCGCGACGCCGAGCGGGCCCTCCGGACCCTCCTCGCCGACGAGCCCGCCCTCCGCCGCTGCGAGGCCGTCGGGGCCCTCCTCGCCGAGCGGTTCGCCGCCGGGAGCAAGGTCCTGATCTGCGGCAACGGCGGCTCGGCCTGCGACGCCGCCCACTTCGCCGAGGAGCTCACCGGCCGCTTCCGACCCCCGCCCCCCGGCGGCGAGGACCGCGCCCCGCTCCCCGCCATCGCCTGCACCGACTTCGGCCACCTCACCTGCACCGCCAACGATTACGGCTTCGAGCACGTCTACGCCCGCTGGGTCTGTGCCCTCGGCCAGCGCGGCGACGTCCTGATCCTCCTGAGCACCAGCGGAAACTCCGAGAACATCGCCCGTGCCGCGGCCGTCGGCCGGGACAAGGGCCTCGCCACCGTCGCGCTCCTGGGAAAAAGCGGCGGCAAGCTCCGCGGCGTCTGCGACCACGAGATCATCGTCCCCGGCGACACCAGCGACCGCATCCAGGAGCTCCACATGCTCATCCTGCACGCGTGGGTGGAGGATGTGGAGCGCCGGATGCGGCAGCGGTAGCGGGCAGACGCCACACCCCGCCGCACTCCGGGCGCCGCGGCAGCCCCTCCCCATCCTCCAGCACGCCCGCGAGGTCGTACAGGCACCACGAGCAACGGCGGGCCTGAGTGAAGAAGTCAATGTGCGCCCGCCGGTACGCCATCCGCGTCGGCGTGCTGCCGATCGTGAGGAACACCGCCACCACGACAGAGAGTGGGACAGGCATCACGAGTTCATTGGGGCCGCTGAAATCACCGGAGTAAAGGATGGTCACCACCGCTGCGATGTACAGCCCGGTGGCAATCAGCAGCGGCGCCGCGACGGCACCGAGCATTCGGCGGAAGATGATCCGGCGGAGCTCCCGCGGCAGTTCGCTCGGGTAGGTCTTCAGCCCATCGCGGGTGAAGATCATCCGGCATGGCCGGCCTGCCCCGGTCGCATCCTCGATGAGGGTGTTCCACGGAAGCCGGAAAATGTCGGTGCTTCGCAGCTTCATCGCGTGCATCTCGGGTCGCGGGGACCAGTTCGAAGCGCCCGGAAGATGCCGGGGCGGGCCGGGCGCGGGGGGCGTAAAATGACCCGAAGGGTTCGGGTCCTGTTGGACAGAATACCCGATTCCCGCCGGAGGTTCCGCCATGCCGTACTACACCAAGCTGGGCCAGCTGCCCAAGAAGCGCCACGTCCAGTTCCGCCGCCCCGATGGCAAGCTCTACTCCGAAGAGGTATTCGGCACCGAGGGCTTCGTCGGCCCCACCAGCACCCTCTACCACATCAACCCCCCCACGCAGGTCCACGGCTGGAAGGCCCTCTACTCCACCAAGCCCGAGTACGTCGAGACCGACGTCATGCGGATGCGCCACCTCAAGACCGCGGGCCGCCCCCCCATGGGCGACCCGGTCACCGGCCGCATCGTCCTCTTCGGCAACGGCGACTGCGAGATCGCGGTCTGCAACCCGGCCGAGAAGATGGCCTACCACTACAAGAACGGCCAGGGCGACGAGTGCATCTTCATCCACTTCGGCTCCGGCACATGCTACACCATGTTCGGCACGCTGAAGTTCGGCCCCAAGGACTACATCGTCATCCCCAAGGGCACCATCTACCGGATGGAGTTCGACGACCTGAAGAATGACGCGGGCGAGGTCGACCCGAAGATGCCCTACGGCAAGTTCCTGGTCATCGAGACCGTCAACGGCTCGCACATCCTCCCCCCGCCGCGGTACCTGAGCAAGAAGACCTCGCAGTTCCTCGAGCACGCCCCCTACTGCGAGCGAGACCTCCGCATCCCCGAGCTCCCGCTGACCTTCCACGAGTCCGGCGAGTTCGAGGTCCGCATCAAGGCCCTCAACGCGGTCCACAGCTACATGTACGACTACCACCCCCTCGACGTCGTCGGCTGGGACGGCTGCTACTACCCCTACATCTTCAACATCGACGATTTCGCCCCCATCACCGGGCAGCTCCACATGCCCCCGCCGATCCACCAGACCTTCGAGGCACACAACTTCGTCATCTGCTCCTTCTGCCCCCGCATGCTCGACTGGCACCCGGAGGCGATCAAGGTCCCCTACAACCACTCCAACATCGACTCCGACGAGGTGCTGTACTACGTCGAGGGGAACTTCGGCTCCCGCAAGGGGATCGAGGTCGGCTCCATCACCGCCCACCCCCAGGGCATCCCCCACGGCCCGCACCCCGGCACCATCGAGGCCTCCCTCGACGCCACCTACACCGCCGAACTGGCCGTCATGTGTGACACCTTCCGCCCCCTCTTCCCGACGAAAGCGGCGCTCGAGATGGACGACCCCAACTACCCCGCCTCCTGGCAGGGCGAGCACTTCCCCAAGCTCGCCAGCGGCGCGCTCAAGCTCAACGGCGCCCACGCGAGCGGCAACGGCCAGGTCGCCGAGGGCGCCAAGGCCAACGTCTGGGCGCCCTGACGGCCCCGCCCGCCGATCCGCCGCAACTCAAACGCACCCCGAGAACCCCGGGCGACAGGCCCGGGGTTCTTGCCTTCATGCCAAAGCGCGTCGATCGTGGGGAGAGCGGGGGAGCGCGGAGCCGGGCAACGTCGTCGTTCGTTCAACACCTCCTCCCGCCCCCGGCATCATCCGTTCCCAACGGTTCTCCAAACCCTGTCCCGCTCTTGTCTCAGTGCTCCCTCTGCGTCTCGGTGACTCTGTGGTGAGTCTTCCATCTCCCCGCCCACGTGAACCAGGGCCCGGTCAGTCGTACGCGACCGCGCAGTCCTGCGGCTGCGCCGCCAGGTTCAGCGTGTTGATGTTCGTCTCCAGCCGCAGCCGCGACGTCACGGCGTCCCGGTCGGCGACGAAGACCTTCAGCGTGTGCGTCCGCCCGTTGGCCAGCCACGCCAGCCGGTCGAGCTCGAGGTGCTGCACCATCGCCGTGTTCCCGTCGCTTGCCCCCCGCCCCCACGCGCCGCTCCCCGTGATCGTGAACCGGCCCGAGTTGCTCAGCGTGAACGCCCGCCCGATGAAGTTCCCGTGGACGTGCACCGCGTTGCCGATGCGGAGCTCCGCCCCGGGGGCCGCGAAGTTCGCGTAGATCTCCGCGGTGTTGTCCAGCACCATCGTCGCGCCGCCCAGGTTGTACACGGTCACCCGCGACGGGTCCGCCGTGTTGACGTTGACCTCCGACGACTGCCCCATGAACGTCGCCCCCTTGATGTACAGGTCCAGCGTCGCCCCAGGGCCGAGGACGATCTTGCTGCCGTTGCGGAGCGTGAAG
This sequence comes from Planctomycetaceae bacterium, assembly GCA_044507535.1. Taxonomy (GTDB): domain Bacteria; phylum Planctomycetota; class Phycisphaerae; order Phycisphaerales; family UBA1924; genus CALAFV01. Next base: position 6,221 of record JBIQJK010000030.1, on the reverse strand, counting down.
TCCCCCTCGCAGAGGATCGTCACGTTCCCCTCGATGTTCACCGTGGCGTTGATCGCGATGGTGAGCGAGTCGAACCGCACGTCCGAGTCGAACGTGAACGTGCCCATTTCGTAGACCCCGTGCCCGCGGCTCGCCCCGAGCCCCTCCGGCTCCTTGATCACCGGCATCGGCACCGGAGCCGCCAGCGAGCCCCGCTCCCCGGTGATCGCCCCGGCCCCGGCGCTGATCGCCGTCGCGACGTTCGCGCCCGGCCCGACGCGGACGTCCGCCTCGATCTGGGCGGAGTTGAAGATCCCCACCGACCCCGCCGCCGTCGCGTTGCTGGAGACCGCCCCCACCGACCCGGGCGCGATCTCGATCCTGCCCGTGTTCGCCAGGCTGATCGGCCCGTCAGCCGCCACGCCCCGCGCCCCCTGGAACCCGCCGCCCGCGCCCCCGTCGATCACCAGCCGGTCGTCGATGTACACCCAGACGTCCGCGTCCGTCGCGGCCCGGATGTACCACCCGTACCCGCGCAGGTGCACGAACTGCGTCTCGAGCTCGTACGTGTACGCCGTGTTCGTTCCCACCGCGATCGTTGACGCGATCGCCCCCGGCCGGTCCAGCGACCCGTCGAAGATGTACGTCCCCGTGCCCGCTTCGCGCGTCAGCGTCACCACCCCCCGCTGGCCGGTGTTCACCCCCGGCGTGTTGCGGAACCACTGCGAGAAGTTCGCCGCGTTCGTCGCCGCGCCGCCGGGCGTCGCGCTCTTGATCACCTCCGTGTCCCCGGGCCTGGCGGTGATGTACGGCCGGGCGCCGATGATCGGCCTCCCCTCCACATCCATCGCCGGCGAGGCGATCTTCAGCCCCGTGGTGCGGAAGACCGGCTTGCCCTCGGAGTCGAGCTCGTCCGCCGGGATGTCGGCGTACCGCCCGGCCCCCGCAGCGGCCGGGACGCCGAAGTCCGGGTGCCCGCCGAAGGCCCGCGGCTCGAAGTCGCGGAACATGCCCTTGAGGTCAACGCTCGGCCGGTTCTGGTAGCTCGCGTACGACGGGAGCTGCTTCGTCCCGGCGTCCGCGTCCAGCACATTCGACAGAATCGCGGTCAGTCCGACCGCCGTCACGCACACGATGCTCCGCCTGACGTCGGGTCTCATGGGCTGATCTCCGGAGCGTTGCGGTCGGCGCGGGTGCCGGCGGCGGGGGGGAGACAGTGCCCAGGACCGCGGCGAAGCGGGGACGCGGCGCGCTGGGATGGCCGCTCCGCATCGGTCGGATTCAAAGCCGGATTGGGCGCACCCGTTGCGGCGGGGGGCGCGAACGCGCCGCCCGTAGCGATTAGCGCGACGAATCAGCCGCCATGTGGCTGAAGGGGACGCCGGGGATCGCGAGCGCCGTCGTCCGCCCCCCCAGGGTGGCGCGGATGGTAATCGGACCTTGCGCCAGCGGAACGGCCGCGGACCAGCTGTGCCCGTCAACCGTGGCGGCGCGCACCGAGTCCACGGTGACGACCTCAACGGTCGCCCCCGGCGTCACCTCGCCGCGCAGCTCGCCTGCCTCCACGCCGGTCAGCGCCAGGAACGGCGACCCGTCCAGCAGGCTCATCCGGTACGCGGCCAGCGCGTCGATCTCCCGGTCCGGCAGCGTCGTCCGGGCCTGGCCGATCACCATGCCCCGGATCACGCCCCGCACGTCCTCCCACCCCGCCAGGTCGGCGGTCAGCTCCTCGCGCAGCAGCATCCCGTAGTCCCCGTGGCACGGGCCGCAGGAGGTGTTGAAGAACGTGATCGGCCCGATGCCGAGCGGCTCGACCGCGGCGAGCGTCGGGCCTTCCGCGGCTGGGCCGGGGTCGTGCCGATGCTGCCCGGCCGTCCCCGGCCAGCTCAGTACGGCCACGGCGAGCCAGCCGCCGATGACGGCCGCGGCCGCGACGACCCGCGCCGCCGGGCTGGTCCTGTCGGTTGTCGTGGTCACGGCGTCCGCGGCCTCCGGGGGAGGGGGAAAGGGGCTCAAGGCGGATCGTACCTCCGCCCGCGGCGCGGGATCCGGCTGCATCTGCGCCCCCGCCTTCGTACACTCCCCGTCGATGGCCGACCCCCGTGAAACCCCGGCGATGCAGCAGTATTACCGCTTCAAGCGGCAGCACCCGGACTGCGTCCTGTTCTTCCGCATCGGCGACTTCTACGAGATGTTCGACGACGACGCCGTGACGGTGTCGAAGGCCATCGGCCTGACGCTGACGCAGCGGACCGAGGGGGTGCCGATGGCGGGGGTGCCGTACCACCAGCTGGAGGTGTACCTGCGGCGGCTGATCGCCCAGGGCTTCCGCGTGGCGGTCTGCGAGCAGATCCAGGACGCCAAGGAGGCCAAGGGCGTCGTCGAGCGGGCGGTGACGCGGGTGCTCACCCCCGGCACGCTGGTGGACGACTCGCTGCTGCAGGACGATGCTTCGAGCCGGCTCGCGGCGGTCTGCTTCCTGGAGTCGGGCGACCGCCCCCGCGCCGCCGCGGCGGTGGCGGACCTGAGCACTGGGCAGTTCACGGTCTTCGAGTGCGTGTACGACGCGCTGGTGGACGAGCTGGCCCGCCGCAGCGTGACGGAGCTTCTTTATGCCGACACGGCCACGGGCGAGGCCCCGCCGCGGGTGAAGGCCGTGCTGGATGCGCTCTCGCTGGGGGGCAAGGGGGGCGCGGGGACGCCGCAGCCGGCCTGGCACTTCCGCCTGGCCGAGGCGCGGGAGGCGCTGCTGACGCAGTTCGGCGTCTCCACGCTCGCGGGCTTCGGCATCGGCGAGGACGACCCCGTGATCCAGCCCGCGGGGGCGATCGTCCGCTACCTCCAGGTCACCCAGCAGCCGGCGGGCGAGAGCGTGCCGGGGGGCGGGGCGGGGGGAGCGGCGAGGCGGCCGACGCTGGCGCACCTCTCCCCGCCGCGCCGGGAGGAGCCGGCGGGGTTCCTCGTGATCGATGCGACGACGCTGCGCTCCCTGGAGGTGCTGCGGACGCTGCGCTCCGGCGAGGTCGCCGGCTCGCTCGTGGGCGTCTTCAGCGCCGCCGGCGAGCGCGACGGCGCCGGCGCGGGGCCGAGGACGGCGATGGGCCGGCGGCTGCTGCGCGACTGGCTCTGCCGGCCGCTGGCGGACCGGGGCGGCATCGAGTCGCGCCAGCGGATCGTGGCCACGCTGGTGGAGGACCGGCGCGTCGCGGCGGCCCTGGGCGCGGCGCTCGGGGGCGTGCAGGACGTGACGCGGATCGCGGCGAGGCTGGCGCTGGCGCGGGTCTCGCCGCGGGACCTGGTCGCCCTGGGCCGCTCGCTCGCGCAGCTGGACGCGGTGCGCGACGCGGTGACGGGCTCACCGGCGATGGCCGCGCACCTGGAGCGGCTGGACGCCGTGGCGGGTGCGCTCTCGCCGCTGGCCGCGAAGATCGCCGGGGCGTGCGTGGACTCGCCCCCGCAGCACCTGCGCGAGGGGGGGCTGTTCCGCGACGGCTACGACGCGGAGCTGGACGAGGCGCGCCGGCTGATGCGCGACGCCAACTCCTGGCTCGCCGAGTACCAGGGGCGCGTGGTGCAGGAGCACAACCTCGCCGGGATCAAGGTGGGGTTCAACAAGGTCTTCGGGTACTACATCGAGCTGACCAAGGCGCAGGCACGCAACGCCCCGGCGAGCTTCGTCCGCAGGCAGACGCTGACCAACGCCGAGCGGTACACCACGGCGGAGCTCAAGGAGTTCGAGGACAAGGTGACGACGGCGGAGGCGCGGGCGGTGGAGCGTGAGGGCGCGCTGTTCGCTCGCCTGTGCGACGAGGCGGCCGCGGCGATCCCGGCGATCGGCCGTTTCGCCGAGGCGTGCGCCGAGCTGGACGTGCTGGCGTGCTTCGCGGAGAAGGCGGCCAGGCGCGGGTGGTGCCGGCCGGAGGTCGTGGACGAGCCGGTGCTGGAGATCATCCAGGGGCGGCACCCGGTGCTCGACGAGCTGCTGGGGACGAACTTCGTCCCCAACGACACCGTCCTCGGCGGGGCCGAGGGGACGCTAGCGCTGATCACCGGGCCGAACATGGCCGGCAAGAGCACGTTCATCCGCCAGAGCGCGCTGCTGGTGCTGCTGGCGCACACCGGCTCGTTCGTCCCGGCGGAGCGGGCGAGGATCGGCCTGGCGGACCGGGTCTTCTCGCGCGTCGGCGCCGACGATGCGCTGCACGCCGGGCAGAGCACGTTCATGGTCGAGATGACCGAGACGGCGCGGATCCTGCACCACGCCACGCCCCGGTCGCTGGTCATCCTCGACGAGATCGGCCGCGGCACCAGCACGCTCGACGGGCTGAGCCTCGCCTGGGCGATCGCGGAGGAGCTCGCCGCCGAGGGGGGGCCGCGGACGCTGTTCGCCACGCACTATCACGAGGTCACCGACCTGGAGGAGCGACTGCCGGGTCGGGTGAAGAACCTGCACGTGGCGGTGCGGGAGTGGGGGGATTCCATCGTGTTCCTGCACCGGATTCTCCCGGGGCGGACCGACCAGAGCTACGGGATCCACGTGGCGAAGCTGGCGGGGGTGCCGGACCGGGTGATCGCACGGGCCAGGGAGGTGCTCGAGTCGCTGGCGGTGCACCACGTCGGGGAGGAGGCGGACGCCGCGACCGGCCGGAAGGGGGGCAAGGGGACGAAGCCGCGCGTGCCGAAGGGAGTGGGCGGGGGCGACGGGGGCAACGGGCAGCTCCCGCTGTTCACGGAGTACGTGGCCCACCCCGCGGTGGATGCGCTGCGCGAGGTGACGCTGGACGTGATGTCGCCGCTGGAGGCGTTCGACGCGCTGCGGAAGCTGCGGGAGATGGTGTAGGGGGCTGTTTGCACGGGCGGTGCGGGGTTCCCCTGCGCGGGGGTGGTTGAACGGCGCGGATCCGGGGGCGCATCCAGAACTATGGGACCGCCGGGCACGGGCGAGCGCCGCCCCGGCGTTCGGCGCGGCAGCCCCGCGATCCGGTGCGGGGGCGGCCGCAGGTTGGGCGAGCCCGGCAGTCGGCGCGACGGGCTCCTCACGTCCCATTTGCCTTTGGCGCGGCCGGGACCGGGATGCACGAGGTCGCGGGGGAGTGAGGCGCACGCTCATCAGGAGCGGCTACCTGTTTAGTGGATGCGGCGACGCGCGCGGAGCGTCAGCCCGGCAGGCGAATGAGGAGCGGGCTCGAACCGCTCCCCCGGGCCCCGGCTGCCCCGACTGCTCCTATCCCTTGAGCGCGGAGATCTTTGATGGAAGCACATCCGCGGCTGGCAATCGGGCTACCGGTGCGCAACGGGGGGCAGTACCTGCGCCAGGCGGTGACGAGCCTGCTGTCGCAGACGTACGCGGACTTCCGGCTGCTGATCAGCGACAACGCGTCAACGGATGCGACGCCGGAGATCGGGCGGGAGTTGGCGCGGCGCGACGGGCGCGTGACGTACGTGCGGCACGAGGTGAACATCGGGGCGGCCCCGAACTTCAACTTCGCCTTCCGGCAGACGCGGGGGGAGTACTTCAAGTGGGCTGCGCACGACGACCTGTGCGAGCCGGAGTTCCTCGAGCGGTGCGTCGAGATGCTCGATGCGGACCGCGGCGTCGTGCTGTGCCATTCGTACTCGAACTGGGTGGACGCGGCGGGGAGCGTGGTCGGGCCGGCCCAGCGCGATCCGCGGGTGGCGAGCGAGCGGCCGGGGGAGCGGTTCATCGCCGCGCTCAAGCAGGGGTACCCCGCGCTGATCTGGGGGGTGATGCGGCGCGACGCCGCGGCGGCGGCGGGGCTGATCCCGAGCTTCGTGGGTTCGGACCGGTACTTCCTCGCGGGGCTGCTGCTGCGGGGGCGGGCGGCGCTGGTGCCGGAGTACCTCTTCTCGGTGCGGAAGCACGACGAGTCGTTCACGGACAGCTTCTACCGGCTCACGCACCGGGCGAGGCGGAGCTGGTTCGACCCACGCATGCGGATGAACGGGCTGAGCGGCATGACGGTGACGACGGCGCGGCTGGTGCGGCTGCTGGTGACGGACCGGTACTCGATGTGGGATCGCGCTGCGTGCGCGGCGTACCTGGGGCGGCGGCTGGGTGGATACCTGGGGCACCGCGCGCTGGAGACGGCGACGTCGGCGTTCGGAGATCCTGCACGCGGCGGCCGTGAACGGGCGAGGGTGCCGGAGGCGAGTCGTTAAGGGATTCAGGCACTCGGCACTGGGCTCCAGGCACTCGTGTTCGGCTTTGTGGTCGTCCTTTC
>JBIQJK010000029.1:0-33939 GCA_044507535.1 Planctomycetaceae bacterium | reverse complement strand
TTTCGGTCGCTCCAGATGGGGCGCGCGGGATCGTCCGCGGTGGGCGCACGGATCGTGAGATGCGCGTGCGGAGCGGCGCCTCCTCCGCCCCTCAGGGGCCGGGAGGGAGAAGGAAGAGAGCAGGGGATGAGGGAGTGCGGGGCTTGAGGGAGGGAGGGGGGATCAGTGGTGGGTGGGGGGCTCGCCGCGGTCTTCATCCTGGAGTTTGCGGTTGATGGCGACGGCGGCGGTGGCGCCCTCGGCGGCGGCGACGATGGCGAACTGGACGTCCTTGTCGGCGTCGCCGGCCATGTAGAGGCCGGGGACGTCGGTGCACTGGCTGTTGCTGGTGCGGACGGAGCCGTCGGGGCGGAGGGGGCAGCCGAGCTGGGCGGCGAGGTCGCTGCGGACAACCTGGCCGGTGTTGAAGAAGAGCGCGTCGCAGGGCTCGGGGGGGGAGTTTTCGAGGACGATGCAGGCGAGGTTGCCGTCGGCGGCCTCGAGGGCGGCGACGGGCTCCTCGCGGACGCGGATGTTGTTGCGGTCGGCGCGGGCGCGGTCCTCGTCGGGGATCCGCTCGCCGTCGGTGCAGGCGACGACGTGGTCGCTCCAGGTGCGCAGGGCGAGGGCGAGTCCGATTGCGGCGTGGCCCTTGCCGTAGGCGGCGAGGCGCTTGCCGCGGTGCTCCCAGGCGTCGCAGTAGGGGCAGTGGTGGACGCTGCGGCCGTAGAGCTCCTTGAGGCCGGGAACGTCGGGGAGGACGTCGGCGACGCCGGTGGCCAGGAGCATCATGCGGGACTCGTGGTGGGAGCCGTCGTCGAGGTCGGCCCAGAAGCCGCGGTCGTCGCCCTCGCCGGGGAGGCGCCCGACCCGGACGGCTTGCGCGGTGCGGACCTCGACGCCGTAGCGCTCGGCCTCGGCGCGGCCGAGGCGGAGGAGTTCGCGCGGGTCGATGCCGTCGCGGGTGAGGAAGTTGTGCATGTGCTCGGCCCAGCGGTTGCGGCCGCGGCCGTGGTCGCAGAGCATGACGCTGCGGCGGCAGCGGCCGAGGACGAGGGCGGCGCTGAGGCCGGCGGGGCCGCCGCCGATGATGATCACGTCGAGCATGCCGGTCCCCCCCCTCCCCCCTCCCCCCTTCCTTGCCTCTTCATCTTGCCCTGGGATCGGAGTGCCGATCAGCGGTACAGGTTGCGCATGCGGCCGCCGAGGGGGCCGAACTCTTCGGGGTCGGCGCGGCGGAGGCGCGTGCGGTGAGCGCCGGGCCTGCGCCAGATGACGGTAGTGACGAAGATCGATGCGCCGACCATCAGGGCGACAAAGGCGCCGTAGCTGACGATGGCGGAGGTGACGGCGGTGAAGACGAGGATCAGGCCGACGAAGATGAGGCCGCCGATGACGTGGCGCCGGGAGCGGGGATCGGGGGGAAGGACGTCCGGCGGAGGGCCGAGGTCGTCGGCATGAACGCGGCGGCCCGGCTGGACGTCGGCGGCGGGTGGATGGGCCGGGGCGTTGATGAGCTGCACCATGGGCCGTGCTCCGGTTGGGGCGGAACACATTGAGGCTAGGGGGAGGCGGGGTGGAGTTTGTGAAGGCGGGCTTTAGGGTGCGGCCGGGGCCGGCGCGGGGTGGGCCGCCTGTGGCGTGGGACGCTGCACGCCGCGCCAGGCTGCGCCGCACTCGGGGCAGGTGGTGATGCTGTCGGCATCGGGCTCGACGTGGGCGAGGTCGTAGGCGCAGGCGGGGCAGTGGCCGAGGCGGAGGAAGTCCTGGGCGGCCCGGGCGGCGGCGCGCGGGGCGAAGAGATGCACCAGGAGGAAGCGGAGCAGCACGATCGGGAGGAGGAGGATCGCGCCGGCGACGAGGCTGTCGATCAGATGGCCGCGGCCGCGCCATGGAGCGAGGATGGCTGTGGTGATGATCGGGAGAGCGATCCCGATGAGGGCGCCGTAAAAGACCCAGTCGGAGAGGGACTGCCAGAAGGGGCGTCGCCGGAGGCGTGCGCGGAGTTCGGCGGCGCGGCCTGCGCCCTCGAGACCGAGCCGGCGGTCGCGCAGCGTGCGGAGCGGGACGCGGACGCCGCGGGCGTCGGTGACGGCGAAGCGGGCGAGGAGCGAGCGGGGCATCGGCGGGGCGCTTCCATCAAAGCACCGGCGAGACGCCGGCAGTCGTGCAGGCCGCCGCGCGCTGCCTGCATCGGGCGCGAGTGTACATCGAAGAGGGCCAAGGGCGAGCTAGGATGCGGCAGGGCCGTGCGGACGCGGGGGCCGGGGCGGCTCCGCGGCGCGGCTGCGTCTTTGAGCGATGAGGAGTCTTGCCGATGCTGTCACCCGCGCTGCTGAAGGCGAAGTTCGACCAGGGGCTGTCGTACGGGGACTACGTCGCGACCGGGACGGCGGCGCAGCAGGAGCGGTGGCGGGAGGCGGCGGCGGGGGTGCGGCTGACCGAGGCGCAGCGGGGGCTGATCGGGTCGTTCTTCCGGCGGATCAACCTGCTGGTGGTATCGGGGGTGTGGTGCGGGGACTGTGTGGCGCAGTGCCCGATGCTGGCGGCGATCGCCGCGGCGGCGAGGCCGGGGGTGATCGAGCTGCGGCTGGTGGACCGGGACGAGCACCTGGACCTGGCGGAGCCGCTGCGGATCTGCGGGGGGCTGCGGGTGCCGACGGTGCTGTGGCTCAACGAGGACTTCGAGTTCGTGTCGCTGCTGGGGGACCGGACGCTGTCGCGGTACCGGGCGATGGCGGCGAAGCGGCTCGGGGCGGCGTGCCCGCTGCCGGGGGCGGCGCTGCCGTCGGACGAGGTGGCGGCGACGCTGCAGGACTGGGTTGATGAGACCGAGCGGGTGCACCTGCTGCTGACGCTGAGCCCGAAGCTGACGGCCCGGCACGGGGGCGGGGTGGCCGGGGGCTGAGGAGCTGGGAAAGTGGGGGGGACTGGGGAGAGTTTGGGAGAACGATGCAGGGGGGCGCGGGGAGGGAGCGTACGGCGGCGGGTCGGGCCCGCCGGGCCGCTTGGGGACGTTGTCAACAAACCCCGGATGTCTGTCTTGACAGTGGACAGGGCGCGTGCGATATTAGAAACCGCATTGTCTGATGCGGGGCACGGAGAGAGACTCCACGCCGCAAGAGACCGCTTGTTTCGACCGATCGGCCCGCGCGAGTGTTCCGCGAGGGGTGGCGGTCGTGGTTCGGGATGGCCCGCGTTGGTGCCGGCGAGGTTCCGCCGGAACGCTGGCGTGAGGAGAGAGTTATGTCGAGGGTTGTGTTGGGAGCGGCCGCGGTCGTGCTGTGCGCCGGCGCGGCGCTGGGCCAGGATCGTGTGGTGACGGAGACGTTGCCGGTGATGGGGCCGTACCTGGCGGCGCCGTCCGGGCAGCTCGGGTTGCCGACGGCCCTGTACACGAACAACGTCGAGACCGGATCGCGGTACAACCCCGGGACGGGCGGCAACCCGGACGGCTCGGGGATCCAGCCGAACGTGGTCTTCGATGACATCCCGATCCCGGCCGCGCGGCTGGGCGGGATGACCTCGGTCGAGGTGACGCGCGTGACGGTCGGCATTCGCCGGGCTGCGGATGCGCCCGCGACGGACATCAACCTGTTCTGGGCGACGGCGACGACCGGCACGACCCTGCCGGACACGGAGCTGGACGGGCCGGGGACGATGTTCGGCTCGGTGTCGCTGGAGGCGCGGAACGACGTGGGGTTCGTGACCGAGCTGGTCTCAGTGGGCGACGGCGTGACGCCGATGTTCACCGTGCCGCTGAACATGGACCTGATCGGGACGAACCCGGGCGACTACGGGACGTTCATGATCGGCGTGCAGATCACGGACACGACCGCGGGCGCGCTCAACGGCCTGCGGCTGACCAGCGGCCCGGACGGGAACGCCAACGTGTTCTGGCTGTACGACAGCGACCTGCCGGACCCGGAGCGGCGCGTGGGCTTCGCGGCGCCGACGCTCTCGACGTTCTACATCATCGTCGAGGGGAACCCGGTGCCGGCGCCCGGTGCGGCGGCTCTGATGGCCCTCGGCGGGCTGGTGGCGGCGCGTCGGCGGCGCTGAAGCAGCCGCGGCTTTTCCTGATTGATGTAGCAGAGATGGGTACGACAACGACACCCCCGCCCTCGTTGGGCGGGGGTTCTTTTTCGTTCATTTGGCGGCGGCCGGGGGCGTCACTTCAGCGGGTGCATGCCGCGCTGGGCCCGCTCGCGGTTCCAGCGCTCGAAGGCGGGGGGGTGGTCCTTGACGAGCTTGATGAGCTGGCTGGTGGTGCACCCCAGGCGGAGGGCGGCCTTCTTGGGATCCCACGCCGAGGCGGCGATGACGTCCATCGCCTCGGCGAGGATGCAGGGGTAGTCGCGGTGCTCGGGGTTGACGGCGACCTTCCCCGCGCGGAGGCGGGAGCGCCAGAGGGCGGAGCCGATCTCGCCGATGGGGACGGGGGCGCGGTGGTTGGTGGCCAGGGCGAGGCGGAGGCGGAAGAGGGCGACGCGCTTGTTCTCGAGCTGGGAGCGGCGCTCGTTGGCGTGGGCCTGGATGCCGGTGGGGTCGTGGGTGACGACGACCTCGGTCTCGACCTTGTTGCGGTGCTGGCCGCCGGGGCCGGAGGCGCGGCCGCGGCCGAAGGTGCAGTGCTTGAGGAGTTCCTCGTCGGGGAGGCAGGCGGGATGGTGCCAGTGGTCGATCACAGAACTCACCACGGAGCGTGCGGAGGAGGGCCAAAGAAGCGGTCTGCGGGGGAGCGGGGAACGCGGGGAGGAATACGGGTCAGCAGGAGGTGGTCGGTTCGGCGGTCATGGTGAGGGGGTCGGTCTGCCAGCGGCGGGACTCGAGGATGTGGTAGGCGAGGCCGGCGATCATGGCGGCGTTGTCGAGGCAGTAGGGCATCTTGGGGAGGCGGACGTCGAGGCCGCGCCGGCGGCCCAGCTCGGTGAGGCGGGCGCGGAGGAGGGAGTTGGCGCTGACGCCGCCGCCGACCAGGAGGGTGCGGCAGGCGGGGTAGCGCTCCAGGGCGCGGTCGAGCTTGAGCATGATGGCGCCGACGGCGGCGTGCTGGAAGGCGGCGGCGATGTCGGCGCGGGCCTTGTCGTCCAGCGTGGGCGGGGGAGGGGGGGCGGGCTCGCCCTCCTTCCCCCGCCGGGCGGGGACGCCGCGGACGGCGTAGAGGACGGCGGTCTTGAGGCCGGAGAAGGAGAAGTCGAGGGAGTCGCGCCCGAGTCGGCTGACGGGGAGCTTGCGGGAGGATGGGTCGCCGCCGCCGGTGGAGGCGAGGCGGTCGAGGTTGGGGCCGCCGGGGTACGGGAGGCCCAGGATCGTGGCGGCCTTGTCGTAGGCCTCGCCGACGGCGTCGTCGATGGTGGAGCCGAGGCGGGTGACGAGGGTGGGGGACTCGCAGAGGTAGATTGTGGTGTGGCCGCCGCTGACGACCAGGCCCAGGGCGGGGTACTCCGGGAGGTCGGCGTCCAAGCACCCGGCGTAGAGGTGGGCGTGGACGTGGTCCACGCCGACGACGGGGACGCCCAGGGACCAGGCGAGGGCCTTGGCCGCGGCGACGCCGACCAGGAGGGAGCCGATCAGGCCGGGGCGGCGGCCGACGGCGACGGCGTCGATGTCGGCGAGGGTGACGCCGGCCTCGGCGAGGGCGTCGCGGAGGATGGGGGTGATGCGTTCGGCGTGGGCGCGGCTGGCGATCTCGGGGACGACGCCCTTGTACTCGGCGTGGAGCTCGTGCTGGGAGGCGATGACGTTGCTGAGCACGTCGCGCCCCGCGCGGACGACGGCCGCGGCGGTCTCGTCGCAGCTCGTTTCGAGGCCGAGGATCAGGGGGGCGTCGTCGGGCATCGGGGGGTGAGGGTCAGTTGTCCGAGGGACTCGGGGCGGGCTCGGCGTCCGGGGCGGCGGGCTGCAGGGGCTGGACGCCGGCGTCGATGAGCCAGCGCTCCAGGTTCTCGCCGGTGATCCTGAGGGTGGTGACCTTGTTGCCGTCCTTGTCGTAGACGTCCAGGCGGCCGCCGGCGACCGGGGCGTCGTCGGGCCAGAGGTCGGTGGCCCGGTCGTCCTCGCCGTCGCCGGCCGCGACGGCGCTCAGGGCATCGATGCGGCGCTCCAGTCGTTCCAGGTCTCGGAGCATGCGCTCGCGTCCGAGCTCGAGGCGGCGGAGCTCGGCGAGGCTGACGCTCCCGAGCTGCGCCTGGGCGTCGGCGATGTCGGAGATTGGGGTCCACACGCCGGTGTCGAGGCGGGAGTGCATGGCGCGAACGGCCGCGGCGAGCTGCTTGTCCTTGAGCTCGGTCTCGATCCAGTCGGGGTCGGACCAGCGGGCCGGCTCGGCGGCGGGGAGGGCGGCGCCGGGGGCGAGGACGGGGACGTCGAGGACGTCGCGGTCGCGGCGCTGAAGCATGCGGGCGAGCTGCTCCTCGCCGGTCATGGGGACGTAGAAGCCGGGGGTGGGATCGACGCCCCAGGCGTCGGAGTCGTCGGTGCGGTGGATCATGCGGCCGGAGGGGAGGTAGTAGCGCTGGCTGGTGAACTTGAGCTGCGCCCCGAGGGCGCCGCCCCAGACGGGGCTGCGGAGGGTCTGCACGGCCTGGACGAGGCCCTTGCCGAAGGTGCGCGTGCCGAGGACGACGGCGCGGTCGTGGTCGGCCAGGGCGCCGGCGACGATCTCGGAGGCGGAGGCGCTGGCGCCGTTGACCAGGACGATGAGGGGGAAGTCGGGGAGGGTGCCGGCGCTGTGGGCGGAGTAGACCTGGTCGCGGATGCCGCTGATGGGCCGGGCCCCCTCACGCCCCTTGACCGAGGCGATGACGCCGCCGTCGAGGAACATGTCGGCGATCTCGAGGGCGGCGTCGAGGACGCCGCCGGGGTTGCCGCGGAGGTCGAGGATGAGCCCGCCGAGGGCGCCCTTCTTGCGGGCGCCGAGCAGGTCGAGGGCCTCGGCGAGCTCCTCCGCGGCGGTGGGGGTGAACTGGCTGAGGCGGATGTAGCCGATGCGGCGCTCGGGGTCGAGGGTGTACTCCCAGGCGGCGGCGCCGGTGGGCTCGGTGGATGCGGACGGGGAGGTGGGGATGCGTCGGTGGACGCCGCGGACGGCGCGCGGGTGGATGCGCTGGCGGATGATGGTCATGGGGATGCGCTCGCCGGCGAGGCCGTCGCGGGCGATGAGGATGTTCACCGGGGTCCCGGGCTCGCCGGTGAGGCGGTCGATGCACTCGTCGATGGAGAGGTTGAGGGTGGACTCGCCGTCGATCTCGACGACCTTGTCGCCGGGGCGGACGCCGGCGTTGTAGGCGGGGGAGTCCTCGAGGGGGGAGACGATGGTGAGGTAGCCCCCCTCGATGACGACCTCGGCGCCGATGCCGACGAACTCGCCGGTGAGCTCCTTGTGGAAGTCGGCCCGGTCCACGGGGGGGACGAACTGGGTGTAGGGGTCCTCGAGGGCCTCGAGCATGCCGTTGATGGCGCCGAGCTGGAGCTTGGCCTGGTCGATCCGGTCCACGTAGGAGCCGCTGATGGTGGAGTAGACGTCGATGATGGGGTCGAAGAAGTCGTAGCGGCTGGTGGAGCCGGTGAGCTGGGCGACGCGTGCGGGGAGCTGCGCGACGAAGATGCCCATGAGGAAGAAGAGGCAGAGGATCAGGATGGTCTGACGGGTGCGCATGGGGCTGGGGCTCCGGGGAGAGGGGGATGGTAGGAGTTGGGGTGTGGGGAGGGGGGAATGGAGAGGCGTGGAGGGGAGCAGGTGTGGAGGTCGGGGGAGGTGGGGGGTGGGGGGTGGCACAGGCGGCTGGTTCGCCGTGAGGTCGGCCGTTGGGCATCCGGGCGCCCCGCACGGGCTCTTCGAGCGCCCACGTGCCATGTTGGAACGCCCAGCATGGCACGTGGACGGTCCAAATGGGCATCTGGAGCGCCCAGCATGGCACGTGGACGGCCCAAATGGGCATCTGGAGCGTCCAGCATGGCACGAGGAGCGCCCCAACGGGCATCTGGAGCGCCCAGCATGGCACGTGGGCGCTCCACATGGGCGGGTGGAGCGGCCCCAGAGCGGCCCGGTCGGGGCTGCGCGCGGGAGGGAGGGGCGATCACGGCGTTCAAGCCTGCTTCTTATGGGTCGTAGGGAACCTATCGGACCCACAGGACCTGGGAACCCGCGCCCGGCCTCACCCGCGCTCCCCTCAGAAGAGGGGAGTGGGGGGTCAGAACGTGATGCGGGCGGTCAGCCGGATGAAGCCGGTGGGGTCGGCGTTGAGCTCGGTGAGCTTGTGGCCGTCGGCGTCGTGGACGGTGAACTCCTGCCAGACCACCGCGCCGCCGAGGAGGTCGATCGAGACGGCCTGGGAGGGGCGGTACGAGAAGCCGACGCCGACCGGGACGCGGGTGTCGGTGAAGGCGCCGTCGGGGAGGGGGCCGTCGGAGTCGAGGCGGTACTCGCGGAACTCCCACCCGCCGCGGGCGGTGAACCACCAGTCCTCGTTCAGTCGCGCATTCAGGGAGGCTCCGAGGCCCTCGGATGCGAGGGTGACGGTGTCGCTGAGCTTCCACTCCACGCCGATGAGGGGGACGATCAGCGCGCTGTCCTCGAGACGCGACGTGGCGCCCACGCCGATGGAGAGGGCGAGGCCGTCGCGCAGGCGGCAGCGGACGCCGCCGAAGCCGCCGCCGGTGATCGTGTCGCCGAAGTCGGCCCCGGGCTCGCCGGAGGACTGCACGATGCCGCCGACGAACCAGGTGAGGTTCTCCGATTCGATCACCACGAGCTGCGGGCGCAGGGTCAGGCGGTAGGCGTCGGAGATCGGGTCATCCGCCCCGGGGACGAGGCCGGCGGCGCCCTGGAAGTCGTACCAGGAGAACTCGGAGTCGAGGTTGACGCTCAGGCGGAGCCGCTCGCGGAGGGGGCCGGTGAGGCCGAGCCCCGCGCCGGTGCGGTAGACGGCGACGTCGCCGGGGTTGTCGTCGAGGTTCGTGCGGAAGGTCGCCTCGCCGATGCCGTGGACCGTGAAGTAGAACCGGTCCGGATCGAAGGCGGGCTCGGCGGCGGGGGTCGGGGCCGGCGCGGGCTGCGTCGCGGAGACCACGTGGGGGATGGTCGCCCCGTCGGCCTCGGGTTCGGCGGCGGCGCCGGGGGGCTCGGCCGCGGCGGCGAGGGAGAGGGAGAGAAGCGCGGCGCCCGTGGCCGTGATCATCGAGGCGGGGATCGTCATTCGCGTGCTCCGTGTGCCGAGTCCGTGCGGGCACGATATCGGCTCAGGGCCGCATCCGCCATGCGTAGATCAGCCACTCGATGCTCGCCAGCAGCAGCGCGAGGAGCACGAACCAATGCCAGATCTCGCGGGGGCCGGGGTCGGTGACCTGCTGGGCGGCGGCGGGGCCGCCGGCGCCCGCGATGTCGATGGCCGCGGCGGTGGCGAGGGCGCTCTCGGTCGGGTCGGCGAGGTTGACGGCGAGGACGGCGTCGGACGCGGCCGCCCCTTCGACGCGGTAGACGCCGACGCGTTCGAGAACGCCGATGGGGACCCGGCGCGGCCGCTCGCCGCCGGAGCCCTCCGGGACATCGACGGTCGCGCTCAGCGGGCCGGAGATGCGCAGGGTGGACGAGCCCGGCGCGGGGACGACGGCGATGGGCTCGCTGGTGGTGTAGGCGCGGCCCGCCGCGCCCTCGCCGCGGAGGGTGAGGTACTCGACGGCGTTGGCCATGAAGACGGGGAAGGAGACGTCCGGCCCCCAGGTGGAGCGGGCGAGCTCGAAGCCGACGATGATGCGGCGCATGGGGCCCTGCTCGACGAGGCCGATGAGCGGGCCGTCCGGGCCCTCGGCGAGGGAGATGGAGGCGGTCACGGGAGCGGTCGGCGCGGCGGGCTCGGGCGGTGGGGGGGGAGCGCCGGTTTCCGGCTCCTGCGGCGGCGGGGGCTCGTCGCCGGACTCCGGGGGGAGGGAGACGAGCATCGGCGGGTCAACGACGATGGGGTCGAGGGAGACGTAGCGGAGGACGGGGTGGGTGCGGCGCCAGGCGAGGAAGTTCGCGGCGGCCGGCGCGGGGCGGGCCGCCTCTCCCTCGGGCGCAGCGCGGAGGACGTGCAGGCCGGGGATCGGCAGGCCGGCGCCGAAGCTGATCGTCGGCAGGCGCGGGAGCGTCCGCGGCGTGACGCGGTCGAAGATGATCAGGTCCACCCCGCCGAGGCCCTCGCCCCGGCGCATCCCGCCGACGCGGGCGCGGTGCTCGTACCCGTCGATATCGGCGACGCTGAGGCGCTGCAGGTCCATCGCCTCAAGGACGCTCAGGAGGAAGGGGTCGGCGCGGCCCTCGGGGGCGACGACGAGGACGCCGGGGCGGGCGGGCTCGCCGAGGACGACCGCGGCCGCGTTGTCGGAGGCGAGGAGATCCGGGCGGGAGAGGGTGACGACGACGAGGCCGCCGCTGGGGCGGTTGAGCTCGAAGGTCGCGGCGGTCTGGCCGGGCTCGACGCGCCCGTCCGCGGTGATGGTCCGGGCGGGGGCCTCGATGGCGCGGGTGTCCACGAGGTCGCCGCCGACGCGGAGCTGGAGGGTGGTCTGCACGGGCTCAGCGCCGGCGTTCTGGACGCGGACGAAGATGCGTGCGACGACGGGGTCCTCGTGGTCGCGCCGTGCGCTCATCGCGACGATGCCGAGGTTGTCCACCGGCGGGGGGATGGCGGCGCTCCCCTCCTCCGGGGCGGCCGGGGCCGGGCCGACGGGGACGAGGCGGATGTCCATCCCCCCCAGGCCCGGCGCGGAGAAGGGGCCGCCGCCGGGGGGCGGGGCGAAGGCGCCGTCGCTGAAGAGATAGACGGCGGTGCGTTCGCGGGTCTGGGTTTCATCGGCCTGGCCGGCGCCGAGGGAGGCCAGCACGCGGAGGGCGGCGCGGAGGTCGCCGGGCTGGTCGCTGGGGGCGATGGCGCGGACGGCGTCGCGCAGGGCGGCGGGGCTGTCGGTGAAGCCGGTGACGGCGCGGGCGTCGGCGCCGAGGGCGACGACCATGGCGCGGGCTCGGTCCGCGCCGCCGGCGTAGCGGAGGCGCTCGATGACCTCCTCGGCGCGGGCGCGGGCCTCGTCCAGACGCGTGTGGTCGGCGGGGGCGCCGGTGCGAGGGTCGCGCCCGTCGCGGGCCGACATGGATGCGGAGCGGTCGATGACCAGGACGATGCGCGACGCCTCCGGACCCGCGCCGTCGATCGCGGGGCGGGCCAGCGCGGCGATCAGCGCGAGCAGCGCCAGGAGCTGCAACAAGAAGAGCCAGGTCAGGCGCGGCCAGCGCAGCGGCGCGTTGACCTGGAGGTCGTGCGTGGCCTTCTGCCACAGGAGGGTCGAGCTGACGCGGACGGGGCGGCGGCGGAGCTTGAGCAGGTAGAAGAAGACCAGCCCCGGGATGGCGATGGCCGCGGCGATCAGCCCTGCGGTCGGCGCCAGGAACGTCACCGGGACCATCCTTTCGAGACGGGGGGCGGCGGGGGGGCGATCCCCTCGCGTCGGTCGGGGTCGGCGGCGACGCCCGCGGGGGGGCGGTACCCCTTGGCGACGATGTAGATCTCGCGGGAGACGTCGCGGCTGGCGTCGGGCTTGAAGCCCCTGGCCTCGGTGAAGAGGGCGGCGGTCTCGCGGAGGAGCTCGGGGTAGGCCTCTCCCTCGAAGACCTTCATCGCGAGGTTGCCCCCCGGGCGGAGGATGCCCGGGAGCAGCGCGAGGATGCGCCGGCAGAGCTCGACGGAGCGGAAGTGGTCGGCGGAGCCGCCGCCGCCGCCGCCGGTGCTGGGGGCCATGTCGCTGAGGACGACGTCGTAGCCGTCGTGGGCGTCGCCGCCGGTCCCGATGCCGCCGATGGCGAGCAGGTCGGTGGCGCCGGCCGCGAAGATGTCCCCCTCGGCGGCGCGGACGTTGGGGGGCATGCCGCCGGGGGGCGGGGCGATGGGCTTGAGGTCGAGCCCGGCGACGACGCCGTCGGGGCCGACGAGCTCGGAGGCGACCTGGAGCCAGCTCCCGGGGGCGCAGCCGAGGTCGAGGACGCGGTCGCGGGGGCGGATGAGCCTCTTGCGGTCGTTGATCTGGCGGAGCTTGTAGGCGGAGCGCGCGACATACCCCTCGGCCTTGGCCTTCCGGAAGTACGCGTCGTGGAGTTCCCGCCGCTGCGCCATGTGGAGGGGATGTTAGCGGCGGGGGGCCCGGATGGGCCGGGTAGGGCCGCCAGCGGGGCCCGGGAGCGGATTCGGGGCTCAGCGGGCCGGTTCGGCGCGGAAAACGCCGGGCGCACCGGGCGCTTTGGTGTACTATGGGAGCCGAGCGCCAAGCCGAATCCCAGGAGCCCCGAAGCGATGTCCACGATCAGCATCACCGCCAAACGCCGCTACATCCGCGACCTGACCGCCACGGAGCGGATCTCGGGGACGTACTCGATCGCCAACGCCCAGCTCGGGCGGACCAAGCAGGACAAGCCGTTCCTCAAGTGCCTGATCGGGGACAAGACGGGGCAGCTGCCGGGGCGGATGTGGTCGATCGACCCCGCGCTGTTCAAGCGGCTGCCGACCGACGGGTTCGTCTACATCGAGGCCGAGACGCAGCCGTACCAGGGGGAGCTGCAGCTGATCATCCAGCAGATCGACCCGGTGGAGGCGACGGTGGAGCAGATGCGGGAGCTGCTGCCCGCCTCGGAGCGCGACCCGGAGGAGATGTTCGCGGAGCTGACCGCGCTGCTGGGGACGCTCGCGCACCCGGCGGCCAAGGCGCTGGCGCAGGTGTACCTCGACGACGAGCACCTGATGGAGGCGTTCAAGCGCTGCCCCGCGGCGAAGATGATGCACCACGCGTACATCGGCGGGCTGCTGGAGCACACGCTGAGCCTGCTGAAGCTCGCCGACCGCGTCTGCCCGCTGTACCCGAAGATCAACCGCGACATCGTCATGCTCGGGCTGTTCCTGCACGACCTGGGCAAGACGCGGGAGCTGGTCTACGACCGGACCTTCGGCTACAGCGACCGGGGCGAGCTGATCGGGCACATCGTGGACGGGGCGATCATGCTGCACGACAAGGCGCAGCAGGTGATGCGGACCCAGGGGGTGCGGCTGCCGGCGAACCTCGTCACGGTGCTGCAGCACATCATCCTCTCGCACCACACGCTGCCGGAGTACGGGGCGGCGAAGGTCCCCTCTTCGCCGGAGGCGATCCTGGTGTCGCTGCTGGACAACCTCGACGCGAAGACGTTCATCGCGATCAACGCGGCGCGGCCGGACCTGGCGGCGGGGGCCGACGGCGAGCTCGGCGGGAACTTCACCGAGCGGCAGTGGGCGCTGGACACGAAGCTCTTCCGCCCCGATCCGCTGGCGGGATAAGAGAAAAGTCGGTTCGCCACAGAGGCCCAGAGGGCACAGAGAAAGACAGATCAGGATCGTTCAGAAGGATGCGGCCGGGCCGGCTCTTCCTGAACTCAATCCTGTTCCTGCGCTTCTCTGTGCCCTCTGGGCCTCTGTGGTGAGTCTTCTTCCCGCCGGGGGCCGGCCCGCGCCGAGGATCAGATCTGCTCGATTTCCTTCGACTTGGACGCGACGAGCTCGTCGCACTGCGACTCGTACTTCTTGAGCAGCGCCTGGATCTCCTCCTTGAGCGTCTCGATCTCCCCCTCGGGGATGTTCGAGCCGGGGGCCTTGCCAAGCGCATCGGCGTTCTTGTTGGCGTCGCGCCGGACGTTGCGCAGGGCGACCTTCGCCTCCTCGCCGAGCTTCTTGCAGTGGCCGACGAGCTGCTTGCGCCGCTCGCCGGAGAGGGCGGGGAGGTTGAGGCGGATCTGCTTGCCGTCGATCATGGGGTTCAGGCCCAGGCCGGAGGCCTCGATGGCCCGCTTGATCTCGCCGACCGAGCCGGCGTCGAAGGGCTTGATGAGCAGCTGCGTCGGCTCGGGGACGGAGATGGCGGCGAGGGCCTTGAGGTCGGTGGCGGCGCCGTAGTAGTCCACCTTGATGAACTCCACCAGCGCGGGGGAGGCCCGGCCGGTGCGGATGCCGCGGAGCTCCTTCTTGAGGTAGTCCACGGACTTGGTCATCGCCTCCTCGGCTTCGAGCAAAATAGTGTCTGGGTCGCTCATGGCTGCATCTCCCGGCCCGGGGGGCACTGGGGTTTCGAAAGGTCGCCGCGGGGCGCGCGTCCCCGCGGCGGTTGAAAATCCGCTCGCGGCCTCTAGGGCGCCTTCGGGGCGTGGCGGATCCGCCGGCTCTGCCGCACCCACTCACGCATGTCCGCGGGGGGGATCGCCTCGGTCCCGTTGTACCCGATCCGCGCCCGCTCCGCCTCGCTCGGCTCGTTGGCGACCAGCGTGCCGATGTCCTCTCCATCGATCACCCGGCGGATGTTGCCGGGGGTCTTGAACTCGAAGACCAGCACGGGGATGTCCTGCTCGCGGCACATCGTGATCGCGGTCATGTCCATCACGCCGAGGTTCTTCTGGATCGCCTCGGTGAAGGAGAGGTAGGCGTAGCGGGTCGCCGTCGGGTCCTTGTGCGGGTCGGCGGTGTAGACCCCGTCCACCTTCGTCGCCTTCAGGAGCAGGCTGCACTCGAGCTCGGTCGCCCGAAGGGCGGCGCAGGTGTCGGTGGTGCAGAAGGGGTTGCCGGTGCCGGCGACGAGGATGACCACGCGGCCCTTCTCGAGGTGGCGGATCGCCCGGCCGCGGATGAACGGCTCGGCGACGGCCCGGATGTCGATCGCGGAGAGGACGCGGGACTCGACGCCGATGTGCAGCAGCGCCTCCTTGAGCGCCAGGCCGTTCATGACGGTCGCCAGCATGCCCATGTAGTCCGCCGTGGCCTGGTGGATGTGGGCGGCCCGTGCGAAGCTCGCGCCGCGGACGAAGTTTCCTCCGCCAACGACCACGGCGAGTTGAGTCCCTGTTTGGTGGGCGTCCTTGATCTGAGCGGCGATCAGGGCGAGTTCGTCGGGGTCGATCCCGCTCGATCCGGGCCGGCAGAAGGCCTCCCCGCTGAGCTTGAGAAGCACGCGGCCGAACGGGTCGCTTGGCTCTGAATCTGAACCCTCTGGGGCTGACGACATACCACCTCCACGGAACGCCGGGGTCCCGGCGAGCGTCTCACTGGATGAGCGGGGGATTGTGGTGGCCGTCGGCTGGTTGGTCAAGACGGCCCCTGAGACCGTTTCCAGAGGCCCTCAGCCCCGAACCGGGGGCGATCATACTGCGAAGAGGCATAGCATGATCCCAAGCGGCGGGGCGTCATTGAGATGCGGGCGGGGCGAGGAACCAGCGCGGCGGCGAGGGGCGCCGGAAATGGGGGGAGCAGGGGGGCGAGTGATACATTTACCTGACGCCAGCCGCGGCCATGCCGGCTCCGCCACCAATCCCGGACCGGCGATCGTCCGATATCGATGCCAAGGAGGCGCATGAGCCGGATGCAGCAACCCGCGGCACACGGACGACCGATCATGCCGGGCACAGATGCCCGTCCCGGCGGATTCGCGGTGGGCACGCCCATCGAGCAGGCTCCCGAGCCCCTGAGCCGGCGCATCGCCCGGTGGGTGATGCGGGCGTCGGTGATCGGCGCGGCCGTGTCGCTGGTGGTCCACCTCTTCATCATCCTCTTCGCCGCGCTCATCTACTTCCAGCCCGCGCAGGCGGGCGGGGCGGGGGATGGGGCGGGGGAGATGGAGCTGGCGATCGTCAGCGAGGCGGAGCTGCAGCAACTCCAGGCCGCGGCCCTGCAGGTCGAGACCCCCACCGTCGTGGACACGATGCTGGAGGACCCCCAGGGCCCGCCCATGGAAGGCCCCAGCGGGGAGAACCTCCCCGGCGCGGACGCGGACATCGGAGGCATCGCCGAGGCGCTCCGCGGCACCGGCGACGGGCTGAACGACGGCTCCGGGCTGGGGGCCGGGGGCACGGGCGGCGGGGCGGCGAGCTTCTTCGGCGTCGAGGCCAAGGGAAGCCGCTTCGCGTACATCGTGGACGTCTCCGGCTCGATGCGCGGCGAGCCGCTGGCGGCGCTGAAGGTCGAGCTCATCGAGTCGATCCAGTCGCTGCTGGAGCACATGACGTTCTATGTGAGCTTCTTCTCCTCCGAGGCCTTCGCCATCGGCGGGAGGAGCAAGTGGATCGATGCCTCCGACGAGGGGAAGAAGTTCGCCCTCGCGGAGATCAGCCGGGTGGAGGCCCAGGGGGGGACGAACCCGCTCCCCGGCTTCGAGATGGTCTTCCGCATGACGCCGCGCCCGGACGCGATCTACTTCATGACCGACGGCCAGTTCGACCCGTCGGTGGTCAACGACATCGCCCGGCTCAACCGCTCCGGGAAGAAGGTGGTCATCCACTGCATCACGTTCCTCGACAACAGCGCCGAGCCGATGATGCGGGAGATCGCCCAGCAGTCCGGCGGCACGTACCACCACATCAGGGCTCCACGGTGACACGCTCCCTCTCGCCCATGCTCCTGGCTGCCCTGCTTGCCGCGCCCGCCGCAGCGCAGGTGCAGCTGCGCGGCAGCAAGGACGGGGTGGATGCGCCCGTGCGCGGGGTGAGCCTGGAGGGGGTGACGGTCGGCGGCGCGCCGGAGGGCGGGGGCGACCAGGGGCAGATCATCGGGTGGGACCTCGTCCGCGTGATCCCCGGGCACGAGGAGGCCGCGGCGGAGTTCCTCCCCTATGCCGACCGGGCGTGGCGGGCGAGGTCGCGTCTGGAACGCGGCGACTGGGCCGCGGCCGAGCCGCTGTTCGAGGAGCTCGCGCGGACGTACCAGGGCTTCGGCGGCCCCACCGCGGCGATGGTGCACGAGGGGCTGCTGCGCTGCCGGCTCCGGCGGGGGGCGCAGGGTGCGGCGGTCTGGGCGTGGCTCGACTGGGTCGGCACGCTCCAGGGCTCGCGCGGCGAGTCGCACCGCTGGATGGGGGGGCGCACCGGCCTCCCCGCGGTCCGCGACGGCGCGACGGAGCTGATCCCCGGCCTGCCGCCGATCTGGGTCGGGGGCCACGCGCTCGCCGCGGTCGCCGGCTCCGAGGAGTGGTCGCGATTCACGCCCGGGCCGGCGGGGGCGTCCATCGCCGCGGACCTGGCCGCGCTGTACCGGCATGCCGCGGCGTTCGAGGCGGGCGTGCCGTCTGAAATGCCGACGACCGACACGTTCCACCCCGGCGTGCGCTTCGTGGCGGAGATCGTGGCGTCCCGGGCCGCGGGGACGCTGGACGACCGCCGTCTCGCCCGGGGAAAGCTGGAGCGGCGGCTCATCGCGGGCCGGGGGCCCAACGCCGTGCCCCCCGAGCCGTGGGTGGAGGCGTGGTGCCGCGCGGCCATCGGCCGCTCCCTCGTGCTGGAGCAGGATGAGTCTCTGCGCCGGCGCGGCGTGCGCGAGCTGCTGCACCTGCCGGCGCGCTTCGCCGACGACCACCCGTACCTCGCCGGCGTCTGCCTCGCCGAGGCCGCGGCCGCGATGGGGGGGCTCGGGGAGCACGACGCGGCGTCGATCCTCGTTGAAGAACTCCGAAGGCGCTTCCCCGGCCATCCCGCGCTGGCCTGGGACAAGCTCCACGGCATGGGCGCGGCGTCGCACGCGGCCCCCGCGCCGGCGGGCGCCGAGCCGCCCGCCTGACCACCGGCCCTGTCCGACCATCAACCTCCTCCCCCGGGAACAGCATGACCGAACTCCACAGCCTCCTGACGACACACGCCCTCCGCCTCCTGGCGCAGGACGCGGCCGCGGACGCGGCGATCAAGGGCAAGTCGCTGCTCGATTACATCAACGACGGCGGCCTGATCGGCTACGTGATCATCGCGCTGTCGTTCCTGGCCGTCGCGCTGATCATCGCGCACCTGGTGCAGGTGCGCCTCACCCGGCTCGCGCCGCCGGAGATCGTCACGCGGCTGCACGAGCTGCTCCGCGCGGGCGACGTCGCCGGCGCGATCCGCTACGCCCAGGCGGAGGAGAACGACTGCTTCTTCGCCCGCGTGGTCGGCGGGGCGCTGGCACGGTGCGCCCGCTCGCCCTTCGGGTTCCTCGAGCTCAAGGCCGCGCTCGAGGAGGAGGGGACCGAGCAGGTCACCCGCCTGCAGCGCTCCACCGACGGCATCGGGCTGGTCGCCACCGTCGCGCCGATGCTCGGGCTGCTCGGCACCGTCGTCGGCATGGTCGGCGCCTTCGAGACCATCAGCCAGACCGACGGCTTCGCCAAGCCGGGGCAGCTCGCCGGCGACATCTCGCTGGCGCTGATCACCACGGTGCAGGGCCTGGTCGTCGCGATCCCCTGCACCGCGGCGTACGTCTGGACGCGCAACCGCATCGACCGCATCTCCGGGGAGGTCGCGGAGCTCGTCGAGGAGCTGGCCTCGCACGTCGAGGCCGCGCCGGCGGCCCAGGGCGTCGCCCCCGGCCGCCCGCTCCCGCCGCGCCACGGGCCGGGCCACGCGCACGCCCCCGGCCCCGTCCCGGCCCCGCGCCAGATCGGCCCGGTGGGCGGGCCCGCACCGTCCGGCGGAGTCGCCCCGGCATGAGGTTCACCAAGCGCAGGCCGCGCACCACGTTCGAGCACTTCGATCTGACCCCCATGATCGACGTGGTGATGCAGCTCATCATCTTCTTCATGTTCAGCTCGCAGTTCGCGCAGGTGCTGCGGTCGCAGATCGACCTGCCCGAAGAGCCCGGCGAGAAGGAGCAGGCCGCCAGCGACGAGGGGACGCTGATCATCGACGTGCAGGCGGACGGCTCGCTGATCGTCGCCGGCGAGACGGTCACCCGCCAGCGTCTGGCGGAGATGATCGGCGCCGAGATCGCCGAGGCGGGCGGCCAGGCCGGGGGCGTGCGCGTGCTCGTCCGCGCCGACCGCGCAGCGCCGGCCAGGCACATCAACGCCATCGCCGCGGACCTGTCGCGACTGGGCGTTCGAGGCTGGCGGCTGGGAACGTCGCGCCCGCCCGAATCGGGCTCCGGCGGCGGCGGGGCCGGCGGTAGGGGGGGCGCATGAGGTTCAAGCCCCGCAGCGTCGCGACCGACGGCATCGGCAGGCTCCCCCTGACGAGCCTGATCGACATCGTCTTCCTGCTGATCATCTTCTTCCTCGTCACCGCGCGGTTCACCAGCTCCGAGGCGGAGCTGGCCGCGGCCCTCCAGACGCAGCGGCAGTCCGGCGGCAAGGCCGCGGACCTCCAGCCGCAGGTCGTCACCGTCAGCGTCGGCCCCGACGGCCGGGTGCTCTACGTCATCGGCGAGCGGGCCACGCACGACAAAGTCTCGCTGACGAACATCCTCCGCGAACTCCCCAAGGAGGGGGGCGCGTTCCTCCGTGTCTCCGACGACGCCCCGGTCGGCGCGGCCGCCGCCGCGTGGCAAGCCTGCAAGGATGCCGGGTTCCAGAACGTCAGCTATGTCAGCGGCCACTAGACCTCATCCTGGCTCACCCTTGCGGCGAGGCGCCGGCCTTCGATCTGTGCCCTCGCCCGCTGCGCGCCCGCGTCGATTGGTCACCGCGGCGCTCGCGGCCGCCCTGATCGGCCTTCCGCTCGCCTTGCAGGCCCACGCCAATCCTCTCCAGCCCGAGGCCGAGCTCACCCCCGCCGACACCGCCGTGGAGAACTACCTCCAGCGGCTGGGCCTCAAGACGCTCCTGGCCGACCACCTCGCGGAGCGGCTGGCGTCGGCGACCGGCGCCGAGCGCGCCGCGATCGCCGAGCGGCTCTCGAAGATCTACGTCGAGATGCTCTCCAGCGCGACCGACGCCGGCGAGCGGCGCCAGTGGGAGGCCCGAAGCCGCGAGCTGCTCCGCATGGTCCCGGAGGCGTCGAGCTACGAGCTCCGGCTCAACCTCGCCCGCGTGATCTACGTCGGCGCGGAGGAGACCGTCGAGCGCTCCCGCCTGCGGCTGGCGAAGGAGGACGAGGTGCAGGAGGCCCTGCGGGCGCTCCGCTCCATCGGCCCCGAGCTGTCCGACATCGCCGCGAAGCTCAACGGACGCGTGCAGTCCCTCGAGCGGCTGGAGGAGCTCGGGCGCGACAGCGAGACGGTCGCGGCGGACCTGGCCGAGGCGCGGCGGCTCCGCTCGCTCGCCTTCTACTACTCGGGGTGGACGGAGTACTCCCTCGCCTACCTCACGCGCAACGAGCGGCTCGCGCTCGATGCGCAGCGCTCCTTCGGCTGGCTGCTGAACTCCAGCGGCGGCATCCCGGCGAACCTCGACCGCCTCCCCACGGGGCTGCTCAAGTACGAGCACATCGCGCGCGCCGCCGTCGGCGTCGGCCTGGCGGCGGCGGTCCGCAGGAACGACGTCGAGGCGCTCCGATGGCTCGACGCCGTCGCGTCGGGCGAGGGGGTCGCCCCCGCCGTGCTCGAGCAGCTCCTGCCGCGGCGGATCGGCATTCTCAGCGAGGCCCGCCGCTGGGCCGACCTCGAGCGGCTGATCCGCCTGGAGCGGCGGTCGGATCGCAGCGGCGCCGGCCCCGACACGCGGCCGCTGCCGGTGCTCGCGGCGCGCATGCTCGCCGTCGTCACGCTCGAGGCCGACAAAGCCAACGCCGCGAGCACCATCGACCACCTCGCCTCCATCGCGCTGGCCGACCTGGTCACCCGCGGCGAGGTCGCCCAGGTCCTCGATCTCGTGCAGCGGTACGGCACCGCGCCCATCGGCGACACCGGCTTCATCGTCCACTACGTCCGCGGCGTGCAGGCCTACGAGCGGGCCCGCGCTGCGCATGCCGCATCCGGCGGCGACCCGGAGGAGCCCGCGGCCGACGAGGCCGTCGTCAACGCCTACCGCCAGGCCGCCGACCTTCTCGATGCCGCGATCCGCCAGGACGACGCCGCGCAGTTCGGCAACGAGGGGAGCAAGGCTGGCATGCTCGTGGGGCTCTCGCTCTACTACGCCGGCGACTTCGCCGCGGCGGCCGACCGATTCCTCGCCTCCGCCGGCGCCGCCGCGACCCCAGCCCAGGGCGAGGAGCCGCTGTGGCTCGCCGTCGTGTCCTTCGACCGGGCGGTCCGCGCGGGGCGCGGGGACCTGCGCGGCCGGCGCGACGAGGCCGCCGCGCTCTTCCTCCAGGGCTACGCCGGCTCCGATCGAGCGGCCAAGCTCCTCGTCGGCCTGGGGGCCAGCAACCTCCTCGACGAGGAGGCTGCCGTACGGATCCTCCTGGGCGTGCCCAGCGGCGCGACGGTCTACGAGTCCGCCCGGCGCGAGGCCGCGAGGCTGCTCTACGGCCTCTACCGCCGGGCCCGCGCCGCCGATCGCGACTTCGCGGCGACGCGATTCCTCGGCGTCGCGGAGGAGGTCCTCGCCCTGGACCGCCGCACCGCTCTGCAGGGCAACTCCGACGAGGCGCGGCAGGCCGGCGACCGGGTCGTCCTCCGGGTCCGCCAGATCCTTGACGCCGCGCTGAGCACGAGCGCGCCAGACTTCGCCCGCGCCGAGGCCGCGCTGGCGATCCTGGACGAGGTCGCCTCGGTCCTCGCCGCCGATCTGACGCCCCACCGCGCCGAGCTCATCTTCCGACGCCTCCAGATCCTCATGGCCCGGCAGGAGACCGAGGCCGCCGAGGCCCTCGCCGCCCAGATCGAGGAGGAGCGGGGCCCCTTCGCCGACGCCGCGCAGCGGCTGCTCTACCGCGCTGCGCTGACGAACATGCAGAAATCCGCCTCAGCGGATCTGGAGCGGCTCCGCGCCGTCGTCCGCCGCGGCCGGCGCATCATCGAGCGCACGGGCAGCACCCCCGACGCCCTCTCCGACCCCGGCACGCTCT
Organism: Planctomycetaceae bacterium; assembly: GCA_044507535.1. Classification (GTDB taxonomy): domain Bacteria; phylum Planctomycetota; class Phycisphaerae; order Phycisphaerales; family UBA1924; genus CALAFV01. The sequence goes on along the minus strand of JBIQJK010000029.1, from coordinate 12,239 downwards.
CGCTTCACGCGACCGTCGCCGCGGTCGCCGTCCAGCTCTACGACCTGACCTCCGACACGGGGATGCGCGACCTGGCGATCACGCTCGACACCGCCATTCTTCAGGCCGTCTCCAACAACGAGGCCTCGCTCCGCAGGCTCGCCCGCATGGCCGACGCCGCGGGCCGCAGCGAGACCGCGCTGGACTGCTGGCGCACGCTCGCCTCCGGGCTGAAGACCGGCACGCCGGAGTGGTACGAGGCCCGCTACAACCTCATCCGGCTCCTGGGCCAGACCGACCCGCCCCGCGCCCGCGACGCCATGAAGCAGCACAAGGTCCTCTACCCCTCCTACGGCCCGCCGCCGTGGGGCGAGAAGCTCCGCGAGCTCGATGAACTCCTCGGCCAGGGGCAGCAGCCCTCGTCGCCCCTCAGCCCGCCGTCGCCGGCGCCGGGGGGTGGGCCGTGACGACGCCGCACCGCCAATCGCCGGTCGAGCGGTTCCTCGGCCCCGTCGCCACGGGCGCCGGGCCGTTCGCGATCCTCGGCCTCTCGCCCGAGTCGCTGACGGACGAGCAGGTCCTCGCCGCGCTGGAGCGGCAGCTCCAGCGAATCGAGGCCCACCCCGAGGGGGACACGCCCCCCGCGGACGAGGTCCGACTCGCGCTGCACGCCGCGGCCGCGCAGCTCCTCGACGCCGCCGTCCGGCAGCAGCTCATCTTCCGCTGGCGTGACGGCACGCCCGCGGGCCCGCTCGCGACCGGCACCGGCTCCGCCGCCGATCTCGACGGCCTCGAGCACGATGCGCGGCTCACGCTGGCGCACTACGGCGGCTGGAACAAGGAGTCGCTTCGCAGGCTCGCGCTGCTCGCCTCCGCGCGCGGGCTCCCCTCCACGGCCGTTGCGGACATCCTGCTGAAGCTCAATAAGGCCGGCGCGGCGGCCCCGACCGTTCCGCCCCAGCGCGGCGTGCCCGCCCCTCGGCCCCGTCCCGTGCAGCCCGCCGCCGTCGTGCCGGCGGCTCTCCCGCAGCAACCGGCGGCGGCGCCCGTCAGCGAGCCGCGGCGCATCCACACGCCGGAATCGTCCAAGAACCGGGAGCTGCTCATCATCGCCGGCGCGCTGGGCGTCATGGCCCTGGCGTTCCTCATCCTCCTGGGCATCATCATCGTCTCCACCAGCAGGCAGGTCGCGCCCCAGCAGCAGCAGGCCGCGGCGACACCCCAGACGCCCGCTCAGCCGGCGCCGGCGCCGGCCCCGGTCCCGGCCCCGCCGCCCGTCTCGACGCCGCAGCCGGCCGCTCCGCAGGCGCCCGCGCCATCCCGCGCTGCCCAGCGGTTCAGCGACGTCCACGAGGCCATCCGCGCCCTGCGCGCCGCCGCGGAGGACGCGAAGAGCAAGCCCGCCGAGGCCTCCGTCGTGTTTGCCGATGCGGCCGAGTGGCTCGGCGGGTGGTGGTGCCGGCTCGAGGAGGCCCAGCTCCGCGCCGCCAACGACGCCGCCGTCGAGTTCATCTACGCCATCTCGCAGTGGCCCGACGAGGCGGCGAGCGCGGTGGACGCCCTCGCCGCCGGGGCCGCGCCGCTGACCCCCTCCACCCCCGGCGCGGGCATCGCCGCGCAGGACGTCTGGCCCGCCGCGTGGTCCACGGGGATGCTCGTCCGCCTCACGCGCGAGCGTGACCTCCCCGCGGATGTGACCGCGCGGATCGATCGCGCCCTGCGGCAGGTGCTGGGGGCCGACCGCCCGCGTTCCGACGCGATGTTCAACACCGGCGCCGCCGCGGCCCTGGCGCGGATGCCGCTGAGGCTCGTCGGCGCACCGCCGGCTCCCGGGGCCCTCCGGCCCGGCCCGGCCGTCGGGCAGGCCGCTCCCGACTCCGCCGAGCCCGCGCTGCGCCGCTGGGCCGAGGCGGTCGCCGCGACCGTCAGCGATCCCCTTGCCCAGGAGCGGCTGCTGATCGACGGCCTCGAGCAGATCATGGTGAACGCCGCCGAGCCCGACGCCGACCGGCGCGTCTTCGAGGCGATCGCCTTCCTGGCCACGGAGATCCGCTGGCGCCGCGGCGGGCCGGCGCGGGCGAGGCTCGTGGACTGGTTCCGAGACTCGCGCATCTCCAGCGGCGACCTCAACGTCCTCACCAACGCCATGGCCACCGGCTCGGCTGCCGAGGGCGTGAATCCCACGATGGTCCTCCCCTGGACCGCCGTGGAGCACGAGCGGGAGAAGACCCGCGCCGACTACGCCTCCGCCTGGGGCGTCGCCGAGGCCGCGGGGCGAGACGAGGCCGCCCAGGCGTGGGCCGACGCGGCCGCGGCCGCCCTGAGCCGCACGAACCAGTCCACCTCGCCCATGACCGAGATCGTCCACGCCGCGGAGCTCGCGCTGCTGCACCAGGCCGCGCGGCACCTCTGGCTCGGCGACGGGATCCGGGCCGAGTCGGCGATCCAGCAGGCCGCGAGCGTTTATGAGCGAGGAACGGCGCCGGTGGACCCGGCCTCACGCACCTCCTCGGTCCTGCGGCCGGGCGAGGCCGGCGACGGGCAGTGGGCCTTCGCGTACCTCTCCGTCGGGCAGAACCGCCAGCTCCGTCTCGAGCGGCTCGCGGAACTGGAACAGTCCGGGTTCATCGGCGGCCCAGCCGACGCCGAGACGCTCGTGGAGGCCGCGTGCTTCGCCTCCCCCGCGGAGGTCCGCGCCGCGGCCCAGCGGGTGGCGATCCGCCTGGGCCGGAACCCTCTGATCGTCAACGCGATGCTCGAATCGCTCCCGAAGGCCCCGAAAATCGAGTCGGTCTCGGTGATGATCGAGGTCATCGCGGGCGTGAAGCTGCCGAGCCCGTCGGATCCGGAGTGGATGCTGGCCGCGCGGCGGGGCCTGGTCGAGCGGCTCGCGGAGCTGCTCGCCGGCGGCATCCCCGGCTACGGCGCGTTCGACCGCGTCGCCGCGACGCTCCGCAGCGCGTACGGCGCTGCGCCCAGCCGCGCGGACGGCGAGCCCGACCTCGGCGGCCCCGCCACCGAGCTGGCGGACCTGTGGCGGGCCTGGCGCGCCGAGGCGGAGACGTTCACCCCCAATCCGCACGCACCGTTGCCGCTGGAGAAGATCGCCAGCCGCCGCGCCGGCCGGGCGGCGCTCGCCCTCGGGCCGGTGCAGGCCTGGGCCGCCGAGCAGGCCTCGCTGGCCGAGGTGCTCGCCTACATCGTCAGCGGCGAGAGCCCCTCGCGAGCCCCGCGCGTCCGCGAGATCATGGAGGACCTCGCCGACCGGCGCCGCTCGGCAACGCACATCTTCGAGCAGATCCGCGTCACCGAACGCGCCATGCTCCGGCTCTGGCTGCTCCGGCTCGGAAAGGAGTCCGCATGGACCGGCGCCTGATCCCCCTGGCCGTCGCCGCCGCGGCGGTGATGAGCGCCGCCGGATTGACGCAGCCCCCGCCCGCGCTCCCGCCGCTGCCGCCGAACATCCCCGGCGAGGCCGCGGAGGGGGACCCCATCGCGACGATCCCCCTCCCGGACCTGGAGGCCCGCCTGACGGCGCTCACCCCCGACGACCCCCGCGCCTACTTCCTCCTCGCCGAGGAGCTCGCCGCCGAGGTCGAGGTCGCCCCCGCCGCGAGGCCGCTGGCGCAGTCGCTCTTCGCGCTCAGCTACGAGCTCGAGCGCGCCGCATCCGGCGGCGACGCCGGGCGGGCGGACGGCGCGTTCGGGCGCAGCGTCTGCCTCGCCCTCGCCTCCATCGCGCCGCGCGACGATGAGCGGCGCTGGCTCCTGGCGCTCGCCCGCTCCCTCGACGCCGCACGCGCCGACCCGGAGTTCGACGCCCCCGGCCCCGGCCCCACCCGGCGCGAGGCCGCTCTCGACCTCGCCACCGCCCTGGGGTACGTCCGCTCCGGCGAGGGCCGACGCGCGAAGACCCTCCTCGACAAGCCCGGGGTCGCCGGGCTGCTCGCGCAGTACCAGGGCCTGCTCAGCGGACCCGGCCTTAGTATCGGCGCCGACACCATCCGCCGCTACGCCGACCAGTGGCCCGTCTGCCCCGAGTGCCGCAACCAGCGCATCGTCACCCGCGCCGGCGAGGGGGGCGGCACGAAGTTGATCTGCTACACCTGCCGCGGCAACCCCGGCCCGAGGCTCTCCGATGAGGAGGTCCTCCTCCAGCTCCGTCTCGAGTCGGCCCTGCTCAGCGGCATCCAGCGCTCCTGGGCGGCGCAGGTCGCCATCGACGCCGGCGCCCCTCTCCGCGACCTCGACCCCGCCGAGCTCGGCGCGACCTACGGCGTTGACGCCTCCCGTCCGCTGTGGCGCGACGGCCAGTGGCAAACCCTGGACGGCAAGGCCGCCGAGCCCGAACCGGCCGCGCCGCCCAACGCTCCGAGCGTCCCCATGGGGGCTTCCCCGGCCGCTCCACAGAGCTAGACTGGCCTTTCGGGGCGCGACGCACCCCTTGCCGCGGCGCACCCGACAGGAGACCACACATGGCCGAGGGCAACACCGCAACCCCACCAACTCCCGCTCCCGTCACCATCGCCGAGCCCAGCACCAAGCCCCTCGTCAGCTTCGAGGACTTCGCCAAGCTCGATCTGCGCGTCGCCCGGATCCTCAGCGCCGAGGACCACCCCAAGGCCGACCGCCTCTTCAAGCTCCAGCTCGACGACGGCTCCGGCACGCCCCGCCAGATCTGCGCCGGCATCAAGGGCTACTACCGCCCGGAGGACCTCGTCGGCCGCCTCATCGTCATCGTCGCCAACCTCGCCCCGCGGATGATCCGCGGCGAGGAGTCCCGCGGCATGCTGCTGGCCGCGAGCAACGCCCCCAAGGACGCCGCGGCCGCCGAACCGGCCGAGGAGCGGCGCGTCGTCCTCCTCCGTCCGGACGTGGAGATCCGCCCGGGGAGCATCGTCTCCTGAGCGAGGCAGGGGCCTTCGGCCTGTGAGTTCTTTCAGACGGCGTCGATTCCGGAGAGAGACGAGATAGGGCCGGGCCCGGGCGGCGTCACTCCCCCCGTCGCGGCCCGGGGCGCCGCGCCCGGTTGTCCCCCGGTGCTTCCGCGGGCGGGGCCGGCCGCTCCTCCATGTCGTGACGGGGCCCGCCGTGCAGGTCGTCGTCGCGCTTGCGCCGCGCCGACTCGAGCATCCGCTCGACGTGGTGCACGATCAGCTCCTCGCGCTGCGACTCCTGCTCGGTGATGTCGCCGCGCACCTTGTCGAGCCGCGCCTGCAGCCGCCCGATCTCGTGCGCCTGCACCGCGATCCGCATGTCGAAGGCCCTCGACCCCGCCTGGTGCAGCTCCGCGCGCAGCCGCGAGATCTCCGCCGCATCCGGGTTCGCCGACGACTCCACCTCGGCGATCCGGACGACGATCCGACGCACCTGCTGCTCGTACCTCATCTGCTCGAGCCGCAGCCGGTACAGCTCCGGGTCGCGCCGGCGCAGCTCGATCATCAGCCCCGCCACCGGCAGCAGCTGGCGCATCCGCCGCTCCGCCTCCGCCGGGTGGCCCCGCTGCAGGTCCTGCAGGCTGATCCACAGCTCCGGCTCGGTCGTCAGCATCATGTCGCGGATGACCTCGCGCTCCTCCTCCGTCAGCGGCGCACCGGACTCCATCCGCTCGCGCCAGGGATCCCCGCCCCGCCCGTGCCCCCGGCGCGGCCCCTCGGGCGGAGGGCGGCCCTCCAGACGCTCGACTTCCCTCGGGGCATCGGCGTCGCCCAGCAGCCGCCCCACCATCATCCCCCGCTCGCGGATGAACTCGCGCACCGACTCCACGGATTCCCCGCACTCCAGCCGCGAGATCGCCTGCTGGTACATTTCCGCGCGGGAGTTGAGCTCGAAGACCCGGCGCAGCATCCGCTCGCGCATCGCCTCTCGCTCCGCCCGCTCCTCCGCGGCCGCGGGGGCGGTCTCCCCGGCCCCCGCGCCCGCCCCGGGCGGCTGCGCCGCGTGCCCCATCGGCAGCGGCAGCAGCGCCGCCCCCGCCCACCCCGCGCCCGCCGCGCAGGCGATCAGGGCGGCGCGGCGGCCCGCCGCCCACCCCGCCCGCGCCCGCCAGGATCGCGCCCGCAACGTCCAGCGCATCACATCGCCTCCTCGTCCGCCAGCACGCCGAACTGGAACAACTCGCCGCGGACTTGCTGCGAGAGCGACTCCATGTCCCGGCTCAGGTCCTCGAGCCCCTCGGGCAGCGGCAGCGACCAATCCGCCTCCAGCACGCGGCCGAGCCGCTGATCCACCAGCGCGGCCAGCTGCACGACCGAGTCGGATGCGTCCCCACGCGCCACCGCGCCGCCGCCCGGCGATGGGATCGGCCCCGGCTGGGGCCCCGCGGGCCTCACCGCGACCCACATGACGCCCGCGACGGCGATCACCGCCGCCATGGCCGCGATCGGCGCCATGACCCGCGCCGCCAGGCTCCACGTTCCCGCCTCCGCACGCGCCGGCTGTCGCCGGCCCCGGAGGTGCGCCCGCGTCGCCATGAACACGCGCTCCTCCAGCGCCGGCCCCGCGCTCGCCCGCTCCCTCGCGGCCAGCGCGGCCACCGCCCGCTCCGACGCCGCGGCCCCGGCGATCTCCTCGCGCACCGCCACGAGCACGCACTCCTCCAGCCCGCGGGGCGCGGACGACCGTTCCGCCTCCGCCAGCCGGTCGAGCAGCGCGCCCACCGCCCCGAGCTCCGCCGCGGCCCACTCGCTCCCCTCGCCACCGGGGTTGATCAGGTTGTCGTCCTTGCGCGCACTCATGCTGCTCGCGCCCTCATGCGGGCCGGGCCGGCGCTGGGGCCGGGCCGGTCATCAGTTCCTTGAGCTTCTTCAACGCCCGGTGGTGACGCGCCAGCAGCGTCCCCAGCGGCTCATCCAGCAACTCCGACATCTGCTTGAACGACAGCCCCGCGTGGTGACGCAGCTCCACCACCTGGCGGTCCGCCTCCGACAGCAGCGCCACCGCCGAACGCAGCCGGTGCAGTTCCTCCGGCATCTCCGCGTCCGGCCCCTCCTCCCCGCCCGCGGCCAGGTCGGCCGCGTACACCAGCGCCCCCGGGTCCGTCGGCTCCGCGTGCCGCTTCTGCCGGCGCATCTCGTCGCGCAGGCGGTTCATCACGATCCGGAAGAGCCACGACTCGAACCGACCCTGCTCCACGTACGCCCCCCCTCCAGCTCCGCCATCCCCTTCCTCGCTCGCGCTGAGCTTCGTCGCCACCGTCACGAACACCGACTGCGTCACCTCCTCCGCCACGTCGTGCCGGCTCGGTCCGACGCGGGACTTCACCAGCGCGTACACCCGGCGCGAGTACAGGTCGATGATCGCGCGCCACGCCCGCTCGTCCCCCTCCCCCGCGGCCTTGAGCAGCGCAGGCAGGTCCGCGGGCGGGGAGTCGTGTTGACCCGGACGAGTATCCAACATTGTCCTCATCGACCCCCGCTCAACGCTGCGCCACCCAGTCTATTGCCCCCCGCCGCCGACCCATCCGGTACGCTGCCCGCATGACCCGCATCGCCTACACCGTCACCGCGACCCTCCCGGATTCTCAGACCGCCTCCGAGTACATCCGCTGGCTCCAGGAGGGCCACACCGACGCCGTCATCGCCGGCGGGGCCGAGTCGGCCGCGATCATCCTGCTCGACCCCGAGCCGGCCGACGGGGCCGCCCCCGGGCCGGTCCAGGTCGAGGTCCGCTACGTCTTCCCCTCGCGGGATGCCCTCGACCGCTACATCCAGCAGTACGCCCCGGCGCTCCGCGCGGATGGACTGAAGCGGTTCGGATCCAGGCCCGGGGTCAGCTTTTCCCGCCGGACCGGTGCGTTCGTGCCGGAGCCACCGAGCGTCCAGAACCCCTAGAAATGCAGATTGTCGCAATGTGTGCGGGTGTTAGTGGGCACTTTCTGCGCGTTTTTGCTGCGCTGAGTGAAGAAGTCCTCACCGAGGGACCGATAACCACCTCGGCTTGTGGGTGGTGTTTGTCCCATCAGCCGGCGGCGTCGCCGGCGGACTGACCAGGAGCGTCAGCATTTGGGGCCCCACGGGAGCGCGGATCGTTCCCAGCAAAGAGCCCAGAAAGACCGAGGTAGTTTTGTTGCCGAAGCACCCGATCTCAGGGACCAGGGGGGTTGTCCTGTCTCTGCCCTGGACCAACAGCCGCGGTCTCCGGACCGCCATCACGGCCGCCCAGGCCGAGGAGGTGGCCCAGTGAACCCCGCTTTCCGTATCTGCGCAACCGGCGTCGCAATCACCGGCAATGCCTGGTGGATCGGCATCCACACCGTCGGCGCCGACAACGCCGCCCCCCAGTTCGATCCCCCGAACCAGGCCCGCGTCCTCGAGTCCTTCAACCAGGACCGGCCCGGGGACGACTACTGGCGCTGGGCCGGCGTCCTCAGCGGAAACCGCACCATCGTCCGCCTCAATCGCGGGGACTGCTTCGACGCCTACCTCCCCGGCGACTTCGGCGGCCCCTCCATCGTCATCGATAACTTCGCCCCCGGCGATTGGAACCTCGACGGCGAGTTGAACTCCAACGACATCTCCGCCTTCCTGACCTCGTGGGTGGCCAGCGCCGGCTCCCCGGACATGGTGGGCGACTACAACCTCGACGGTGTTGTCAACTCCAACGACATCTCCGACTTCCTGACGGCCTGGCTCGGCGGCTGAGCGCCCCGCCGCGAGCGACGAGAGAACGAGCGACCGCGGCGCCGGCCCCAGGCCGGCGCCGCGGGTTGCCTTTGGAGTCGATTGATCCGTAACGGCCGAATCAGGCCGCCCCCACCATCTCCTTCTTGGCCGCCTTGGCCTCGACCTTGATGCCAAGCTGCACCAGCGGCCCGTGCGGACGCAGGGCCTCCTGCTCGAGCTGGGCCGCCGCGCCGGGGTCGGCGTTGCGGCTGAAGGCCATCGCCTTCACCGTCGCCGCCAGCCCCCCCAGGGACGAGAACGTGTGGTCCACCGCGGTGGGCTCGTAGCCGCAGTGCACCATGCACTGCTGGCACGCCGGGTTCCCGCTGGCCCGCCCGTAGCGGTCCCACGGCGTCTGCTTCATCAGCTCCTCGAACGAGTCCACGTATCCGTCCTGGAGCAGGTAGCACGGCTTCTGCCACCCGAAGATGTTGTACGTCGGGTTCCCCCAGGGCGTGCACTCGTAGTCGCGCTTGCCCATGAGGAACTCGAGGAACAGCGGCGACTGGTTGAACCGCCAGCGCTTCTTGCGGTTCGACAGGATCATCCGGAACAGGTCGTTGGTCCGCCGCCGCTCCCGCATGAAGGACTTCTGGTCCGGCGCCTTGGGGTAGGCGTACCCCGGCGAGACCATCATCCCCTCCACGCCCAGGTCCATCATCTCGTCGAAGAAGCGGCGCACGCTGTTGGGGTCGGCCCCGTCGAAGAGCGTCGTGTTCGTCGTCACCCGGAAGCCCATCTTCACCGCCAGGCGGATCCCCTCGGCGGCGGTCTTGTACGTCCCCTCGCGGCAGACGGCGAAGTCGTGGTGCTCCTCCTGCCCGTCCATGTGCACGCTGAAGGTCAGGTACTTGCTGGGCTTGAACAGCCCCTCCTCGAGCTTCTGCTTCAGCAGCAGCGCGTTGGTGCACAGGTAGATGTACTTCTTCCGGGCGATCAGCCCCTCGACGATCTCCTTGATCTGCGGGTGCAGCAGCGGCTCGCCCCCGGGGATCGAGACCATCGGCGCCCCGCACTCGTCCACCGCCTTGAAGCACTGCTCGGGCGTGAGGTTCTGCTTGAGGATGTGGGCCGGGTACTGGATCTTCCCGCACCCCGCGCACGCCAGGTTGCACCGGAACAGCGGCTCGAGCATGAGCACCAGGGGATACCGCTTGTTCCCCCGCAGCCGCTGCTTCAGCACGTACGACGCGACGGTCCACATCTGCGAGATCGGGACACCCATGCTGGCGGACTCCGGGGAGCGTGGTGGAAACGTGAGGGTGGGGGGGACCGGGCCGGCGCCGGCGAGGGGGGGCTCCGCGCCCGCCCCACCAAGAGTTAGTGCGAACAAAGCTACGCTCCGATCATACCGTAGAGGACGGGGCCCCGAGGTCCCTGGCTGCTCCGCCCGCCGATATCTCCGCCACTGCCCGCACCGAGCGCGAACAAAGCGGCACAGCCGGTTCTAGACTTCTTGAATGCCCCGCCCGCTCCGATCCCCGGGGGGCCGGGCGCAGCGCTCGACGCTCGTGGGCGGCCGGGGGACAGCGGAGGCGACGCCAAGGCCGATGGCAGACCACCTCGACCGACGCACAGATGAAGAACTTCTCGGAGCCTATCGCGCCGGCGATACCGCGTCGTTCGCCGTCCTGGTGCGCCGCCACCACGACGACCTGCAACGCTTCCTCCTCCGCCTGACCGGCTCCCGCGCCGCCGCGGAGGACGCTTTCCAGGACACCTTTCTCCAGGTTCACCTCTCGGCCGACATGTTCGACCTCTCCCGCCGCTTCAAGCCGTGGCTTTTCACGATCGCGGCGAACAAAGCACGGGATGCCCTGCGTAGGAACACTCGACGCAAGGCGCTGGACCTCTCTGCCCCGATAAGCGGCGGCGCTTCCGGGGACGGGGACCAGGGCCGAACGTACGTCGACCTGCTGGAGATCGATGTCGATCCCCCCGGCGCGGCGATGGATAAGGAAGAGAGGGACCGTCTGGTCCAGGCAGCCCTCGACGAGCTGCCCTATGCCCTGCGGGAGATCTTGCTCTTGGCGTACTTCCAGCGGCTGAGCTACAACCAGATCGCTGACGCCCTCCAGATCCCGCTGGGAACGGTCAAGTCGCGGCTTCACGCCGCGGTCGCGGCGTTCGCCCGCAAGTGGAAGACGGTCTCCAAGGGGATCACGGACGTATGAGCCAGCGAGATGTGTTCAACGCGGGAGGAGTGGGGGGGATGGGAGGGGCCGAGGGTCCCGGCGGCGGCTCATGCCACCCCGGCCCGGAGAACAACGGCGACGCCTCTGTGCCGGGTCCGATCCTCTCGCCGGCCGACGCCGCCGCACTGGACGCATTCATCGACGCCGGATGGGACGCCGCCGCCGTCGCCGCGCAGCACCGCGGGCGGGCGCAGCGACTCTCCGATCTCCTCGGCGCCATCGGCGCCGTCCATGACGCCGGCATCGATCCCGCCGCGGCCGAGGCGCTGGAGGACGTCGTGCTCCTGCGCGTCGCCCGCCTGAGGGCCTCTTCACTCGTCCCCGCCGCCGCGTCGCCCGTTGCGGCCTCCGTCGCCGAACTCAGCCCCGATGACGCCGCCGCGCTCGACCGGCTGGTGGATGCCGGCTTCGATGCCAACGCCGCGGATGCGCATCTTGCCCAACGCGCCGACCGCCAGCTCGGCCTCCTCTCCCTCCTGGACATCGACCCCGGCCCCGAGGCGGAAAAGAAGCGGCGCATCCGCGCCACCCTCATGGCCGTGCAGCGCTCCATCGAGGAGCACGACGACCGGATGCGGCTGGAGGCCTCCGGCGGCCGCGGCAGGCGCATCCAGTTCGCCGACCTCGTCTCCGTCGCCGCGCTGCTGCTGATCGGGAGCGCGGTCCTCTTCTCGATCATGGAGGGCGTGCGGGCCAGCGGTCAGCGGGCCAGTTGCCAGTCGGCGATGCAGGCCGCGGGCATCGGCTTCGGCCAGTACGCCGCGTCCAGCCGCGACGCTCTCCCGATGGCCTCCGCCTCCAGCGCGGGGACGCCCTGGTGGGACGTCGGCGGCCGGCCGGAGCGGTCCAACTCCGCCAACCTCTTCACCCTCGTCCGCACCGGGTACAGCAACCTGGCCGACCTTGCCTGCGTCGGCAACCCCGAGGCGTGCGTCGATGAGTCGCAGGCGGGGGAGATGGACTGGCGCCGCTTCTCCGACGTCTCTTACAGCTACCGCATGATGTTCGGCCGCCCCTCGCCGACGCTCATCCAGAGCCCCTCTGCGGTGGTCATTTCCGACCGGACGACCATGGTCATGCTCCGCCCCGGCGTCCTGCACGTCCGGGTCTTCGATAACTCCCCGAATCACGGGGGGAGGGGGCAGTCGGTCCTGCTCGGCGACGGTTCGGTCCGTTGGATGACCTCCCCGGTCTTCCCCAACGGCGACAACCTCTGGCTCCCTCGGTCGGTCGAGAGCGCGGTCGCCCGGCTCACCGGCCCGGCGGTCGCCGAGCCCAAGCCCCTTGAGGGGACCGAGACCCCCGGCGGCCTCGAGGACCACTTCGTGGCCCCCTGACCCATGGCACGGGCTGGAAGCTGGCGTGTAGAAACCATTTGACAGCGGCCGGGGCTTGCGCTCCA
>JBIQJK010000028.1:0-34047 GCA_044507535.1 Planctomycetaceae bacterium | reverse complement strand
CCCCGCCCCCACGATCCGTCCCCCGTCACCTCACGCCTTCCCCGTCACGGCGTCGATCAGGTCGGGAAGCTTTTGGAAGAGCTCGTCCTTGGCGGCCTCCCAGGTCGCCCGGTCGTGCACCTCCAAACGAACCCCAGCCCCGACGATCACGACCTCCGACCCGATCTTCGCCAGCTCGAGGTGCTGCTTGGGGATGTTGATCCGGCCGGCGGAGTCCATCTCGAGCCTCTCGGCGAACCCGAAGAGCACCTTTTCGAGCTCGGCTTCGTTGCGGCCGGGGGTCAGGGTCTGCTCCCGCCGTTCGGCCAGGTCCCGAAAACGCGTCTCCGTGTACAGTCTCAAGTGGCCAGTCGGCCACGGGATGCAGTACCAGGCGGCCCCGTCCCTCGCGGCGTCCCATTGGTTGCGGTACTTGGCCGGGATCGCCAAGCGGAGCTTGGCGTCGATCGCGTGATTGGAGAGACCGGTGAAGAGCAAGCGGCGATGTCTCCAAGTGACCGCTCCTGGGCATGCGTGGGATTATGCCCCACTTGGCCCCACTTCGCAACACTTCATCGCACTTTTTCACCCCCAGGTTGAACTCCGCGCCCGCACTGTGGGGAAGTTCAATCTCCGTTCGGATGAAGGCGGGCTCGCGGCACGAGTTTGGTTGTCGCGGTAAACTGCCGTTTGGGGCGGTCGGGGTCGTGCCCGGCCCACGGTCCGGTCGGGGCAGATCGATGGCTGAGAGCTACCAGAGAGGCCACCGCGATGCCCGGGTTCCAGAGGGCCGACGTCGATCGTGCGATGGGGTTGCTGGGGTCGTCGCTGTGCGTGCTCGCATCGGCGCACGAGCGGACGCGGGGGGCGATCGCGGTGAGGTGGGGGATGCAGTGCGCGTACGACCCGGTGCTGATCTGCGTGGCGGCCCGCAAGGGGCACGGGGTGGAGCCGCTGATCCGCGACAGCCACAGCTTTGCGCTGAACCTCATCGATCGGCGCGACCGGCTGCTGATGCGGACGTTCGACCGGCCGGAGGCGGGAGGGGACGACCCGTTCGACGCGTTCGAGGTGTGCAAGCTGGCGACGGGCTCGCCGGTGCTGATGCGGGCGCTGGCCGCGCTGGACTGCGAGGTGGTGCGGCACTTCGATCTGGAGGATGCGGACCACGAGCTGTACGTCGGGCGCGTGCTGGCGGCGCGGGTGAACGATGGGGCGTGAGCAGGGGGGTGAATGCGGCGCGGACGTGCGTGATCGGATCGCGGGAGCGCATCGGAGGCTCGCGCCGCCGGCGGACGGCCGGGGCGCCGTTGCAGGAGGCATGACCATGGCGGGCAGCGGAGTGCGGAACCGGGGGCTGGGCGTGCGGGTGGCCGCGATGGCGCTGCTGGTCGCGGCGGCCGGGGCGGCGCTGCTGCCGGCGGGCGGGTGCGCCGCCAGCGGCGAGACGTTCCGGCCGGCGTTCGCGGCGGAGAACGAGGCGGTGATCTACGTGTTCCGGCGCGGTGGACCGATCGGCGGGGCGGTGGACATCATCATCGATCAGGAGCCGGTGCTGTCGCTCGGGCGCGGGGAGTATCTGGCGTACGCGGTGGGGGAGGGGGAGCACCTGATCCGCGTGGAGGGGAGCTCGAGCGCGGCGGCGCGGGTGACGCTCCGGCCGGGGGAGTCGGCGTTCGTGGAGGTGGTGACGGGCGCGCTGGGGGGGAACCCGGTCCTGGAGGTGCTGCAGCAGGAGGAGGGGCGGCTGCTGATCGAGGGGACGCGGGAGGCGTCGTCGTCGAGGTAGCTCGCGGGCTGCGCGCTAGAGGTCCGTGTCGGCCTGCACGCCCGGGACGAGCGCGGCGATGTGCGCGAGCACAGCGCGGTCGAAGATCGCCTCGCTGAAACGCTCGGCGTTCTGCCGGCAGGCGGACTCGTCGCGCGGCGCGCGGGCCGCGGCGGCGGCAAGAGCTTCGGGGGTCGGGTCGTCGAAGAGAGCGCCGGTGACGCCGTCGATGACGATGTCGAGCGCGCCGCCGGCGCTCCGTGCGACGACGGGGAGGCCGCAGGCCTGGGCCTCGACGGCGACGATGCCGAAGTCCTCGATCTGCGGGAAGAGCAGGGCTTCGGCGGTGCGGTAGAGGCGGCGGAGCTCGGCGTCGGGGACGCGGCCGGCGAAGGTGACGCGACCGCCGGCCATGGCGCGGAGGGCGGACTCCTGCGAGCCCCTGCCGGCGACGACGAGCCGCTTGCCGGCGAGCCGGGCGGCTTCGATCGCCAGATCGACGCGCTTGTAGGGCTCCAGGGCGCTGACGACGAGCCAGAAGTCGCCGCGGTCGCGGGCCGGGCCGGGAGTGAAGTAGTCGGTGCGGACGGGTGGGAAGACGACGTGGGCGTCGCGGCCGTAGCAGCGCTGGATCTCGGCGCGGGTGTGGGAGGAGTTGGCGAGGAAGCGGGTGACGTGGCGCTCGTCGGCGGTGGCGGCGTCCCACCGGCGGAGGCGTTCGCCGAAGGCGCGCAGGCCGGCGGCGCGGAGGGAGCCGCGGCTGCCGCGGGCGTACTCGTCGGTCTGCGACCAGAGGTAACGCGCGGGGGCGTGGCAGTAGCACAGGTGCGGCACCGGCGTGCCGTCGGCGCGGCGCGGCGGGCGGAGGCCCTTGACGGCCGCGGAGCTGGTGGAGATGACCAGGTCGATCGGGCGGCGGCGGTGGAGGCGGGCGAGCATCCGAGAGAGGTCGGCGACGGCGAGGGGGTAGAGGGGGAGGAGCCAGCGCCGCAGCGAGGTGGAGGCGGCGGGGGCGAGGCCGACGATGGAGGTGTGGCGGGCGAGGGCGTCGACTGCGCCGGTCATGGGCCGGCGGTCGTTGAACATCACGAAGAGGCTGTTGGCCTCGCCCACCCTCGCGGCCAGGCGGGCGATGCGGTCGAGGACGGCCTCACCGCCGCGGTAGCCGCAGAGCCAGTCGTGCGCGATGGCGATGTGGGGGCGTGGGGGCATGGGGAACGGGCCAGATGGCAAACGGCCAAAGGGCCACATGGGGAGGGTAGTGGGGGGAACAGGAGGAGGGGGCCGCGGCGTTGCTGGTGAGGGGCGGGGAGGGAGTGGGGGCGGTCGTATGATTGGGGCAGATGTTGAACACCAGCGGCAGCAAGCGTTCGACGGCGGCGAATCGGTTCGGGCTTGATTATCGCCAGGAGGCGGAGCGGCTGGGGCCGCCGGTGACGCCGATCATCGATGCGCACACGCACATCCACGGGCGGGAGGCGACGCGGATCTACGACGAGGCGAGGCGGCTGTTCGGGGTGGTGCGGACGTACTCGATGACGCAGCTCGCCGCGGCGGGGGAGGTGCGCGACATCCTGGGGGACACGGTGCGGTTCATCGCGATCCCGAGCTGGTCGGACGCGGACCGGATCGCCGCGCACGGGTCGGGGTACATCAGGACAATCGAGCGGTTCCGATCCGAGTTCGGGTCGCGGATGCTCAAGATCTGGGCGTCGCCGCGCCTGCGGGACCTGATCCCGGATGGGGACGGCGCGGCGGACCTGCGGGAGATCGACTCGCCGGCGCGGGTGCGGGTGTGCGAGGCCGGGGAGGCGCTGGGGATGATGTTCATGGTGCACGTGGCGGACCCGGACACATGGTTCGCGACGAAGTACGCGGACGCGTCGGTGTACGGGACGAAGCGCGACCAGTACCGCGGGCTGGAGCGGATGCTCGACCGGTTCACCGCGCCGTGGATCGCGGCGCACTTCGGCGGCTGGCCGGAGGACCTGGCGTTCCTCGACGGGATGCTCTCACGACACCCCAACCTCTACATCGACACCAGCGCAACAAAGTGGATGGTCCGCGAGCTGAGCCGGCACCCGCGGGAGGAGCTGGTCGGGTTCCTGACGAAGTGGCGCGGGCGCGTGCTCTTCGGGTCGGACATCGTCGCGACGGAGGACCACCTCCAGCCGAGGAAGGCGACGACCAGCCCGATGGCGGACCTTGCCGACAGCCCGGAGTCGGCGCTGGAGCTGTACGCGAGCCGGTACTGGGCGCTGCGGGCCATGCTGGAGACGGCCTACGACGGGGAGTCGCCGATTGCGGACCCGGACCTGATGATGGTGGAGCCCGAGTCGCACGACGCGATGTCGGCGCCGCGGCTGCGCGGGGTGTCGCTCCCGCAGGATGTGCTGGCGGAGCTGTACGCGGGGGCGGTGGAGCGGGTGGTGGGGACGTGGGAGCGGGAGCACCCGTGACCTCTGCGCCCTGCTCTCGGGCCTGAGGCGCCGTGGCATGGAAAGACGGGAAAATCCCGGGGCGCGTTCAGCGGTCGCGGGGGGCTTCCGGCATGGAGTTGATGAGAGACTCGAGGTGACCGGCCATGGCCCGGGCGGTGGCGTCGTTCCTTGCCGCCGCGATCGCGCCGGAGAGGGTGGAGACGCCGAGGCGGTCGGTGAAGCCCGCATCCGAGCGCGACAGCCGGACGGTGGCGTCCATGAGCGACGCGGTGAACCAGTCGCCGCCGGGCTCGCCGGAAGGGAGGAGGAAGCCGCCGCCGGAGTACATCCCCGCCTGTCCGCCGGCGAGGACGATGTGGCGGACGGTGAAGTTGCAGGCCGTGGGGTCGATGGGGGTGCGGCCGGCGATGGGGACGAGGAAGAGGTGGATGTGGATGAGCTGCCCCGTGCGGGAGCGGAGGTCGGCGGCGGGGTCGGAGAAGACGTCGGCGGGAAGGTCCGAGAGGTAAATGTCGGCGGTGTTGTTGTCGGTCCAGAGGTAGGCGGCGGTCCTAAAGCTCGCCGCGAGGGCGGCGTCGTCGGCGGCGGACTTGACGACCAGCGACGATTCGCCGCGGCCGGGGAAGAGGGAGCACCCGCCGAGCAGAGCAGCGGCAAGGGCGAGGAGCAGGGGGGCTGCCGTGGTCGGGGCTGATCGCGGGCGCGTGGGCATGGCGGAGGGCTCACAGATGACCGCCAAACATCCTACTGCTTTCTCGGGGAGCGGGGCGTGCCCGGCAGGGAGGCGGGGAGGGACGATAGGGTCGCGAGTCATCCAGGGGCCGGCGCGATCGGGGTTTCGCCGGGAACCGGGGGGGATCTGGGGCGTCAAACGGAATGGAAGATGGCCTACGTGCGTGGATGTTGTTGTGGCTCCCCACCGAGCCGCCCACGCCCTGGAGTCGGACATGCCGCGGACCATTGCCTGCGCGAAGAGGATCCGGAGACTGGCCCTGGTCGGCGCCGCGGCCGCGTGCGTGCTGATGTCGGCTCCGGTCGCGCCGGCAGCGTTGACGGCGGCGCCGCCGGGGGACCAAGACAGCGCGGGCTCGGTTCAGCGGTCGGCCGGGCCGCGGCGGATAGGGCTGGGGGGGACGCGGGCGAAGGGTGGGAGGAAGATCCAGAAACTGGGAGGGGCGAAGCTCCCGTTCCGGAGCCTCAACGATCGCTCGCTGAGGCCGCGGTACACGCTCCCCGGTCACGGCCGCGACCGGACGTTCAAGTCCGGCAACGTGCCCATCCGGCCCGTGAAGGGAGACGGGAGCAGGGCCCCGGCGCAGCCCGCGCCCGCCCCGGTGTTCGTTCCCACCGGCAACACGGTCCGAGGTGCGCTCCTCTCGGGGAGCGGCGTGCGGAACACGGCGTTCGAGCGCGCGGTCAGGCTGAACATCGGCGAGAGCGGCGATGTCGAGGTCGGCCCGCGGATCCGCGTCGGCCCCGCGCACGATGTGATGCGTGAGGGGAGCCCCGCGGCCGCGTTGCACGACCTGGTGACCCGCGCGAGCCCCGCGCCCGGCGCGGCCGGGGTGCTGGCCGAGATTACGGCGCCGACGCGCGGCGCGACCGCGCTGGAGATCGCGCGGCAGGAGCTGGGGCGTCAGGGGTACACGGAGGTCGAGCTTGGTCGAGGCGACGTGGGGTTCATCCGGTCGGCGAACCCCGCGGTGATCGACGCGATCCAGCGGCGGCGCGAACAGATCCGCTCGATCGCCGACGGGAGCGAGCGCTGGTACGAGTGGGAGGTCCGCCGCCACCTCAACCGGCGGTACGACCCGTGCTCCGATGACGACTGGCGGCCGAACCGCGTGCTCGCGGTGATCGAGGGGGCCGGGGTGGACCCGCAGATCCAGTACGGGCCGGGGGGCGCGCCGCCGACCGAGCCGCTGAGCGGGTTCGACGCCGCGCTGGTGGCGATCGAGCGGGGGCGGTACGCGGCCGCGGCGGAGGCGCTGCGGGAGTACCTCGCGGGGGAGCCGGAGGACTTGGAGATCGTGCGGCTGCTGGGGATCGTCGAACTGCTCGACGGCAAGACCGGCCGGGGGATCGAGACCCTCGCCCGGGCGTACGAGAGCGACCCCTACCTGGCGGCGCGCCCGGTCGGCTCCGAGGTGCTGCTGGACCACCCCGACAGCCTGCGCCGGGCGGTTGGCTCGGCGGTCGGGTTCGCCCATCGGACGGGCTCGCCCCGGGCCTGGCTCGCGGCGGCGGTGCTGATGGAGGCTGAGGGAAGGCGCGATCAGGCGGCGAAGATGGTCGACCGAGCGATCGAGGCGGGGCTGGATCGGTCGGTGGCCGATGAAATGTTGTTCGCGCTGCAGCCCTAGGACGCAACGAAACCAAGTGATGCTCGCGTGACCGCGCCACGCGGGCGTGCGGGCCTGCGCTACGCTCATCTCAGGGAATCGCGGCGGGGGAAGGCCGGTGGAGAGGGGGACAGGTACGGAGGACTCTCCATGGCGACGTACCGAAGATGGGCGACGAGATGCGTGCTGAGCGTTGTGGCCGCGGCGGGCCTTGCGGCCGCGCCGGTCGCGGCGCAGCAGCAGTCCGGCGGAGAAGCGGCGGGGTCGGGGACGCGTGCTCCGGGGGGCGTGCGGGGCGAGGGGGCGCGAGGATTCAATGGCCGCGGCATCGGCGGTCAGCGTTCCCCCGGGGCCAGCGGTTTCCAGGGCCAGGTCCGCGGCGGGTTCGGCGAGCGCGGGCTCGGGGGGCGGAGCGCGCTGGGAGCGGGCGGATTCCGGGATCGCGGCCTGGGGGGCGAGCGTTCGTTCGGGACGCGCGGGTTCCGGGATCGAGACTTCGGCGGGCAGCGCTCCCAGGGGGGGCGTGGGTTCCGCGACCGGGGCTTCGGGGGCCAGCGCTCGCCGGTGAGCAGCGGCTTCGGGAGTCAACCGGCGCGCGGATTCGACGACATGGGGCTCGGCGGCGTGCGCTCGCAGGGGCCTCGCGGCATCGGACGCGTGCCGTCGATGGTCGGCCAGACGCCCCCGCGGGAGCGGCCGCCGCTGCCGGATGTCGGGCCGATCGACGAGCGGACCGGCGGCGCGGTGATCCTGCTGCAGGAGCGTGCGGACGACGACCGGTTCATCACCGGCCCGGCCGGCTTTGTCCGCGGGCCGGGCGGGTTCATCTACCGGCGTGACCGCGACGGCTACTACCGGCGCGAGCGGCCGGAGCGATTCGACGACCGCTTCCGCTTCGGGTTCGACGAGCGCGGCTTCCGGGCGGCGCACCAGGTCCGCAACGACGACTTCTTCCTGCGGGTCCACCTCGGCTCGCCGGGGGACTTCGTGCAGCACGGCAAGCGGCTGATCTACCCCTACCCGTACACCTATCTCGCGCCCGGGCCGTACGTGAACCGCTGGCCTTACGGCCACCGGTACAACTCCTGGCCCGTGTACACCGTGGGCTCGGGGTACGCCGATCCGGCGATCAGCTACGGCCCGGATGGCTACTACTACGACCCGGACGGCATGGTGCAGCCGATGGAGGGGGCGCCGGTCCGCGAGCTGACGGTCGTCGAGCAGGCGGACCTGCTGCTTGGGACGAACCGGCCCGAGGCCGCGGCGATGCTGTACCAGGAGCACCTCGCCCAGCACCCCGACGACGCGGTGGCGATGCGGGCCCTGGCGGTGGCGCTGCTCAAGGCCGGCCGTCCGCAGGAGGCGGTGGCGGTCGCGGCGATGGCGTACGACAAGGACCCGTCGGGGCTGGCGATCCGGCCGATCCCGACGGTGCTCTTCAGCGACCCCGACGACCTGCGGGCCGCGCTCAACCGCGCCGTCACTTACGCCAACCGGGTCAACACCGCCTCGGCGTGGCTGCTCGTGGCGACGCTGATGCAGGCGGAGGGGCGCGACCCGGTCGCGGCGAGGATGCTCGACCGGGCGATCGAGCTGGGGCTCTCCGAACGGGTCGCCAGCGCGATGGCCGCCGAGCTGTCGGGCTGACAGTCGGAATAGAGACGGACATGGCGGAAAGGAAAGCGGCCGCCGGCGGAGAGCCGGCGGCCGCAGTGCTGACCGGCCGAAGGCCGAGCCCCGTCTAGCGGGAGCTCGTCTGCTGGATGTTCACGGTCTGGCCGTTGGCCGAGACCTGCCGGGCGTGGAAGATGGTCTCGCCGTGGATGTCGGTCTCGGTCGCGAGGACGCTGATTCGGTCGTTGCGCGAGAGGTCCAGGTCCTCGACCTGGTCGCTGGGGCCGAGATTGACCCACTCGGTGCGGCCGTCGTCGCCGCGGACCTGGACGAAGGTGTACGGGTCGCTGTCGCCGATGGTGAGTTCCTTCTTGCTCACGATGGCACCGCTGATCTGCTGCATCCCGCCCATGCCGGCGGGCTGGACGCGGGCGCCCTGGCCGCCCTGCTTCTGCGAGAGGCGCATGGTCTGGCCGTCGGCCCGCAGCTGGTTGGCGTAGTAGACGGTCTCGCCCTGGAGCTCGACCGGGATGGCGAGGACCTCGATGCGGTCGTTGCGCTGCAGGTCGAGGTCATGGATGTCCTGGCTCGGGCCGAGGCTGACCCAGCCGGTGGCGCCGCTGTCGTCGCGGAGCTTGACGAAGGTGTACGGGTCGCTGTCGCCGATGGTGACCTCGTCGGTCTCGGTGATGGCGCCGCTGATGTGGATCGGCTCCTGCTGCTGCATCATGCCCGTCTGGAAGCGGGGCTGCTGGCGGAACTCCTGCTCGCGCCAGCGCTGCTGGCGTTCGAACTGATCGGGCCGGCGCCACTGGTCCTGCTGGCGGGGCTGCTGACGCGGGGACCACTGGTCCTGCTGCTGCCGCTGCGACCACTGGTCCTGCTGGCGGAAGGCCCGGCCGCCGGTCGGCTGGCGGCGCACGGGGATCACGCTCTCCTGGGTCTGCACGCGGTTGGCGAAGATCACGGGCTGGTTGTTGAGCCAGACGGGGCTGCCGGTGATGGAGACCTGGTCGCCGCGGGAGAGCTGGACGTCGCGGAAGTTCTGCTCCGGGCCGAGGTCGGCGAAGACGGTGCTGCCGTCGTTGAGGCGGACCTTGGCGAGCTTGCTGGGCTCGGACTGGCCGACAAGCTGGGCGGTGCGGGTCTCGGTGATGGTGCCGCTGAGCTGAGCCTGGCGGGTCTGGCCGGCCGCGCCGCTGAGGGGCAGGTCCTCGAAGTCGCCCTCGCCGCGCATGGCGGTCTGCTGGAGGCGCACCCACGGCTGGAGCTGCATCGAGCGCATGCCGGCCCGCTGCTGGTTGCGGTGCTCGCGGGCCAGCCGCTGCACGACCTCGCCGGGGACGAAGTAGGTCGCGTCGGCCCGGCCGTCCTCGTCGATGTCCACGCCGATGACGACGATCATCCGGGGATCGATGAACTCCGGGTCGAACTGCTGCTGGCCGAAGCGCTGCTGGGTCTGCCACTGCGAGGGGGACTGCTCGTCGAAGGACTGGCGTTCGCGCATGCGCTGCTGCTGCCCCTGCATCTGGCGCTGCTGGCGCTCGAACTGCCGTTCGAGGTTCTGCTGGCGCTGCCGCTCGTATTCCTGCTGGCGCTGCTGGGCGCTCTGCCCCGCCGCGGTGCCGGCCAGCGCGGCCAGGGTCATCGCGGCGGCCACGATCGCTGCCTTGCGTTGGGAACGACGCTCCATGGGAACTCCTTTTGTCCAGGTGCCCGGCGTAAGGGGAACGCTGCCCGACGGGGCCCGCCGGCGCGTCCGGCGCGGGGATGGATCCGCGGCGGGCGAGCACGGGTGGGACGGTGGATGTGCTGCATGCGCACCGTGCCCTGGTGCGCGTCGGGCATCGACAGCGCAATGTTCGCGCGTCGCGCCGCGCCGTCATGAAAGCGGGGGCGTCGGCTCCGAAGTCTCGACGTCGGCGAGGGGGTGCTGGGGGCGCGGCCCGCGCCGCGGGCGCACGGCGCCCGCGGGCTTTCCCGCGCCCGAGCCGCCGGGCGTCAGGGAGCCCAGGCGGGATCGCCGGCGCGGGCGGCCGGATCGGCCCAGCGACGGCGGTCGGTCGCGTCCGAGGCCTTCAGCAGCGCGGCGTGGCCGTCGAAGTACGACGCGATCGCGGCCCCGCCGTGACGCGGGTGCACGTAGCCGAAGTGCGCCGGGTCGTCGTCCTCGCGGTACACCGCCCCGACCGGGGGCGGCTCGATCCTGTGGAATCCCTCGACGATCTCCACCGGGTTGGTCTCGCGGAAGCGGGCCGAGGCGAAGACGATCAGGCTGTCGGGGAGCAGGGGCTGGTCGAGGCGGGTGACGTGGTGCCCCAGCGCCACGAGGTCGGGTCTGGCGAGGTTGCCCCCGACGTAGGTGTAGTTCATCCCGAACGACGGGTAGACGCTGACGCGGTACGCCCACCCGTTGGCCCCCTCGGCGGCGACGATCCGGTCGCGTTCGGCGAAGAGCTTGCGTCGCGAGGCGACGAGGGTCGTCCCGGCCCACGCGTAATCGAAGTAGGGGGCCAGGCGGTAGACCCACCGCTGCGCCAGCGGGCCCTCCCAGACGTTGCCGAACTCGTCGGTCACCGAGATCGGCCGGCCGTTCCAGAAGATCGGGAGGTAGCCGGGGATGACGGAGCCGCGGTGGTCGTCCGCGTAGGCGAGGTACGAGAGCTTCAGGCTCCTGGCCGCGGCGAGCGACTGCGTCTGGACCGCCTGCCGGCGGGCCCCGCCCAGGGCGGGGAGCAGGATCGCCACGAGGATGGCGATCACCGCGACGACGACGAGCAGCTCGATCAGCGTGAACCCCCCGCGCCCGTGCTCCGACCGGTTCATCGTGAACCTCCCGTGCCGCGCACCGCGCGGCGGCCCCTCCGAGAAGCCGGCGCTGCGTCCGTCGGCGCAGCGCCGGTGAAAAGCCGCGGTCGCGCGCCCGCTCAGCAGCCCCCGCCCGCGGCGGCGAGCCAGGCGGAGAGGAACGCGCTGATGTCGTTGGAGTTGACCGTGCCGGAGCCGTCGAAGTCGGCGACGAGGTCGCTGTTCTGGACGCTGGCGAGCCAGTCGGTCAGGAACGCGCTGATGTCGTTGGAGTTGACGGCGCCGCTGGCGTCCCAGTCGGCGGGGCAGCCGCCCGCGTCGAGGGCGATGGTGTCCACCGAGAGCCGGTCGAGGCTCATCGAGCCCTGCTCGGCGTCGAACTCGAGGGTGTAGAGGGCCGCGCTGCCCGGCACCTCGAACAGGTACAGCGTCTCGACGATGGCCCCGAACTCGCCCATCGGGATGCGCGAGAGCTCCTGCGTCTGGCTCGGTGCCACGCCGCCGAAGGCGACGCTGGCCGGGTCGATCTCGGTCCCCTGCGTCCGCACCTGGACGAGCACGCGGGTGACGGCCCCATCCCCGAGGGCGTAGTTCGGAATCGTCGAGGTGATCTGGAGAGGGAAGTCGAGGTTGTAGATGTTCCCCGTGCCGGTGATGAAGCTCCCTTCCGAGCCATCGACGACGTCGGGGGCCGCCCAACCCTCGGGGAGGGGCGCCGGGAAGCTGGCGACGTCGGGCAGGTTCGGGCCGGTGGGGGAGCTGAAGATGTCCCACTGGTAGTGGGTGGAGTTCTCGCTGCCTCGCGACCAGCCGAAGGCGTCGGGGGTGACGAAGTCGGCCATCGCCGGTGCCGCGGCGAGGGTCGGGAGGGCGAACGCAAGAGCCATGGCGCGGGTGGATGGAACGGTCACGGGGATCCCCTTCATTGGACGGCGAGTCCCTGGCGTCCCTCTCACGCAGACGGGTCGCCTGCCGCGGCTTGCCGTGGTCCGCTCAGTGAGCCGGACAGCCGACGGCGATCGGGAGTTCTTTGCAGATGAGACTGAGTCTCAGAGTGTCGTAAGTGTCGCTTGGACCAAGCGTTGGTCAATCACGCGAGGGTGAAGTTCTTGTGATTGTGGAAAAAATCTCGCCAGACAGCTCGCTTCAGAGCGCGATGTTCGGGCGGAATCAGGGCGAAGTGACCGCCAGCTGAGGGGGAGCCAGGCAGTCCATGATGTCCACGATGGCGTCGAAGGTGCGGCTCGCCGCGGCGACGATCGCGTCCTGGGTCGCATCCGGAAGGGCCAGCTCGTCGAGGGTCCGCTTGAAGGCTCCCCAGCGCTCCGACTGGGTCTCGCCGTGGGGATCGAAGAAGGCGGTGCCCCCCCCGTCGGAGAGGGACAGGGCTCGGCGCAGGGCGCGGGCGATGAACCGGCCGCCGTTGGTGCTCCCCTCAAGGACGTAGAGGACGCCGATCAGGGACAAGGGGTCGCTCGTGGCGAGGTCATCGACCCACGCGGTGAACCGCTGCGTGCCCTCGGAGGGGCCGGCAGGGTCGGTCACCTGGAAGAAGGCGAGGTCCTGGCGCAGCTGCGGGAGGCGGTAGTGGTGCTCCTGCACGAAGGCGCCGACCGTGGGGTTCGCCGCCGCGGCCCGGCGCAGGGCCCGCTCGAACCCCTCGTGCATGTGGTGCATCTGCTCGAGGTAGCGGATGTACTCGGCGGTGGTGGTGCGCCCGCCGACGAGGGAGTGCTGAACAGGGTGCCGCTCAGCGCGGATGTGCTGGTCGTGCGTCTCCGACTTGAGTCTCGCGGAGAGAGGGAGCGTTTCGGGCATCGCAGGGCTCCGGGGGGCTGGGTGGTGCGGAGGGAGGGGGAAAGTGGGGAAGTGGGGGGTTACTGGGCGAAGAGGCGGGCGCCGAGGATCAGGGCCGGAGGGACGATGAGCCAGAGGAGCCCTTTGATCAGGAAGAAGAGGAAGACGCCAGCGCCGGCGCGCTTCGCCCAAACGGCCTTCTTCCTGTCGCCGGCGTTGGGGTGGCCGGCGGTGTCGGAGGGGGACGGGGTGGCGGCGTCGGCGGCTCCGGCGAGGAGGGTGGTCATGATGGAGGGCTCCGGGCGGTCGGCTTTTGGTGTTATTGAGACTCAGTCTCAGTGGGCTTTGAGCATAAGCGGGACGCTTGGAGAGTCAAGGCGGGGTGAGGATGAAGAGGTCCTCCCGCGCCGGCGGAGTGCGGTGGTGGTGGGGGACGGCTGCTTGTCCGCCATCTGAGCGATGTCTAAAGTTCGGGCCCTTTTGCGGGGCGGCGTCGCCGCGCCCGCGCACATCACAGGCCGTTTTCACTACCGCGCCCCTCCCCCCCTTGGCCGGATGGGAGTTGGCCCCGAACCCCTTGTGGGGCGCCGGGCCGGGCCGGTGGGAGGTGGAGCACCATGGCCAAGAAAGAAGTTGTCAAACAGTTCAAGATCATGGCCCCGGGTGGCAAGGCCACCCCGGCGCCGCCGCTGGGCCCTGCGCTGGGCGGCAACGGGGTCAACCCCGGCCAGTTCATCCAGCAGTTCAACGCCGCGACTGCCAAGCTCAACGGCAAGGTCGTCGGCTGCATCATCACGACCTACTCGGACCGGTCGTTCACGTTCGAGATCAAGAGCTCGCCGGCGGCGGTTCTGATCAAGGACGCGGCGAAGGTCGAGAAGGGCTCGGGCGTCCCGAACAAGAACAAGGTCGGCAGCATCACCCGCGAGCAGGTCAAGGCCATCGCGGAGGAGAAGCTGGCGGACCTGAACGCCGGCTCGCTGGACGCGGCGATGAAGATCATCGAAGGCACCGCCCGTTCCATGGGCATCACGGTGGAGGGCTGAGCCAATGCCGAAGCTTGCCAAACGAGCCCGCGCCAACAAGGAGATGATCCCCGCCGAGGCGCTGCCGCCGGCGGAGGCGATCGCGGCGCTGAAGAAGTACAAGGGCCCGAAGTTCGACCAGACCGTCAACGTGGTCTTCCACCTGGGCATCGACCCGACGCAGGCGGACCAGGCGATCCGCGGCGCGGTGGCGCTGCCGAAGGGGATCGGCAAGACCAAGCGCGTGGTCGCCTTCTGCCGCGAGGACGTCGCCCCCGAGGCCAAGGCCGCGGGCGCGGTCGAGACGGGGGGCGAGGAGCTGGTCGCGAAGATCGAGGGGGGCTGGATGGACTTCGACGTGGCCATCGCCTCGCCGGACATGATGCGCGTCGTCTCCCGCCTGGGTAAGGTGCTGGGCCCCAAGGGGCTGATGCCCTCGCCGAAGGCCGGGACCGTGACGCCGAACGTCGTCGAGGCGGTCCGGGAGTACTCCGCCGGCAAGGTCGAGTACCGCAACGACAAGGGCGGCAACATCCACGGGGTCATCGGGAAGATGAGCTTCCCGGACGCCGACCTGGTCGAGAACCTGGAGCACTTCATCCGGACCATCGAGCGGGTCCGCCCGTCCGCCGCCAAGGGGCAGTACATCAAGAAGGTGGTGGTCAGCGGCACGATGACCCCCGGCGTTCAGATCAAGGTCGCGTCCGCCGCGGCTGTGTAAGCCGTCCGCAGGAGCCAGAGCATGTCGAAGCCTGTCAAAGAAATGATCATGCGGGAGTACGCGGACCGGCTGGGGGACACCAGCGACGCGATGCTCATCAGCATCCGCGGGGTGAGCGCGGTCGAGACGACCAAGGTCCGCAACGAGCTCCGCAAGAAGGACATCCGCATCACCGTCATCCGCAACGCCCTGGCGCGGCGGAACTTCGCCGGCACCGGGCTGGAGGCGCTGACGCCGCTGCTCAAGGGGCCGAGCGCGATCGCCTTCGGCGGCCAGTCGGTCGTCGAGGTCGCCCGCGAGATCGTGAAGCTCGTCGAGCAGTTCCCCGGGATCGAGCTCAAGGGCGCCGTCCTGGACGGCACGCTCTTCGAGGGGAAGAAGGGCGTCGAGGAGCTGAGCAAGTTCCCGACCCGCGACGAGGCGATCGGCCAGGTCGTCACCCTCGTCGTCAGCCCCGCCCGCAAGCTCATGGCCCAGGTCAAGGGCCCGGGCGCCAAGGTCGCCGGCATCATCAAGGCGATCGAGGAGAAGCTGGAGAAGGGCGAGACGATCGCGAAGGTCGGCTGACAAAGGAACTGGGCCAGATGGCACAGCGCCAGATGGCCAGAGCAGGAATGGAGAGTTCACGGGCGGATCGGATTTGGCCCTTGGCGATCCGGCCCTTTGACTTCCCGACATCGACCGCCGACTGGCCCCGGACGGGGTTAAAGAGCCGAACAGGTCGGCTCCCTCTCGGCGGAGATCACCGCGGCGGCGGCGCAGGCCGGCGGCGCAAGCAAGAAAGAGGTTCGCACCATGGCGACGATTCAGGAACTCGGTGACCAGCTGGCGGCCCTGTCCCTCAAGGACGCGGTCGAGCTGAGCAACTACATGAAGGAGACCTACGGCATCGAGGCCGCAGCGGGCGGCGCCGTGGTGATGGCCGCGGGTGGCGGCGGCGGCGGCGGGGCCGCCCCGGCCGCCGAGGAGAAGTCGACCTTCGACGTCATCCTCAAGTCCGCGGGCGACAAGAAGATCCAGGTCATCAAGGTCGTCCGCGAGGCGACCGGTCTGGGCCTGAAGGAGGCCAAGGACCTGGTGGACGGGGCCCCCAAGCCCGTCAAGCAGGGCATCTCCAAGGAGGACGCGGAGAAGCTCAAGAAGACCCTCGAGGAGAACGGCGCGACCGTCGAGCTCGCCTGAGCCCGGCCCGCCCGGATCACCGGCACGAAGCACGCGGGCCCGCGCTTGGCGCGGGCCCGCCGTGTTTTTTGGCGGCCCGGTCGCCCGGCCGGCCGGCGGCCCGAGCGGAGGCGGGGCCGGACGGGAACCGGGAAACGCCGGATTCTTGAGGGGCCGCCCGGACTCGGGGGGGGCTAGAAGGGGGGCCGAGCCCCGGCCGGCGCTACCCGAAAAAGGGGGAATTATGCGCCTCCCCCGGGCCGGTTGCTTGCCGGCGCCGGTGGGGCTAAACTATTTGGTTCGACGCGGCACGAAACGGGTGGATTACAGTCTTCGATCACATTCGAACCCCAGCGGCCCAGCGCGGCTGGTGCGGTTGTTCCAACCATCATGAGGGATTCGATGGCAGCGACGAGAGTGCGCAGCTTCGCCAAGCGCGGTGACGCCGTCCCCGTGCTCGATCTGACCCAGGTGCAGACCGACGCCTACGAGCGGTTCCTACAGATCGGCAAGTCGCCGGAGGAACGTGACAAGTCGCTGGGGCTCGAGGCTCTCCTGCGGGAGGTCTTCCCGATCGAGAGCTACGACGGGACGATGCAGCTGGAGTACCAGTACTACGTCCTGGAGGAGCCGCGGTACACCCCCGACGAGTGCCGCGAGCTGCGGCTGACGTACGGGATGCCGTTCCGGATCGCCGTGCGCCTCGTGCGCCAGGGGCACCCGGACGTGGCCGAGGAGGAGATCTACCTCGGCGAGTTCCCGATCATGATGGGCGGGGGCGAGTTCATCGTCAACGGCGCCGAGCGCGTCATCGTCAACCAGCTGCACCGCTCGCCGGGCGTGGACTTCTCCATCGTCTCGGCGGAGGCGGACCGGCCGCTGCACTCCAGCCGGATCATCCCCGAGCGCGGCTCGTGGATCGAGCTGGAGGTGACGAAGAAGGACGTGCTGGCGATGCGGATCGACCAGTCCACCAAGCTCGCGGCGACGACGTTCCTGCGGTGCCTGGACGAGTCGATCGCCTCGACGGACGCGATCCTGAGCCTGTTCTACGAGGTGAGCGAGATCAAGGCCGACCAGGTCCGGGCGGACCACTGGGCGGCCTCGAGCATCGTGGACACCGAGACCGGCGAGGAGCTGGTGCACGTGGGCCGGATGATCGGGGAGGAGGCCGCGGCGAAG
Organism: Planctomycetaceae bacterium; assembly: GCA_044507535.1. Lineage (GTDB taxonomy): Bacteria > Planctomycetota > Phycisphaerae > Phycisphaerales > UBA1924 > CALAFV01. Next base: position 17,209 of record JBIQJK010000028.1, on the reverse strand, counting down.
ATCATCGCCAGCAGCCTCAAGAAGGTCCGGGTCATCCAGAACCCGAGCGACACCCTGATCCTGAACACGGTGGCCGAGGAGCGGCTGGACCAGTTCGACGCCCCGAGCGACTACGAGCGTGCGCTGCTGAAGGTCTACTCCAAGCTCCGCCCGGGCAACCCGCCGCAGGTGGACAAGGCCAAGCAGCTGTTCTACGAGAAGTTCTACGACGAGAACCGCTACCGCCTGGGGAAGGTCGGGCGGTTCCGGATCAACCGCAAGTTCAACCTCAACACCCCCGAGGACCGGATGTTCATCATGGCGGAGGACTTCCTCCGCGTGATCCAGTACATCCTGGACCTGCGGTCCAAGCGGCCGGACCCGAAGACGGGCCGCCCGGTGGCGCAGGTGGACGACATCGACCACCTGGGCAACCGCCGGCTGCGGACGCTGGACGAGCTGGCGGTGGAGGAGCTGCGCAAGGGGTTCCTGAAGCTGCGCCGCACCGTGCAGGAGCGGATGAGCGTCAAGAACCCGGACGAGCTGGCGAAGATCGCGGACCTGGTGAACTCCAAGAGCATCTCCAGCGCGATCGACTTCTTCTTCGGGCGCAGCGAGCTGTCGCAGGTCGTCGACCAGACCAACCCGCTGTCGAGCCTGGTGCACGAGCGGCGCCTCAGCGCGCTCGGCCCCGGCGGCCTGAACCGCAAGCGGGCGGGCTTCGAGGTCCGCGACGTGCACATCTCGCACTACGGCCGGATCTGCCCGATCGAGACGCCCGAGGGGACCAACATCGGCCTGATCGCCAGCCTGGGGATCTACGCGTCGATCGACGAGTACGGGTTCCTGCGGACGCCGTACCGGGTGGCGAAGGACGGGAAGGTGACCAGCAAGGTCGTCCACCTCCGGGCCGACGAGGAGATGAAGGCGGTGCTGGCGCCGGCGGACGCGCTGGAGGACGACGGGCAGCTGCGCAAGGGCGCGATCATGGCCCGGGTCAACGGCGAGCTGGCCGAGGTCGACTCGTCCATGGTCGAGTACGTGGACATCGCGCCCAAGCAGATCGTCGGGGTCTCGGCGGCGCTGATCCCGTTCCTTGAGCACGACGACGCCAACCGGGCGCTGATGGGCTCGAACATGCAGCGCCAGGCGGTGCCGCTGATCAAGGTGGACCCGCCGATCGTGGCCACGGGCATGGAGCAGGAGGTCGGCCGCAACTCGGGCATGGTGGTCAAGGCGAAGAACGCCGGGACCGTCACGTACGTGGACTCGCAGCGGGTCGTCATCGACAACTCCGACGAGTACGAGCTGCGCAAGTTCGCCGGGCTCAACGAGCGGACGTGCCTGAACCAGCGGCCGATCGTCTACCCCGGGCAGAAGGTGAAGAAGGGCGAGATCATCGCCGACGGCCCGAGCACGCGATTCGGCGAGCTGGCCATCGGCAAGAACGCGCTGGTCGCGTTCAACACCTTCGACGGGTACAACTTCGAGGACGCGATCGTCATCAACGAGCGCCTGGTGAAGGACGACGTCTTCACGTCGATCCACATCGACAGCTTCGACGTCGAGGTCCGCGAGACCAAGCTGGGGCGCGAGGAGTTCACCCGCGACATCCCCAACGTCTCGGAGAAGATGCTCCGCAACCTGGACGAGCACGGGGTGATCCGCATCGGTGCCCGCGTGGGCCCGGGGGACATCCTGGTGGGCAAGGTCAGCCCGAAGTCCAAGAGCGAGCTGACGCCCGAGGAGAAGCTGCTGCACGCCATCTTCGGCCGCGCCGGCGAGGACGTGAAGAACGACTCGCTGGAGGTGCCCGCGGGCGTGGAGGGGATCGTCATCGGCGCCCGGCGCTTCAGCCGGCGGATGCACCTCTCCGCCGAGCAGAAGAAGCGGCTGCAGAAGGAGATCGACGACTACGGGGCGGAGATGGACCGCAAGGCCATCGTGCTCTTCAAGCAGATGGTCGCGCAGATCAACGAGATCATCGGCACGGAGATGGTCGACCCGTCCACCCGCCAGAAGGTCGGCGCCAGCGACCTGCCCGAGGTCATCCTCGAGCAGATCGAGAACTTCGACCTCAAGTGGATCAAGGGCTCGAAGGAGGCCAAGGAGAAGGCGGAGACGACCTACCGCCAGTTCTGGCCCCGCATCGACGCCAACCGCAAGGAGAAGAACCGCAAGATCGGGCACATGAAGCGGGGCGACGAGCTCCCCAGCGGCGTGCTCGAGATGGTCAAGGTCTACCTGGCCACCAAGCGGGCGCTGTCGGTGGGCGACAAGATGGCCGGCCGCCACGGGAACAAGGGCGTCATCGCCCGCATCGTCCCCGAGGAGGACATGCCGTTCATGGAGGACGGCACGCCGGTGGACGTGCTGCTGAACCCGCTGGGCGTGCCCAGCCGCATGAACGTCGGGCAGATCCTCGAGACGCACCTGGGCTGGGCGGCGCACGTGCTGGGCTTCCAGGCCGTCAGCCCGGTCTTCGACGGGGCGAGCGAGGAGGAGGTCCACGCCGCGGTCGCCGAGGCCAACAGGCACGTCGAGGAGCGCCTGGCGGAGTTCGAGCGGACCGGCACGTGGGCGCACCCGCGCGAGATCCTCGCCCGGATGCCCCGCGGCGGGAAGATCCAGCTCTTCGACGGCCGCACGGGCGAGCCGTTCACGCAGAAGACGACGGTGGGCTTCATGTACATGCTGAAGCTGCACCACCTCGTGGACGACAAGATCCACGCCCGGGCCACCGGCCCCTACTCGCTCATCACGCAGCAGCCCCTGGGCGGCAAGGCCCGCACCGGCGGCCAGCGCTTCGGCGAGATGGAGGTGTGGGCGCTCGAGGCGTACGGCGCGGCGTACATCCTGCAGGAGCTGCTGACGGTCAAGAGCGACGACGTCGAGGGCCGGACCAAGATCTACGAGTCGATGGTCAAGGGCACCAACACGCTCGAGGCCGGGATGCCCGTGGCGTTCGACGTGCTGTGCAACGAGCTCAAGGGGCTCGGCATGAACGTGACGCTGGAGAAGAAGCGGACCGACGGCGGCAGCCTGCTGTAGCCGCTCCGGGGCGCGGGGGCGGGGGGCCCGGCGCGCGGCGGGCGAGCCCGCGCCGGGAGGCGACGAGACGAATCGACGAACTCAGACTCGGCCCCGCGGCGGACGCGCCGCGCCGGACGAGAGGAACTCCTAGAAGGGGTGCGAAGCTTGGATAAGCACATGGGCGAGAGCGTCTACGACCGGATCAACGACTACGGGGCGATCAAGGTCTCCCTGGCGTCGCCCAACGACATCCGGTCGTGGTCGTACGGCGAGGTGAAGAAGCCCGAGACGATCAACTACCGCACCTACCGCCCCGAGAAGGACGGGCTGTTCTGCGAGCGCATCTTCGGGCCCGAGCGCGACTACGAGTGCGCCTGCGGCAAGTACAAGGGCACGAAGTACAAGGGCATCATCTGCGACCGCTGCGGCGTGAAGGTGACGCACTCCCGCGTCCGCCGCAAGCGCATGGGCCACATCAACCTGGCCGCGCCGATCGTGCACATCTGGTTCTTCAAGGCCATGCCCAGCCGCCTGGGCAACCTGCTGGCCATGAAGACCGCCGACCTGGAGAAGGTGATCTACTTCCAGGACTACGTCGTCGTGGACCCCGGCGACACCGAGCTGAAGTTCAAGCAGATGCTCACCGAGGAGGAGCACCGCCAGGCGCTGGAGAAGTACGGCAACGCCTTCCGGGCGCTGATGGGCGCCGAGGCGATCCGCGAGCTCATCGAGCGGACCGACCTGGACAAGCTCGCCTCGGAGATCCGCGAGGACCTGAAGAACACCCGCTCCAAGCAGAAGATCAAGGACCTGGCCAAGCGGCTGAAGATCGTCGAGCAGATCCGCGGCAGCGAGAACGACCCGGCGTGGCTGGTGATGGACGTCATCCCGGTCATCCCGCCGGACCTCCGCCCGCTGGTGCTGCTGGAGAGCGGCAACTTCGCCACCAGCGACCTCAACGACCTCTACCGCCGCATCATCAACCGCAACAACCGCCTCAAGAAGCTGATGGACCTCAACGCCCCCGAGGTCATCATCCGCAACGAGAAGCGGATGCTGCAGCAGGCGGTGGACGCGTTGTTCGACAACAACCGCTGCCGTCGGCCGGTGCTGGGCTCCTCCAACCGACCGCTGAAGTCGCTGACGGACATGATCAAGGGCAAGCAGGGCCGCTTCCGCGAGAACCTGCTGGGCAAGCGCGTGGACTACTCCGCCCGCTCGGTGATCGTCGTGGGCCCGGAGCTGAAGCTGCACCAGTGCGGCCTGCCCAAGAAGATCGCCCTGGAGCTGTACCAGCCGTTCATCATCCGCAAGCTCAAGGAGCACGGGCTGGCGGACACCATCAAGAGCGCCAAGCGGATGCTGGAGCGCCGCGACCCCGAGGTGTGGGACATCCTCGAGGAGGTCATCTACCAGCACCCGGTGATGCTCAACCGCGCCCCGACCCTGCACCGCATGGGCATCCAGGCCTTCGAGCCGGTGCTCGTGGAGGGCAACGCCATCCGCATCCACCCGCTGGTCTGCGGCGGCTTCAACGCCGACTTCGACGGCGACCAGATGGCCGTGCACCTGCCGCTGTCGATCGAGGCCCAGGCCGAGGCGCACGTGCTGATGCTCAGCACGCACAACATCTTCGGCCCGGCCAACGGCAAGCCGATCATCTCCCCCAGCCAGGACATCGTGATGGGGGTGTACTTCATCACCGTCGCGATGCCGGCGATCTCCTCGAGCATCCCCAACTACGAGGACCCGGAGGTCCGCGCCCTCCCCCGCTTCAAGGACCGGATGGAGGCGCTGCTGGCCTACGAGCACGGCAAGATCGGCCTCCAGCAGCCGATCCTGGTCCGCCTGGACGGCTTCAGCGAGTACGTCGAGGAGCAGGGCGCCGAGCCCAAGCCGATGCCCAAGGACGGCCGGATCGTCACCACCGCCGGCCGCATCCTCTTCTCGGACATCCTCAGCCCCGGGATGGCGTTCTACAACTGCGCCCTGGGCAAGAAGGGGTGCGCCCGCGTCATCGACGACGTGTACGCCATCAACGGCCGGCCGGCGACGATCGACCTGCTGGACCGCATGAAGGAGATCGGCTTCAAGCAGTCGACCCTGGCGGGCCTGTCCTTCGGCGTGACCGACATGCGGATCCCCGAGGACAAGCAGAAGCTCATCGACGAAGCCCAGAAGAAGGTTGACCGCGTCGAGAAGAACTACGAGCGCGGCCTGATCACCGAGCGCGAGCGGTACAACCAGCTGCTGGACATCTGGTCGCACTGCCGCGAGCAGGTCACCAAGAAGCTGATCGAGACCCTCAAGAGCGACCGCCGCAACCCGGACGGCACCGAGGCCCCGATCGACTCCAAGGACCACCCGCTGTACCTCAACCCGGTGTACCTGATGTCGGACTCCGGGGCCCGCGGCAACGTCAGCCAGATGATGCAGCTAGCCGGCATGCGCGGCCTGATGGCCAAGCCCAGCGGCGAGATCATCGAGACGCCCATCCGCGCCAACTTCCGCGAGGGCCTGCGGATCCTCGAGTACTTCTCCTCCACCCACGGCGCCCGCAAGGGCCTGGCGGACACCGCGCTCAAGACCGCGGACTCGGGGTACCTCACCCGCAAGCTGTGCGACGTGGCCCAGAGCGTCATCATCAGCGAGTACGACTGCGGCTCGAAGCGCGGCATCGTCAAGCGCGCCCTGTACAAGGGCGAGAAGATCGACGTGCCGCTGCGCAAGCAGATCATCGGCCGCGTCAGCCGCAACACCATCGTCAACCCCGTGACCGACGAGGTGATCGTCAGCGAGAACGAGATGATCACCGCGGAGGCGGCCGACAAGATCGAGGCCCTGGGCATCGAGTCGGTCTCCGTCCGCTCCCCGCTGACCAGCGACAGCCGCTTCGGCTGCTCGGTGCTGGACTACGGCATGGACCTCTCCACCGGCAAGCTGGTCGAGCCCGGCATGGCGGTGGGCATCATCGCCGCCCAGTCCATCGGCGAGCCCGGCACGCAGCTGACGATGCGGACCTTCCACACCGGCGGCATCGGCTCGCGCGACATCCTCAACACCGAGGAGCGTGCGGCCCACGCCGGCGTCGTCGAGCTGCGGGACTGCAACGAGGTCCCCGGCGTGGACGACGATGGCAACCCGGTGCTCATCTCGCTGAAGCGCAACGGCGAGATCGCCATCCTCGACCCCAAGGGGCGCGAGCTGGAGAAGTACAAGGTCCCCTACGGCGCCTACATCCTCGCCAAGCCCGGCGAGGAGGTGAAGCGCGGCCAGCAGCTGATCAAGTGGGACCCGCACCGCCTCCCCATCCTCGCCGAGAAGCCCGGCAAGGTCCGCTACGTGGACATCGAGATCGGCGAGACCGTCCGCGAGGAGGAGGCCGGCCAGGGCAAGAAGGCCCTCGTGGTCATCGAGCACAAGGGCGAGAAGCACCCGCAGATCGTCATCGAGGACGAAGCGGGGCAGATCCTGGACTTCCACTACCTCCCCGCCAAGGCCCGCATCGAGGCCCTCGACGGGCAGGACATCCAGGCCGGGCAGATGCTCGCCCGCCAGCCCCGCGCCGCGGCCGGCAGCCAGGACATCGTCGGCGGTCTGCCTCGCGTCACCGAGATCTTCGAGGCCCGCAAGCCCAAGGACCCGGCCGTCATGGCCGAGATCTCCGGGCGGGTCGAGATCCTCTCCGACAAGCGCAAGGGCAAGATGACCATCCGCGTCATCAGCGACTCGGGCATCGAGAAGGACCACCACGTCCCCCAGGACCGGCACCTGCTCGTCCACACCGGCGACTACGTGCAGGCCGGCGACCCGCTCATCGAGGGTCCGCTGGTCCCGCACGACATCCTCCGGATCAAGGGCGAGGAGGCCCTGTGGAGCTACATGCTCGACGAGGTCCAGAGCGTCTACCGCGCCCAGGGCGTCGAGATCAACGACAAGCACATCGAGGTGATCGTCGCCCAGATGCTCCGCAAGGTCCGGGTCGAGAACCCCGGCGACACCGACCTGCTCCCGCAGGACGTCGTCGACAAGTTCGAGTTCCGGCGCAAGAACGCGGAGATCGCGGAGATGGTCCGCATCACCGAGCCGGGCGGCACCGACCTGCCCAAGGACGCCCTGGTCTCCAAGGCCGAGGTCCGCGAGGCCAACGCCAAGGCCGAGGCCGCGGGCAAGGAGCCGGCGAAGGCCAAGCGGGCCCGCCCCGCCACCGGCCGGACCCTGCTGCTGGGCATCACCAAGGCCAGCCTCCAGAGCGAGTCGTTCCTCTCGGGCGCCTCGTTCCAGGAGACCACGAAGGTCCTCACCGAGGCCGCCCTCCGCGGCGCGGTGGACGAGCTGGTCGGCCTGAAGGAGAACGTCCTCCTGGGCCACCTGATCCCCGCCGGCACCGGCTTCAAGCCCTACCAGGCGATCCGCGTCAAGCCGCTCGTCGAGCTTCCCGCCGGCGGCTACGACGACGAGCAGGAGATGCTCGAGGAGGCCCGGCGCGAGGCCGAGGCCCTCGGCGCCGACCGCAACGAGCCGCTCGGCGTGCCGCGGGTCGAGGTCCCCGGCGCCGAGGTGGCCGACAAGGCCGGGGCCGCGGCCGAGAGCTGATCCCTCTCGAATTCTGCATGTGACCAATGAACGGGCCGGACGCTCAGGCGTCCGGCCCGTTTTTCTTTCCGCGGCGGGCCAGGGCCTCGAGCTCGGCCGCGCCAGCGTTCGCGGTGATAAACTTGGCGAAGGGGGACAGGAGCGTCGTCATGATCCCGTGGAGCCAGGCGGGGGGGTACAAGGCGCGTCGAGTGATCGGAGAGGCGACCCGGATGGGGCTGCTGGTCCGGGGCGAGGGGGGGATGGGGAACCTCGTGCGGGACGCGCTGCTCGAAGCGGTGCTGCCGGCGCTGGAGGAGACGCAGGGGAAGTTCACGCCGGCGATCCGGGAGTTGATGGAGCGGACGGCGCGCGAGGCGAGGTCGCTCGAACCGAAGCCTTCCGACGCTGGTTCAGAACGTCCGTCGTCGTAGACACCGACGGCTCGCCGGGGGGCATCCACCTCGGCGCCATCGCCGGTGAGGACGTCTCGGTCATCCCCTGATCCTGCCGCGCCCCGCTCACCGGTAATCAAAGAGCGAGTTGTCGTCCGCTTCTCCGGGCCAGCCGACCTTCAGCGCCGCCGGATCGCCGCCGTGCAGCCCGCTGGACCACGTGAACGCCATCGCCTCCCCCGCCACGTGCCCGTCGAGCCACGCCAGCAGGGCGGCCCCGCCATGGCGGAAATGCGTGGACGGGTCCGTCCGCTGCCCCGGCATGTCCGGCCAGAACCTCGCCTCGATGAAGCTGTACTCGATGAGCCCCGCATCCGTCGCCAGCGCGGCGTCGCCGAAGGCGATCGTGCGCGCGGGCGTCTGGAACAGGTGCCGCGGCGAGCCCGTCCGGTCGCTCTGCACCGCCCAGACACCCGACCCCGCCCCCCGTGGCCCGACCGGCCGGCGCAGGGTTCCGACGAACGCGTTGTTGTACCCGTACCCGCCCGCGGATCGCTCGAACCCGCCGCCGGCGCCCGCGGCGAGCGTGCGCGAGAGCTCCGGGCACGTCCGCAGGGCGTGGCTCGCGCCGGGGGAGGCATCGTCGCCGCTGCCGTTGATGTACCCGGTCAGCGCGCCGCCGACGGGCTGGAACGGCTCGGAGGGGGCGCCCCGCGAGCCGTGCCAGCGCGACAGGTTCACCAGCATGTCCGCCGCCCCGGGCGGGTAGTGGCCGCGGTGGTCGTCGGCGTACATCTCCGCGGCCAGGATGAGCTGCCGCAAGTTCGAGCCGCACACCGCCCGCCGCGCCGCTCCCCGCGCCCCGGCCAGCGCGGGGAGCAGCAGGCCCGCCAGCAGCGCGAGGATCGCGACCACCACGAGCAGCTCGATGAGCGTGAACCCGGCATGTCCGCAACGCCGCCGCGTCATCGCCGGGTTACTCCCGCGCCAGCCACGCCGCGAGGAACGCGCTGATGTCCGACGAGTTGGTCGTCCCGTCGCCGTCGAAGTCGCCCGAGCCCGGGCTCTGCCCGGTGACGTCCGCGAGCCAGAGGGTCAGGAACGCGCTGATGTCCGAGCTGGTGATCGCCCCGTCGCCGTCGATGTCGGAGCGGACCACCGGCCGCACGATCGCCACCGCCGCGACCTCCGCGGACACCTCGCCGAGCACGCCGTTGACCGCGTTGACCGCCGTGGTGATGCGGACGAAGTCCACCGAGGTCAGCCCCGCGGGCTCGCCCGTCAGCGGGTCCACCGCCCAGGCGATGTCGATGGCGTCCCCGCCGCCGGAACCGGGCGTGATCCCGACGGTGCGCGGATCGTCCGGGATGGTGTAGAACCGCTCCGGCGTGAGGGCGGGGTCGTCCACGATGTTGTCGCCGTTGGTATCGCCGAGGATGAGCGTGGGCGACATGTCGGCGTAGCCGTAGATCCCCTCCTCCTCCGCGCCCGGGCCGAGGGGGTTGGCGACGACGGGAAGGCTGAAAACCGCCGCGGGGAGGAGGTAGCCGGTGGTGGTCCACTGCCCGCTCGCCCCCGGCGGGAGCCACGCGGGGCTCAGCGGCGGGTAGAGGGGGGAATCGAAGTCGTCGTCCCACGTCTGGAAGGCGAGGTAGGCCGCGGGGGGTGTGCCGGGCTCGCCAAGGTGCGTGCCGCGGATGAGGTACCACGGGTCGTCGGCGAGGCCGTTGCCGTTCTCGTCGCGGCTGACCTCGACGGTCGCCCCCTCGGCGAACCGGCGGTTCGGGTTGCCGGAGGGATAGAAGGCGTTGCCGAAGACGATCAGGTCCATGCCGAGGGGGTTGCGCGGATCGTCGTGGATCGGGCGGTCGAAGCCGAGGGTGATCGACCCGCCGAAGCCGCCGAGGGAGACGAGCTTGGTGTTGTCCGGCGCGAGCGTGCCGCCGCCGATGGGGGGGCCCAGGGCGCGCGTGGGATCATTGAACAGCAGATTGTCCACGAGCTGCCCGGGGGCGGGTTCGTACGCGACGACGCGGGTGGCGAAGTCGGAGGGCTGCGCGATCGCCGGCGCCGCCGCGGCCGCGGGGAGCGCGGCCAGAAAAGCTGCCCTCAGGTGGTTCTTACCCACGGCGGCCCCTCCTTCCCGCAGCAATAGCGAAGGTCGTCAAGACCACCGCGCCGCCCGGTGCAGGGATCGTCGCGAACCACGTCGTCTCGCCGGTGAAGAAGTCCGTGTAGGTGACGTACGCCTCGCCGGTGGCGGGGTTGAACGCCGAGCCGTAGAAGGCGAAGGGGTCGGTCGTGGGGGTGAGCCGGCGCAGCTGCGACGGGTCCGAGGCGTCGATCGGCCCCAGCCCGGCGAGCGCGGCCGCGAGGGCCCCGCCGGAGATCACGCCGAGGTAGCCGACGTCGAACTCCCCGAAGTCGCCGCCGCCGACGAGCAGGTTCCCCTCGAGGTCGAACGACAGCGACGTCGCGGAGAGGACCTCGCCGATGAGCACGCCGCCGGTCTCGAAGTCCTCGGGGGCGGGGGCGTCGAGCACCGACGCGGCGAAGGCCCGGAGCGTGCCCGTGGTGGACCATCCGGGCTCGCCGCCGTACCCGTTGCCGGTGTACAGCCGCCCCGCGCTGTCGAAGGCGATCCCGCCGGAGGCGCCGCGGATGTTGTCGATGATCGTCCGGTTCAGCGGCGCGGCGGGGGCGCTGGTGACGTCAAGCAGGGTGATGCGCGACGTGAGATCGCTCCCGCCGGCGGTGAGGGCCAGGCGCGTCGAGTCGGCCCAGGCGGCGTCGAAGTGCGGCACATGGAAGTAGTCCGCGATCCCCGGGGTGAGCGACGCGGGCGCTGCGCCGGTCCCCAGCGACGAGGCCGCGAAGACCGCGACGGGCCGGTCGGCCCCGCCGCCGACGGCGATCCGCCCGCCGTCGGGGGAGACGCGGATGAAAGCCGGGTCGGTCGTCTCGCCCATCTGGCCGGCGTCGAGCGTGGCGACGAGCTCGAACGCGCCGGAGCCCGCGCCGGTCTCCCGGTAGACCCCCAGGCCGGTGACCGCGAGGATGCGGCCGTCGGGGAGCGTCGCGCCGGCGGTGGCGGCCGAGCCCGCCGCGGCCGCCGGGAGCGACACGGGCCGGTACGCCTCGCCGTAAGACTCGAAGGCGGACTGCGCAGCGCACGGCGCGGCGAGCGAGAGCAGGGCGCACGCGGCGCGCGCAAGCAGGGAACAACGTCGTTGCATGGGCGGGGGCTCCGAGTTCATCCCGGATCGCGCGGGACGGTTCCCAGGACGAGGGGGAGCGCTCTCGCGGGGTTGTGCCGGATGCGAGCGCCGCCGGGAACGCGCAGCGCGTCGATGCCGGCGCCCTGGGTCGCGAGGGCGGCCAAACACAGGTCCCAGGCAGGTCTTCCGGCTCGGGGTTCCTCGTCGAGGAGGATTCTGCGGGCTCGGCCTTCCCATCCGCTACAGGACAGTGGCCTCTCGTTGAGCCCGCGCTTGCTCACCCCTTACGGCGGCGCGTCCGCGGTGGCCTTTCACCACGCTTCCCTTGTTCAGCCCGGGGCAGATCCGGCCCCGGGCCGCCTGAGACGTCATCAGCGTAATCCGCCCGCGCGGCGTGTCAAGTCGGATGCGGGAAGGGTCGCGGACGGGTTGAGGAGTCGGCCCGCCGGCGGCCCGGGCCGGCCGGGCTCTTCCTCCGGCGATCTTCCGTCGCTCCAGTAAGCACAAAAGTGCGCTTATAATCGATGGCGACTCAGATCGCCCGGAGCGCCACGAGCGTCTGGTCGTCGTGGGGGCGTGTGGCGGACTCGTGGTCGCGGAGGGCCGCCGCGAGGTGGGCGAGCAGGGCGCGGGGATCGTCGGGGCCGCGGGCGAGGGCGTCGCGGAGGGCCACGATCCCGAAGTCGCCGCGGCCCTCTCCCGTCGCCTCGACGACGCCGTCGGTGAAAAGCAGGATCATCTGACCGGGGGTCAGCGTGATCGTGCGGTCCTCGGCGCCGACGTGGTCGCGGACGCCCATCGGGGTGCCGCGGGGGGAGTCCAGCTCGGCGACCGTCGGCAGGCCGCCGCTCTCCCGCGGCGTGCGGAGCAGCGGGGGGTGGTGCCCGGCGTTGGCGTACGTTAGCGTCCTCGCCACCGGGTCGTAGATCCCCAGGAACGCGGTGACGAACGACGCCCCCGCGCCGATCCGCCGCGCGAAGAGCCGCCGGCTGAACTGCTCGAGCATCTCGGCCGGGCTCGGCGGGCCTTCCTGCGGGGGTTGGTACCCGTGCAGGATGGCGTGGAGCATGGCGACCACGACCGCGGCCGAGGGGCCGTGGCCGGAGGCGTCGGCGATGAGGATCGCCCAGGGGCTGGCGAGGTCCTCGGTGTACCGGGCCAGGGGCAGCTCATCCGGAAGGTGGCGCAGCGGGAGCAGGTCGTAGTAGTCGCCCCCGGCGCGGTCGAAGGTCGCGTAGCTCGCGGCGAACGACAGCCCGGGGACGTCCGGCTCCTCCTGCGGGAGCAGGCTCCGCTGGATCTGGGCGATCTGATCGACCTCGGACTGGATCCAGTCCGAGGCGGCGCGGAGCTGCTGGTTCGCCAGGACGCTCGCGGCGGTCGCGCCGATGAGCGTGGTGCGGAGCATCGAGGCCTCCAGGTCGCGTGGGGTGAACGAGTCGGGCTCGGCCTGGAACAGGAGCGTCCACGCGATCGGCCGCCCGCCGTGGACGAACGGCACCGCGATCATCGATCGCAGCGACGCCGCCTCCGGCCCGAGGACCGGGTCGCCGTCGAGCCGGAGGTTGGGGGCGAGCTTCGGGGCCGGCGTGGCGATGACCTGCGCGAGGAACCCGCCGGCGTGGACGACCGGGGCGAGGTCCGGCCCCCGCCAGGGGCTGGCGGGGCGGACAAGGTCGCGCCCATCGGCGGTGAGCCAGCGGGCGATGCGGTACTGCCCCGGGGGGAGGTCCTGGGTGTGGAGGGAGATGTAGGTGCGGGGACCGTCGAGGCCGCGGATCGCGGCGACGAAGTCGTCGAGGACGGCAAGGGGCTCCTGGGCGTCGGAGAGGGCGCCCAGGTGGCGCATCAGGATCGGGATGCGGGGGTTGTCGGAGATGTCGGCGAAGGGGCCACCGGCGGGGGCAGGGGCCGAACCGGGGGAGGCCGCGTCGTCGGGGTTCATGGGGAGTGGGGGCCGGCGGGCACCCGGGGGGCGGGGAAGCCGGGCGAGGCCAAGCGTTCCGGGGCTCTGCCGGACTGCGACGCGCCGGCACTGGGGTCCGGGCAGGAAGAGCGGGAAAAGGAGAGGAAGGAGGGGATCGCGGCTGGGTTGCCGCGGGAAATGGGCCTGGCTGGACTCGAACCAGCGACCTTACCCTTATCAGGGGTACGCTCTAGCCACCTGAGCTACAAGCCCGCGGGCGGGAGTATACCCCCGGTCGGGCGCGGAGTGAACTCCCGCACGCTCGGGGGCCGGGGCGTTTTTCGGGGGCGGGCGGGGCCGGATACGGAGCGCCGATGGGAACGCCCGGCGGGATGCTCGTTCGGAAAACAGTGCCGCTCCCGGCGGACCTCCGGGCCTTCCTGACCGAGGTGGCCGGGATGATCGAGCGGGGGGAGTACGAGGCGGTCGTGCCGTCGGATGACCTGTTGCAGGGCGACGGCGTGTACGGGGGGAGGCTCTCGGAGGGAGGGGGCGCCTGGGGGTTCACGTACTGGCCGACGGACGACTGGCACCCGAAGTGGGAGCTGTTGTTCACGCGGGCGGAGCTGCGCCGGATCGCGGCGGGGAGGCGCGGGAGGTGGCGCTGTGGTTCTGCCAGGAGGATGGGTGCGGGTACGCGTACTCGTTGGCGGATGCGCGGTGTGAGCACCCGGGGGTGTGGAGGGGTTCCGGGCGGAGCCGCGGCTGAGCCGCTGCGGGGCGGCTCGCCTTGTCGCGGAGTGCTCCGGATCGTGGCCCACCGGCCGCACCCCGCCTCCCGGTCGCCATCAATGGCGAGGAGAACCGCCCCGAAGATCATCACAAGCATGACGACGCCGGCGGCCAGCGAGCTCCAATCGACGACGTAGCGGGTCTCCCCCGCGTTGTCGATGGAAGAGGCGAGGGCGCGGCCGGGCCGGGTCCTGTCGGCCGCGGCGGCGAGTTGAGGACAGAGCGAGTTGACCACTTGCTCGCAGAACTGCGTGGTGTAGCGGCCGCCGAGGGGCTCGATCGTCAGCGTCGCCGTGCACCGGTATGCGATGTCACCGCCTCGGCGCCACAATCCGGTGTTGACCGGGTCCCACTCGGTTGTGATGAGGCAGCGGATCGCGTCCGAGTCATCATCCGTCGGGACGAGCGGGTGGCGTGGGATCAGTCGGCCAACGGGGGCGATCACCCAGTCGCCGTTGCTGGGGACGATGCAGATGGCGAAGGACTTGCTGGGCTCCGCCTTCAGATTGACCCGGTTCAGCAGGGCGATCAGCCCGATGCCGAGGCCCAGCCAGAGGATCACCACGAGCAGCCGCGGCAGGCCGAAGACTTGTCCGGTGCTCGGCGGGTTGTCGTCAAAGATCCAGCCCACGGCGCCGACTTGCGGCGTACCCGCCGCACCCCCGAATCGGAAGCCCGTACACCGAAACGGGTGGCTGCGCCGACGGATGCGCGGATGCCATGTTCATGCGGGGCGGTGGGACGCCGCGGTACAGTGATGCCATGAGCGGCGGGCGGACTCGTCGGCGCGCGGTGTGGGGGTGGGTGATGTGGTTCGGCCTCGCCGCGGGCGTGGCGGGGGCGGCGGGATGGTTGGGGACACTGGCGCGGGGACCGGGCCAGGTGATCGGAGGGGAGGAGTACGTGGCCGTGGAGGGGGGCAGCGTGCTGGTGTACTCGTCGGTGTGGGATTGGCCGCCGGCCGGGGTGACGAGCTGGATCTGGGATGAGTACCACGCGCGGGCGGCGCGGGGGTGGCCGTCGGTGAGGGTGGTGGGGAGCCGGTACTCGATGGGGGGCGTGCGGTGGGGGGCGCGGATGTGGGTGGTGGAGGCGCCGCTCTGGATGTTCGCGGTTGCGGGTGGTGTGGTGGCGGCGGTGGCGTGGCGGAGGCGGCGGGCGTGGGAGAGGTTGGAGGAGGGGAGGTGCGTCGGATGCGGGTATTCGCTCGCGGGGCTGCGGGCGGGGGCCGTGTGCCCGGAGTGCGGGAGGGAGAGGTAGCTCGGGGGAGCCGCCGTCGCGGCCGCGTGCTACAGGCCGGTCTGGTTCTTGGTGACGAGCTTGCCGTCGGCGAAGATGAGGATGATCTTCCGCGGGCCATCCTCCCAGATGTAGGTGCGATCGGGATTGGAGGAGGCGCCGGACATGAGGCCGCCGCCGCCGATGTTGTGGCCGCCGTGGGAGACCTCCTCGGTGCCGCGGCCGAGGATCTGCTCGACCTCGGCGAGGGTCATGCCGGGGTTGATCTGGTTGTAGTTGTCGAGGGTGACCTTCGACTCGCACGCGGCGAGGAGGAGGGCGGTAAGGACGGCTGCGAGAAGGAAGAAGAGGGGGCGCGGCATGGGTGGGCTCCTTTGGGGGGAGTGTAATGGAAAGCGATGAAGGGCGTTTGGGGCGCGCGGGAGCGATGGCGGCGCAGCGGCCGTCGTTCGAGGGGAGGGCCGGAGGGGCAGGAGAGGGGGGAGTGCATGGGCCGGACGCCCATGCCACGGTTACGCGGCGAGGGTGCCGGCGACGCCGTCGCGGGTGACGTAGAAGAGGTCGGCGGTGATGGGGTAGGGGAGGCGCCTGTAGTCCTGGGCGACGCGTCCCTTGAGGCGGTCCACGAATGGGTCGGGGCGGGCGGTGAGAGCGACGAACATGTCGCGGGCCGGGGTGGCGACGAAGAAGTCGCCGCCGAGGCGGGGGGCGAGCTTGGCGTGCAGGTCGGAGAGGAGCAGGCGGGCGGCGTCGTAGCCGTCCTGCTCGGCGACGATGGCGGCGCGGCCGCCCTCGCGGCTCTCGACAATCTGCAGCTCCAGCCGCGGCTGGTAGGCGTCGAGGTTGGCCCGGGCGATGACCTCGAGCTCCTCGGCGGTGACGCCCCAGCGGACGAGCTGCTCGCTGGTGACGCTGACGGTCATCTGCGGCAGGTCGATGACGAAGACGATCACGGTGCCGTTGACGAAGGGGACGTGGGCGACCTGCTCGCGGTTGAGGTGGTTGAAGATGGACTCGGGCTGGATGCGGGGCATGATCCGCGGGCGGGCGAAGTCGAAGGCCGCGGTGGCCAAGGAGACGGCGTCGCCGGCGAAGAGCTGGTCGAGGTAGTGCTCGACGATCTCGAGGCCGCGTTCGGGGTCGTGGTTGACCAGGCGGTAGAGGTTGTCCAGGTCGAGGCGGCGGCCGTCGACGATGAGCTCCCGCGGGCCGACCAGATCAATATTCTGGCCGGGCTGCATGCGGCGCAGCATCGCGGCGACCTGCTCGGCGAAGGCTTCGGGCTCTCTTGGCATGCCAGCCATCGGTTCGGATCCACGCGCAACGGGGCGCCGGGGCCGGCGGCAGCCGTGCCGCCGGGAAGGCCCGGTAGCACTCCATCGTCATTTCAGTACGAACGGTGAAGGCGGAGGTTTCCACCCGTGGCGGTTGCCCGGCGAAAAGATCGGGAAGTTTTTGGGTTGGCCGGCACGGGGCGCCACAGAGCCCAAAAAAAGAAAACGAGGCGAGAGAGACCAGCCCACATGGCCTCGCCCAAACCTCGTTTCCCGAGGCGTCAACACAACGCCCCGTGACGGAAGACGCCCGGCGGCCACTTGGCCGACGGGAGTCACCAGCGGTTTCGGGTAGGTCCCGTGAGGAGGTCCCGAGGGGGCTGGAGTCCCAAGCCGCGGCTTGCCGCGACAATGAGAGCTACTACAACCCGCGTGCCAAAGTCGGATTGGGCGTTTCTGAGCGACGGGAGGGGGTGTGCGGGGTGGAGGGGGGGATTCTGTGTGATATTTCGCAGTCTGATTTGTGATATTTAGCATTTGCGTTTTGGAGTGCGATGTGTCATAGTTTGGCCATGTCCAAGCGTCAGGAGCTCTCGGTTCAAGCCGTCGAAGAGTCGATCGCCCAGCCCGGACCAGGGGTGGAGGTGCTGGACCGGATCTCCGCGGGGGTGGTGGTGCTGGATGAGAGGTGGCGGGTCCGGTGGTGCAACCGGGCGGGGGCGGACCTCCTCGGATGGGGACCGGAGGCAGGGGGGGGAGGAGAGTGGAAGGGGCCGCGGGAGACGATGGGGTTGGCGG
>JBIQJK010000198.1:0-4999 GCA_044507535.1 Planctomycetaceae bacterium | reverse complement strand
AGCCCGCCGCTGCCCCCCGCGCCACCACCTCCACCGCGGTCCCCGGTGCATGGCGGGAAGCCGCCGGGCGCATGCCGCCCGCCGCCACCGCCGCCGCCCTTCCCGTTGGTGCCCGGGGAGCCCGATTCCCCGGGAAGCCCGGGGGGACCGCCCGCACCCGGGGGCCCGCCGAACCCGGGCTGGCCCGGAGTACCGGGCTGGCCCACGTTCGCCGTCGTCAGACAGGCGGGCGCCGACGCCCCCCCGAACCCCCCGGAAGCCCCGCCGCTGCCCGGCTGCCCGTTTGTGCCGGGGGTGGTGTGATACCCGCCGTCGCCCCCCCTTCCGCCGAACTCGATCCCCAGGGACAGCGGGGCGCCGCTCCCGCCCGAGCTCGACCCCTCACTCCCGTTGCTCCCCGACATTCCCCCGGCGCCGGGTGCGCCCGGGGTGCCCGCGGCCCCCGCAGCGCCGTCTGCCCCCGCCGCGGCGACCACCTCGCACCCGTCCAGCGTCAGCGTCGAGGCCGCGTTGCGCTTGACCACCCCGACCGCGCTCCCGCCCGGCTGCGGCGGCGTCAGCGCGCTGATCCGCAGCGTCGAGAGGAGCGTGACCCCCGCCGGGGAAGCGGCATGATCGACGAACACCGCGGGGCCCGTCGCCTCGATTACCGGACGCACCGACGGCGACCACGCCCACGTCATCGGGTCGAACCCGCCGTAGATCCGCACCGGGCCGTCGGTCCCCACGGACCCGTGATACACCCCGGCGGCGACGTACACATCCCGCCGCGGCTCGTAGCACATCGCCGCCGCCACCGCCGCGGCGACCGTCCGCATCGGCCACTGCCTCGTCCCCGGATTCGTGTCCACGCCCATCGGCGAGACGTAGATCGGCCCGCACGCCATCCCATCGATCCCGTCGCCGTTGGCGTCCATGCCGTTCGGCACGTCGGTCACCGGCGGGGGGGAGAGGAAGTTGCACGGCTGCGCCGCCGCCCCCAGCGGCATCCCGCAGGCGGCGATGATCGCCGCTGCACCCATGCGGAGTCCATTACGGCCCGCCCCCCGAACCTCGCTCGTTCCTTTGCACGGCATCATCGTCTCCTGGCTGAGGTATGGAGCACGCCGCGGGGCGCCCGGGCGCGCGACGTACCAGTATGCCGGAAAGCGGCCACACTTCCAAGGAGAAAGCCGAGCCCACCCCCTCGAGAACCCGAGCCGAGGTCCGAGAACATAAGACAAAGAGGACCCGCCGGCGGGCGGGTCCTCTGGTCTGAATCCGGATTGGGTCGGCGGGCCGGGCGGCTTACTCGTCCAGCGTCCGCAGCGACATGCCCAGCTCGGCGAGCTTCTGCTTGACCTCCGTCAGCGAGGTGGCGCCGAAGTTCTTGACGCCCATCAGCTCCGCCTCGGTGCGGCTGACCAGGTCGCCCAGGGTCTGGATGTTCAGCAGCTGCAGCGCCTTGCGGGCCCGCACCGACAGGTTCAGATCCGTCACCGGCTTGCCCAGCATCGCCTCGGTCCCCGAGCCCTTGAGCTGCTCGATGACCTTCCGCAGCGCCTGGCGGTGCGCGTCCTCCACGCCCTGGCCCAGGCGCAGCCCCTTGCTCGCCAGCATCTGCTTGATCTCGACCAGGCTGCTCTCGCCGAAGTTCTTGTACCCCAGCAGCTCCGCCTCGGTCGTCTTCAGCAGGTCCCCCAGCGTGCGGATGTTCATTTTCTTCAGGCACGTCCGCGCCCGCACGGAGAGCTCGAAGTCCGTCACCGGCGTGTCCAGCAGCGCGTTGCGCTTCAGCCGGTCGCGGTCCTGCTCGTCGTCGATGACCATCTCGCGGCTGGCCTGCACGTCCTTCATGTAGAGCCGCGCCCGCGGGTGGTTCGGGTTGGTGTCCAGCACCTGCCGCAGGCACCGCTCCGCCCGGGCGTAGTCCCCCCGGTCCTCGTGCAGGATCGCCAGGTTGATCAGCGCGTTGATCGGCGCCGGCGGGATCTCGCACGCCCGCTCGTACATCGCGATCGCCTCGTCCTCTTCGCCCGCCAGGTCCAGCGCGTACGCCAGGCGGAAGAACGTCCGCGGGTCGCCCGGGTCCGCGCTCACCGCGCGGCGGTACTCCGCGATCGCCGCCTCCTTGTCCCCCGCCGCCTCCGCCTGCTCGGCCGCGGCGATGTGCGCCGCCGCCGCCGCCGGGTCGCGCTGCTGGGTCGAGTCGGCTCCGATCACAACGTCAAGCGGGTCGGACTGGATCTGGCTCATCGATGCTCCGTGAGAAAGTCGGCCGCCGAACTGCTCGCGGCCGGGACGCTGGCAACAGATAAATTCGGGCGGAAATGGTAGGGACGCCGACGCCCCGCCTCAAGCCGGGCCCGCGGCAGTGGCAGGGCTTGGTTCGGATCTTCCCGCCCGGCATGTCTGAAGGCGACCACAGGCTCTGAGGTCCGGTTACAGCGTCGCGGCCCCCGGGCCGGCCACCGCGGCCTCCGCGGCGTCGCCGGGCGCCGCCGCGCTCCCCGCCGTGGCCGCCGGCGCTGCCGCCGCCGACGCCCCCAGCAGGTCGATCTGCTTCCACCGGCCCCGCAGGAACCGGGCCGTCAGGATCATCCCCAGCAGCACGATGTAGCTCGCCGAGCCGATCCACGGCCCCAGCGACTCCAGCCCCGGCGCCCAGGCGATCATCGCGTGCCCCCCGCCGACGATGCACGCCCACGCCAGGATCATGGTGATCACCCCCGGCCAGACCGTGTCCCCCGCCCCGCGGAGCGCGGCCGAGATCGTGATGGCCATGGCGTCGAAGAGCTGGAAGACCGCCGCGACGATCATCACCTGCGCCCCGATCCGCAGGATCTCCGCCCGGGCCGCGGCCTCCATCCCGTCGGCGATGAACACCCCGATCATCGGCCGCCGCAGCGCGACGAACAGCAGCGCGCACACCCCCATGTACATCACCGTCACCCCCATCCCCAGGTACGCCCTCCGCGCCGCCAGGTCCGGCCGCTGCGCCCCCATCGCCTTGCCCACCACCGCCGTCACCGCGATCGACAGCCCCACCGCCGGCATGAACGACAGGTGCATGTACTGCAGCGCGATCCACCCGGCCATCTGCTGGGCCTCGCCGAACTTCCCCAGCAGGACCACCATGAAGTAGCCCCAGCAGATCATCTCCGAGCCGAACATCATCGCCGCCGGCCACCCGATCCGGACGACGTCGCGGATGTGCGCGATCGACAGCCGCCACGCCCGCCGCGTCCCGTACAGCCGGTTGTACTTCGCCGACAGGAAGACCGCGACCGGGATGGCCAGCTCCACCGCCGAGCCGATCACCGTCCCCACCGCCGCGCCGTTCACGCGCAGCTCCGGGAACCCGAAGTGCCCGTAGATCAGCAGGTAGTTCGCCCCGACGTTGACCGTGTTGCCCGCCAGGGCCGCCATCAGCACCGTCATCGGCCGGTGCAGCCCGTAGAAGAAGTGCGCGATCCCCCGCGTCCCCATCGTCAGGAACGCCCCCCCGATCAGGATCTGCGCGTACTGCGACTCGATCGCGTGCAGCTGCTCGGAGTGCCCCATCCGCCCCATCAGCCCCGGCAGCGCCAGCGCGTACGGGATCAGCGCCAGCTGCGCGAGCAGCGCGAGCCACAGCCCGTTCCAGGCGTACGCCGAGCCGCGCTCCGGCCGCCCAGCCCCGTGGTTCTGCGAGACGTAGGTGTTGATCACCCCCAGCAGCCCCATCACCACCGCGATGGGCACGAACGCCGCCAGCGCCCCGTTCCCCTGCGCCGCCACGTACACCGGGTCCGGCGGCTGGATCCGCGAGACCATCAGCTTGTCCACGAACTGCATGACGGTGTACGACGTCATCGTCGCCACCACCGGCGCGGCGATCTTCGCCATCTCCCACAGCGCCGAGCGCAGGGAATCCGTCGTCAGGCCATCGTGATGCGCCGCGGCGTGCGTCATAGAGGTCGTGCTGGTACCGGTCGGGGCGGGCGGGGACGAGCCAACACTATGCGGACTCCCCTGCGCTGATCGCCGCGGCACCGATCCGTTCCATTCCTCACCCCCCACTCCGCTTCTCCCCCCGCCCCCACGCCCGGCCCGCCCCCTCTCCTCTCACGCCCGAGTCTCCAAGCGCGGCCCGCACATGGATCAACGAACGATCGATCTCGATCCATTTGATCGTTTCCGCCCCGCCATCCCCACCGCCACCCGCACCGCCGCCTTCATGCTCGCCGCGCTTGCCACCCCGCGCCCGGCGATGTCGAACGCCGTCCCGTGCGCCGGGCTTGTCCGCACGATCGGAAGCCCGACCGTCACGTTCACCGCCTCCTCCCGGTCCAGCAGCTTCACCGGGATCAGCCCCTGGTCGTGGTACATCGCCACCACCAGATCATGTCCCCCCTTCGCCGCGGCCAGGAACACCGCATCCCCCGGCCACGGGCCGCTGGCATCGATCCCCGCCGCCCTCGCCCGCTCCACCGCCGGGCGGATCACCCGCTCATCCTCATCCCCGAACAGGCCGCCCTCCCCCGCGTGGGGATTCAGCCCCGCCACCGCCACCCTCGGCCCCCCCTCCCGCCGAACCCCCAGCTCGCGGCACGCCCGCGCCCCCAGCTGGATCGCGTCGAACACCTTCTCCGTCGTCACCAGCCGCGGCACCTCCCGCAGCGGAACGTGGATCGTCACCAGGATCACCCGCAGCTTCGGCCCCACGAACAGCATCGCCGCCCGCTCGACCCCCAGCGCGGATGCGAGCATCTCCGTGTGCCCCGGGAACCCAACCCCCGCCAGGCTCCACGACTCCTTCGAGATCGGCGCCGTCACCAGCGCATCCGCCCCTCCCGCCCCACCGCCCCTGGTGCACGCCTCGATCCCCCGCATCACCGCCGCGGCCGACACCTTCCCCCCTTCCGCCGTCGGGCGCGGCGGACCCGCCGGCGGCCCGGCTCCATCCCCCCAATCCCCGCACTCGATCAGCACCGGCGTCTCCTCCCACCCCGCCCCACCCTCCCCCGCCGGCTCCCCC
>JBIQJK010000197.1:0-5049 GCA_044507535.1 Planctomycetaceae bacterium | reverse complement strand
ACGCGCGGATTCCGGAACCTGGAAAGGACGACCACAAAGCCGAACACGAGTGCCTGGAGCCCAGTGCCGAGTGCCTAGAACCCAACCCCCTCACCTCCACACCTGCTCACCCCTTCACCTCCACACCACCCTCCCCTACATAAAAACAAATCCTCCACAAGGCGCTTGCATTGCGCCCGTTCCGAAGGTAAACCCTATTCCAGCGGAGTTCTCCCGCACTGGCCTCCGGCGTTCTGCCGATGCCGCGGTTTGTTGGTCTTCGCCCGGAATCGTGGGCGGTTCTCTCCCACGTTCCGGGGTTCATCACGCCAAAGCAGCCCCGTCCCCCCCTCGATCCGCCGAAAACCGAAGAAGGAGCCCGCCATGAGGCGATCGAAGATTCTCCGGAGTCGCCGCGCCTTCACCCTCATCGAGCTGCTCGTCGTCATCGCGATCCTCGCGATCCTGGTCGCCATCCTCCTCCCGGCGATCGCCGAGGCCCGCGTTGTCGCGCGCAAGGTCCAGTGCGAAAGCAACATGAAGCAGTTCGGCGTCGCCGCCGCCAACTACGCCACCGACTTCCAGGACCGCATCTTCTCCTTCACCTGGAAGGGGGGTCAGCTCAACGAGCTCAACCAGACCCCGCAGACCGACAACGACGCCGCCGCCCACCAGGCCGTCTGGATCCTCCAGAACCGCGCCGACCGCCCCGACATCGGCGTCATCACCGGCTGGATCCCCCACGTCCTCTACAGCCACCTCGTCCTCAACGACTACCTCCAGCAGCGCCTCCCCGAGCGGATGGTCGCCTGCCCGGAGGACAGGCTCCGCCTCCGCTGGCAGGACTCCGTCTTCCCCGACCGGGACGGCTTCTTCAACCTCACCCCCGACCTCGAGCGCCCCGCTGGGGAGAGCAACAACGAGAAGCGCTGGCCCTACTCCTCCTCCTACACCCTCGTCCCCTCCGCCTACTCCCCCGACCAGATGCTCGGCGGCGTCCCCACCGTCCAGCAGGCCGACCGCCACAACTACTACTTCGTCGGCGACTCCCGCACGCGCCTGGGCAACCGCAAGCTCGCCGACGTCAGCTTCCCCCAGGGCAAGGTCATGATGCACGACCGAGCCGCCCGCCACTTCGGCAAGCGGCACCTCTTCTACGCCTACCGCGGCGCCAGGGCCCCCCTGCTCTTCTTCGACACCTCCGTGAGCACCCGCGCCACCGTCGACTCCAACCCCGGCTTCTGGCCGAACGACCCCCGAAACATCACCGCGATGCGCTTCTACTACGAGCCCGCCGGATGGGAGCCCCCGACCATCAGCGGCCGCGTCTCCGACCTCGTCACCGGCTACTACCAGTGGACCCGGGGCGGCATCTCCGGCCTCGACTACGGCGGCCGCGAGGTCCGGGCCCGGCCGCCGAACTGACCCCCCTGTTCAGGCGATGGTCCGTCGCGGCGTGCAACCCCGGAGCTGAATTTCCCAACTTCCCCCTTGCAATGAAACCGTAAAGAAGGTAAACCACGCGAAACCGCAGTCTGTGGACTGCGTCGAACGCCCGCGTTCTGCTGGGCGCAGGTCCCGCCGCCGCGCATGGCGGCCCAGCGAAGGAGCGACTGCAATGGGGCACCCCGCCCGGACGCGAAGGAACCGCGCATTCACACTCATCGAGCTGCTCGTCGTCATCGCGATCCTCGCGATCCTGGTCGCCATCCTCCTCCCGGCGATCGCCGAAGCCCGCAAGGTCGCCCGAAAGGTCATCTGCGACAGCGGCGAGCGGCAGTACGGCATCGCCAGCGCCAACTACGCCACCGACTTCAAGGACCGCCTCTACTCCTTCACCTGGCGTCGCGGCATCGACTACGGCTTCGGCGGTGTCGCCGCCACCGACAACGCCGCCGCCGCAAACCAGGCCGTCTACATCCTCCGCACCCGCGCCGACCGCACCGACATCGGCGTCATCGCCGGCTGGACCCCCCACGTCCTCTACAGCCACCTCGTCCTCAACGACTACCTCGCCCAGCGCCTCCCCGAGCGCACCATGGCCTGCCCGGAGGACCGCCAGCGCATGCGCTGGCAGGACTCCGTCTACCCCGACTGGAACGGCTTCTTCCGACTCGTCCCCAACGTCGAGCGCCCCCCGGGCAACGCGAACGAGGACAAGCGCTGGCCCTACTCCTCCTCCTACTCCCTCGTCCCCGCCGGCTACTCCCCCGATCAGCGCTTCGGCGCCATCAACACCGTGACCCAGGCCACGACGCACAGCACCTACTTCATGGGGAGCACCAACACCAAGCTGGGCGACCGGAAGTTCTCCGACGTGAAGTTCCCCCAGCAGAAGGTGCTCGTCTACGAGCGCTACGACGGCCACCAGGGCAAGCGGTCCTACTTCTACGCGTACTCCTTCGCCAAGCCCCCCGCCCTCTTCTTCGACGGCTCCGTCAACACGCGGTACACCCGCGATTCCAACCGCGGGTTCATGCCCGACAATCCCTTGAGCACCGCCTACACCATCATCAACTACCAGCCCGCCGGATGGGAGCCCCCCACCGTCAGCGGCGCCGTCAGCCAGGCCCTCCCCGGCCACTACCAGTGGACCCGCGCCGGCCTCGCCGGCGTTGACTTCGGCGGCGGCGAGGCCAAGGCCCGCCGTCCCTGAGCCCCTCCCGCGATGCATACTCCCCGAACGCCGCGGCCCGCGCCGCGGCGTTTCTTCTTTCACCTCTTCTCCCTCGTTCCACACGCGCCCGCACATCCACCCCGCAACCCCGTCCGGCCTGCCCGCCTAGAAATCTCTGCTGGAAATCTCCGTCAGCCAGGAGCCACGCCATGACCCCACGCACGATCCGCAGCCGCGCCGCGGCCTTCACCCTCATCGAGCTGCTCGTGGTCATCGCGATCCTCGCGATCCTCGTCGCCATCCTCCTCCCCGCCGTCGCCGAGGCCCGCGTCATCGCCCGCAAGGTCATCTGCGAGACCAACCTCCGGCAGATCGGCGTCGCCGGCTCCAACTACGCCACCGACTTCAAGGACCGCATCTACTCCTTCACCTGGCGCCGCGGCCAGGCCTACACCGACTGGATCGGCGCCGCCAACGACGACAACCAGGCCCAGGCCAACCAGGCCGTGGACATCCTCCGCCGCCGCGCCGACCGCACCGACATCACCCAGATCACCCTCTGGACCCCCCACGTCTTCTACAGCCACCTCGTCCTCAACGACTACCTCGCCCAGCGCCTCCCCGAGCGCGGCATGGCCTGCCCCGAGGACCGCCAGCGCATCCGCTGGCAGGAGTCCGTCTACCCCGACCCGGCCGGCTTCTTCCGACTCACCCCCAACATCGAGCGCCCGCCCGGCGAAGGCAACAGCCAGAAGCGCTGGCCCTACTCCTCCTCCTACTCCCTTGTCCCCGCGGCCTACTCCCCCGACCAGCTCCTGGCCGGCGTCCTCACCGTCCAGCAGGCCGGCCAGCACAACCAGTACACCATGGGCAGCCCGACGAGAACCAAGCTCGGCGACCGCAAACTCGCCGACGTCGCGTTCCCCCAGAACAAGGTCTTCAACTACGAGCGCTACGCCCGCCACTTCTCCAAGCGCCCCCTCTACTACGCCTACCCGCAGGTGAAGGCCCCCCTGCTCTTCTTCGACGGCTCCGTCACCACCCGCCGCACCGCCGACTCCAACAAGGGCTTCCGCCCCAACTCCCCCACCGCCACGGTCCCCCTCACCTACCTCTACAGCCCCGACCCGTGGGAGCCCCGCCCCCTCAACGCCAGCGCCGCCAGCGAACTCGTCACCGGCCACTACCAGTGGACCCGCGCCGGCCTCAAGGGCGTCGATTTCGGCGGCCAGGAAGCCAAAGCCCGCAACCCCTGACCCTCCACCCACCGTGCCACGGGCTTTGGGGGGGCCAGCCCGTGTCTCCCCCTCTCCTCCCTGCCTCAACGGTCCCCCCGCGCCGATCCGGGTGCCACGGCCAGCGGATCTGCGCCGGCCGTGCCCTCCTCCTCTCCCTCACTCTCTTCCTCTCTTCCCCTCCGGCCCCCCTCCCCCTGGGAGAGGGCTGGGGTGAGGGCTCCATGGCTTCCCTCCTTCCTCTCCATGGCTTCCCGACTCCCCTTCTCCGACTCCTCCCCCTCGGAAGCCCCCGCCCTGAGGGCGGGGGTTGGGGGCGGGTTCCCTCTTCCCCTCTCTCACTTCCCCACCTGCTCACCTCTTCACCTCCACACCTCCTACCCCCCCAACCTCTCTCTCCGCAAAAGCACAATAAACGCCGGCCCCCCGATCAGCGCCGTCAGCACCCCGATCGGCAGCCTCCCCGACGCCAAATCAAGCCCCCTGACCGCCGCGTCCGCTCCAACCACCAGCGCCCCTCCCGCCAGCGCCGATCCCGCCACCAGCCACCGGTGCCCCCCCTGCATCCCCGTCATCAGCCGCACCGCGTGCGGGCACACCAGCCCCACAAACCCCACCGGCCCCGCCAGCACCACCGCCGCGGCCGTCAGCGCCCCCGCCGCCACCAGCAGCGCGATCCGCAGCGCGGCCAGTCTCACCCCGAGGCTGTGCGCTTCGACATCCCCCACCGCCGCCGCGTCCATCGCCGGCCCCGCCCACACCCCGATCCCCACCCCCACCAGCGCCACCGCCCCCCCCGCCGCGATCTCCCGCCACCCTGCCTCATCCGACAGCGCACCGATCAGCAGCCGCCCCGCCGCCAGCCCCCGGTCCGGCATCAACTGCTGCACCAGCATTACCCCCGCCGAGCAGATGATCCCCACCACGACTCCCACCAGCACCAGCGACACCGGGTCCACCAGCCCCCGCCGCTGGCTCAGCGCGTACACCAGCGCGAGCGCCCCGATCGACCCCGCCAGTGCCGGCCCCGCGTGCCACGCCGCGCTCCCGTACGACACCCCCCCTCCTCCCCCGCTCCCCCCCATCAGCATCCCCGCATAGATCGACACCATCACCGCCAGGCTCGCCCCGGAGGCCAGCCCCAGGATCTCCGGCGACGCCAGCCGGTTCCGCAGCAGGCTCTGCAGCATCACCCCCCCGACCCCCCACGAGCCCCCC
>JBIQJK010000027.1:0-34757 GCA_044507535.1 Planctomycetaceae bacterium | reverse complement strand
CGACGACGCGACCGCGGGGCTGCTCGAGGAGATCGCGCTCCGCGGCGAGGACGAGCAGTGGCGGGACTGGGCCAGGAGGCACGCGATCAGGATGGAGAGCCGGTGAGCGTCGGCGGTGTGAGGATGGTCAACCGCCTCCATCATGCCGGCGGCAGTCCGCCTCGCTGAGCGGGAATGCCCAGAGTCGCACGCAAGGCAGGTGGCGTGGATCAACTCCTCTCCCTCTTTCCGGCGCCGTGATAGAGCCGTCCTTCTCCACTCGCCCTTTCCCCTCCTCTCCCGGCCCTGCCACGCTCTCACCCTCCTCCAGCGGCCAGACCCGGTACACTCGGGTCGCGTGGAACTGGTTCAAACAGACCCGGCCCAGCCCGGCCGCCGGTACGACCCGACCGATGCGCAGTTCAGCGTCCGGGCGGTGCTGGACGGCACGGGCAAGCTGACCGATCGGATCCGCTCCAGCGCCTACGGGGTGGCCCGCCACGGCTGGAGGGGGGACACGGACGGGGACGGGGCGGCGACGCTGGCGGACCGGAGCATCCTGCTGGGCAAGCGGGGGCTGGCGATCGGCGACGCCGGCTACAGCCCGGACTGCGACCTGGACCGCAGCGGGGCGATCGACCTGACCGACACGAGCCTGTGGGCCGCGGACGGCTTCAAGGCGGCGCTGCCGGCGGGGTGGATATCCGACACCAACGTGCTCTCCAGCCCGAGCGGCCCGGCCAGCCCGGTGGGGTACTGCGGGTACCTGTTCAACGCCGCGACGCAGCTATACACCGTCCGGTTCCGGCACTACGACCCGGGGCTGGGGAGATGGCTCCAGAGAGATCCAGCGGGCTACGTGGACGGGATGAACCTCCTCGAGTACCTTGCCGGTACACCGTTGATGCTCATGGACCCATTCGGACTCGAGTCGGATGGCGGGAAGTTTGACCCGATCCCACGGCCAATTTGGTACGAGTATGATGAAGGACCCTGGGTGCGGCAGGTCGAGCGAGAGACCGGTAGGGTGTACGAGCGGAGGGCCGTCTACCGGCGGCACATGACTAGTTGGGGTGAGTTTGAACTCGTGGGTATTGAGCGGAGGCTTCGTCCCGATCTGGATCGGTCGGATGTGGACATGCCGGAATGTCTCTGCTCGGAAGGTCAGGATGCATTGGTCCACGCCTACGGGGGCGTCGTTGATGCTGCCCAGGGCGAGTTCGCAAGTGAGGTGAGGAGCATTGTCGCGTCCGGGGGCCTGATGCTCCTTGTTCGTACCAAGGGCACCGACAAGTTCGTCGCGAAGTTCCTGGGCGCCTTCGATGACATCCTTGACTCGAAAACCGGGGCGACGAAGGCGGGACGACACCTCAGGAGCCACTCTGATGGGGCTTCGCACCGTCCACCTTCGGCCTATTTCCGTCGTAGCGGGACGACCGAAGCAAGTGATGCAGCAGACGCCAGACGCTACTTGGATGAGATACTGAGCGATCCAGACCTGTGCATCGAGATCATTAATACACGCGATATCCGTATTCGCAACAAGAACAGACATGGGGTTAAGTTCGACGCAGAGACTGGAGAATTTATCGGTTGGCTGGAGCCTTGAGAGCAGGAAGTGGTCCGTGAGATGGTGCGATTGTGTTCATAGTTGCCCTAGTGTGGAGTGAAAATGGAAGGCCAAGACGGTCGATATGCAAGTTCGGAAGAGGGCAAAGGGAGCCGCAGGTCTCCGAGGTTCTATGTTGAGTTAAGCACTGATGATCGGCTACAGGATGCGGATGTGGTCGGTGCTGATGTGCTCGTGCGGCACCATGAAGGAGCGACGACGTTTTTGCTCAGGATGTATGAAAATAAGGCAGGCGAGCACATGGTCGTGATGAACTACTACGGGGACATTCCAGAGAAGTTCTGTCTCCCCTTTGACGAGCTCATGCAGGCGCTGCGCAGTGCTGCTCAAAGATTGGGCTGGGTGCTTGATCATTGAAAGTGCAAATGCACTGTCAGCAACGTTGTGCTTATTGTGCATGAATTGTCACGCGGTCTTATTTTGTGTCTGTGGCGATTGTTGCAATATTGATGACCGATCGGCCTTGGGGCGGAAGCGTCGTAGAGTTGCTCCGGACGCTTGCATGTCCATCATCTCGATGATTTGGATATCATCGACTAGTGCTGTTGTTTAGTTGATCTGGTGCTCCAGTTAGATTATCGAGCACGACAGCTACACCTCTATCCCGTTCCGTAGCTCACCCGCGGCCGCGCTGAGGCGCCGGCCCGCCCGAGAAAATGTCAAAATTGTCAGCCACGGGGTGCCGGCCACCCCCGGCGCCGGTGCGCTCCCACGCGCCCCGGTGCGCTCGTAGGCACCCCCACGCATCTGTACGCAATGTCATGTCCCGCCAGGGGTTATGGCAGCCCCGCCGCTGGCTTCTCCCCGGGCGCCCCGTACACTCTTCATGTGCACGGGGGCACGCGCGGCCGTGCACAATCGCGGGTGGCGCGCGGGGAGCTGGCGACCATGAAGATCGAGCTGCGGGCGACGGAGAAGGTCAGGCCCTACGAGAAGAACCCGAGGCTCAACGACGCCGCCGTCGCGGCGGTGGCGCGGAGCCTCCAGGAGTTCGGCTTCCGCCAGCCGATCGTGGTGGACGCGGACGGGGTGATCATCGTCGGGCACACCCGCTGGAAGGCGGCGCAGAGCCTGGGCCTCAAGAAGGTCCCGGTGCACGTGGCGGAACTCGACCCGGTGAGGGCCAGGGCGTACCGCATCGCCGACAACCAGACCGTCACCCCTGCGGCATCCACACGCTCGGCACCGGCCATCATACTGGTGTGCACTGAGCTGCGGGAAGAGAGGCCGGCACGCCCTCTCTGGAAGGCGAGGTTTCGGGCTGGTTCGCGTTCAGCTCTCCCAACCCCGCGCGAACTGCCTCTCGCGCCGGCCCGATCAGTCGGCGGCGGTTGCGGCCCCCCGCGGCTCGTCGTGGATCCGCCACTCGTGGATCCCGCCGGCGAAGCCGCTCTGGCTGGTGATCTCCAGGCGCAAGGCCTCGGCGAGGATCGGGGTGAAGGTGCAGGTGTTGTAGCGGTCGGGCTCGGCGCCGTAGTGGCTGGGGTTCTCGATCTCTCGCCACGTGCCGCCGACCTTCGCCATGACCCGCCAGGATGCGGGGACGCGGCATTGGCCGCGGCCGGTGTCGTCGAACCAGTAGACCTCGACGCCGCGGACCTCGGCCGGGGCGGGGAAGTCGTACTGGACCCACTCGCTCGTGCCCTTCCGCGGCCACCAGTGGCAGTGGCCGTGCTCCTTGTCGGCGGAGGAGGCGGGGTCGAGCTGGTCGGAGAGGTGCGCGGTGTTGGTCGGGAAGGAGGCGGTCGCGACGGAGCGGCGGGCGAGCGTGGGCGCGGGGCCGGGGAGGGCGGCGTCGGGGGCCGCGGCGATCCAGACGGTCATCGGAGACTGGGCGCGGTTGGCCCAGGCGAAGTAGGGGATCGCCGTCATCACGATCGGCTCGCCAACGGTCAGGCCGCCGGCGAGGGTGCGGTTGACGGGGCGGGCGCGGCCGCGGAGGAGAGTGACGCCGCCGAGGAGGTCGGGGGCGTGCTCGGGGACGAGCGGGTCATCATCCAGCACGAGGGAGCGGACGTGACGGACCTCGTGGTCGTTCCCCTCAAGGCAGTAGACGATGGGGCCGCGCTGGAGGGCGACCCGGCCGCGGCAGGCGGCGACCCGCTCATCGGCGGCGACGCGGCGGACGGGCATGGGGAGGTCGAGCTCGACCACGTCGCCGGGCTTCCACGTGCGGGTGAGCCGCGCGTAGCCGCTCTCGACCGGGGGTGAAGCGGGGTCGCCGTTGATGCGGAACGTGGGCGGCTCGTTCTGGTGCGGATCGGCGAAGCGGTAGAGCCCGCCCGGGACCGGCTCGCCGCGGGCCCAGCCGGGGAGGCGGATCATCAGGTCGAACTCGCGCGGGGCATCCGGCTCGACGGCGAGTCGAACGCGGCCGTCCCATGGGTAGTCCCCCTCCTGGCGGAGCCTGACGGTCGCACCGCCGACGGTTGTCTCGGCGGAGCCGGCCATGAACAGGTTGACGTAGACCGCCCGCTCGGAGGTGGCGTACGCGAGCCCCTGGATCGCAGGGACGAAGCGGCAGATGTTGGGAGGGCAGCAGGCGCACGCGAACCATTCGGACCGCCGCGAGCCGGGGGAGGCGAGGGGATTGGGGTAAAAGAAGCGGTCGCCCGAGAGGCCCCAGCCGGAGTGGAAGGCGTTGTAGATGATGCGTTCCACCAGGTCCATGTACCTCCCCTCGCCGGTGGCGAGGAAGAGGCGGTGGCTCCACATCGCCGCGGCGATGGCGGCGCACGTCTCGTTGTAGGCTGATGCGCTGGGGAGGTCGTACGGCTGGCCGAAGCCCTCGTTGCGGGACTGGGCGCCGATGCCGCCGGTGACGTAGAGGTGGCGTGCGGTCATGTCGTCCCACAGGCGGGCCGAGGCTTCGAGCATCGCCCGGTCGCCGGTCCGGACGGCGACGTCCGTGAGCCCGGCGTAGAGGTACGCGGCGCGGACGGCGTGGCCGACCATGGCGGACTGCTCGGCGATCGGCCGGTGGTCCTGGGCGTACTCGCCGAAGAGCTTGCGGCCCGAGTCGCCGGCATGGCCGCGGGTCTCGAGGAAGAAGCGGGCGAGGTCGTGGTACTTCTGCTCGCCGGTGGCATCGGCGAGCTTCACCAATGCGAGCTCGATCTCCGGGTGGCCGCAGGGGTGCGGGTTCTTCCCCGGGCCGAAGACAGAGGCGACGAGGTCGGCGTTGCGGATGGCAACGTCGAGGAGCGTGCGCTTGCCCGTCGCCCTGTGGTAGGCGATGCCCGCTTCGTAGAGGTGGCCGGCGCAGTAAAGCTCGTGCCCGAAGGCCATGTCCGACCAGCGCTCCTTGCCGCCGGGGGGCATGTTCCTCGGGTCGAGGATGCTGCGGGAGGTGTAGAGGTATCCGTCGGGCTCCTGGGCCGCGGCGATGGCGTCGATGACGCGGTCGCACTGGGCTTCCAGTTCGGGGTCGCGCTCGAGGGCCAGCAGGTTCGCGGCCCCTTCGAGGAGCTTGTAGACGTCCGAGTCGTTGAAGAAGTACCCCCGCATCCCCCCCTCGCGCCGGGCGGCGGCGACCTCGAAGTTCGCGATCCGGCCCGTCGATTCGCACTGGGCGAAGCTGTGCGGCACGGTAACCTGGCGGACCCGCTCCACCCGGGGCGACCAGAAGCCGTCGCGAAGGCTCACGGCGTCGAAGGGCACCGGGTGGATTCGGCCGCCGCCGTCAGGCGGGCTGGCTGAGGCGAGGCATGCCGCGGCGAGGACGCCGACGGTTGCGAATGAGGCGAGGAGCTGCGCGGTCATCGACGGTCACCCTTGGCCCGCCCCCGCGTCTCCGCTTCGTCAAGATAGCCGATGATCGGGGACCGCTGCCGGACCGGGCTGGGAAGCGGGTTGTCTCAGGGGGAACCGCCGCTTTCCCGCCGCGCCGATTCGGCGCGGGAGTTTCGGGGCGTGCCGTGGGGTGCGGCGCCGGGTTCAAGATCAGATCAAGCGGAGAGGGGGGGATTCGAACCCCCGATGAGCCGGAGCCCATACCGGTTTTCGAGACCGGCGCATTCAACCACTCTGCCACCTCTCCGGGGGGCAAGCGGCATCTTTGGGAGGGCCGCGGGGGAGGTCAACCCGGCGCGGCGGTCAGGCCGGGCGGGTTGCGGCTGGATTCGGCGGCGGGGGAGGGGGGGGCCAGCGGGCGTCGGTCCACGTCGAGCCCTCGCGGGCGCTGCGGAGGGCGCACTCGATGAAATGGATGCCGCGGGCGCCGTCGCGAGCGGTGGGGAACTCCGCGGCCAGGGGCGAAGCGGGGGGCCGGCCCTCGCGCCCGGCACGGATCGCCTCGAACGCCCCGCGGTAGATGTTGGCGAAGGCCTCGATGTACCCCTCGGGGTGGCCGGAGGGGATGCGGGTGGCGTGAGGCGCCGGCGAACCCGGGCCGCCGCGAGAGATGAGCTGCTTGGGGCCGTCCAGGGGCATGAGCCAGAGGTGGTTGGGGTGCTCCTGCGTCCAGGAAAGCCCGGCGCGGTCGCCGTAGACGCGGATGGCGAGGTTGTTCTCCTCGCCGGCGGCGATCTGGGAGCAGGAGAGCGTGCCGCGGGCTCCGTTGGTGAAGCGGAGCAGGATCGCGGCGTCGTCGTCCACCGCGCGGCCGGGGACGAAGGTGCTCACGTCCGCGCAGAGGGAGTCGAGGTCGAGCCCGGTGACGGTGGCGACGAGGTTCTCGGCGTGGGTGCCGATGTCGCCCAGGGCGCCGGCGGGGCCGGAGCGGGCCGGGTCGGTGCGCCACGCGGCCTGCTTCTGGCCTGATTCTTCCAGCCGCGTCGCGAGCCACCCCTGGTGGTACTCGACGGCCACTTTGCGGATCTCGCCGAGGGCGCCGTCGCGGACGAGCCTCGCGGCGTGCTTGATCATCGGGTAGCCGGTGTAGGTGTAGGTCACCGCGAAGACGACGCCGGAGCGGTCCGCGGCGTGGACGAGGTCGAGGGCCTGGCCGAGCGTGTGCGTGAGCGGCTTGTCGAGGATGACGTTGAACCCCGCTTCGGCGAAGGCCTTGGCGATGGCGTGGTGGGTGTCGTTGGGGGTGACGATGACGACGGCGTCGATGCGGTCGGCGGGGTCGCGGGCGAGTTCGTGCTCGAGCATCTCGCGCCAGGTGGGGTAGTTGCGGTCGTCGGCGAGGCCGATGGCGCGGCCGGAGGCGATGGACCTGTCCGGGGTGCTCGAGAGGGCGCCGGCGACGAAGACGGCCTCGCCGTCGAGCGTCGCGGCCATGCGGTGCACGGGGCCGATGAAGGCGCCGAGGCCGCCGCCGACCATGCCGAGTTTCAGTGGAGTTGGCATGCTTGCTCCGGATCAAGACGAGTTTTTACCACGGAGGATACGGAGTGCACGGAGGGGGGAGATATGAGCGTGCTGTTGTTCTTCCTCTGTGCCTCTGCGCCTCTGTGATGAGTCTTCATTCCTTCTCGAAGGCTGAGTCGAACGCGCGGGTGGAGGGCTGGAAGTCGATGGACTGGAGGAACCGGCACGCCTCGGTCGCGCCGTGGACGCGGTCCATGCCGGAGTCCTCCCACTCGACGCTCAGCGGGCCGGTGTAGCCGATCTGGTTCAGGGCGCGGATGATCTCTTCGAAGTCCACCTCGCCGCGGCCGGGGGAGCGGAAGTCCCATCCACGGCGGTGGTCGCCGAAGGGGAGGTGCGACGAGAGGATCGAGGACTCGCCGTCGAGCGTCCTCGCCGCGTCCTTCACGTGGACGTGGTAGATCCGATCCGGGAAGGCCCGGATGAACTTCACCGGGTCGATCCCCTGCCAGACCAGGTGCGAGGGGTCGAAGTTGAAGCCGAAGGCCGGGCGGCGGCCGACCGCCTCCAGGGCGCGGCGGGCGGTGTGGATGTCGTAGGCGATCTCCGTCGGGTGGACCTCCAGGGCGAAGCGGACCTTCGCCCGGTCGAACTCGTCGAGGATCGGGTTCCACCTCGCGGCGAAGTCCGCGTAGCCGGCGTCGATCTCCTCCTGACCCGTGGGGGGGAAGAAGTAGATCTTGTGCCAGATGGACGAGCCCGTGAAGCCGTTGACGACGCCGACGCCGAGCAGGGCCGCGGCCTGGGCGGTGGCCCGCATCTCGTCCGCCGCCCGTTCGCGGACCCCGTCGGGGCGGCCGTCGCCCCAGACCCGGGAGGGGAGGATGGCCTTGTGGCGCGAGTCGATCGGGTCGCAGACGGCCTGGCCGACGAGGTGGTTGCTGATCGCCCAGACCTTCAGGCCGTGCCTGGCGAGCAGGTCGTGGCGGGAGCGGCAGTAGCCGTCCTGGGAGAGGGCCTTGTCCACCTCGAAGTGGTCCCCCCAGCAGGCGAGTTCGAGGCCGTCGTAGCCCATCTCGGCGGCCATGGGTGCGAGGGTTTCGATGGGGAGGTCGGCCCACTGGCCGGTGAAGAGGGTTCGGGGTCTGGACATATCGGGGGCCTCCTGAGAAGGGGATGCTCAGCTTACCAGGGGACCACGCCGGCGCGGCAACGGGGCGGGGATTGCGGTAGACTCGCGCGCCGATGCAGGTGGGGTGGGGGGATGGGGGCCGCGGTCTTTCCTCCTGAGGGTGCCCGACGATGACCACCGCCGACACCGCTACGCCGGACCTCGCCAGACGATCTCCCACGATCGTCCTGTCGATCATGATGTTTCTGCAGTTCTTTCTCTGGGGCGCCTGGTTCGTCACGCTCGGGCCGTTCATCGACACGCTGAAGATGGGGGCGGAGGGGGAGACGGGCACGTGGATCGGCAACGCCTATTCGACGGCGCCGATCGCGGCGATCATCGCCCCGTTCTTCCTCGGCGTGGTGGCGGACCGGTTCTTCCCGAGCCAGCGGGTGCTCGGGGCGCTGCACCTGCTCGGGGGCGCCCTGCTGCTGGCCGCGCCGGCGGTGGCGACCTCGAGCGTCGAGGCGCCGTGGCCGTTCATCGGCGTGCTGCTGCTGCACATGCTCTGCTACATGCCGACCCTCGGCCTGTCGAACACCGTCGCGTTCCACACGATGAGCAACCCGGAGAAGCAGTTCCCGCTGATCCGGGTGTGGGGGACGATCGGCTGGATCGTCGCGGGGCTGCTGGTGGGGTTCGTGGCGGCGCGGCTCTTCCCGTACGCGGACTTCTTCGGCGGCCACGGGATCACCGCGGCGGAGTTCGAGTCCGCCCAGCGGGCGATGGCCGCGAAGGAGGCCGTCGCGCCGGAGCTGGCCGCGAAGGTCAGCGCGGTGCAGGGCGAGGCCGGGTCGGCGCGGAACGGCTCCCCGCACTTCTTCTACATCGCGGGAGCCTCGGGCATTCTGCTCGGTCTGTTCTCCTTCTTCCTGCCGAACACCCCGGCCCCGATGAAGGGCAAGCCGGTGGACGTCGGCGCCATCCTCGGGCGTGATGCGCTCGCGCTGCTCAAGGACCGGGCCTTCGCCGTCTTCGCCGCGGCGTCGCTGCTGATCTGCATCCCCCTCGCGGCGTACTACTCGATGGCGGGGACGTACGTCGGGACGGTCGGCTTCGAGAACGTCCCCGGCACGATGACCCTCGGCCAGATGTCCGAGATCGGTTTCATGCTCGTCATGCCGCTGTGCTTCGCGCGGCTGGGCGTGAAGTGGATGCTCGCGGTCGGCATGCTGGCGTGGGTCGCCCGCTACGGCCTCTTCGCCGCGGCGTGGGGGGACGCGGGGGCGAACCCGGACCTGAAGTGGATGGTCCTCGCCGGCGTCGTCCTTCACGGCATCTGCTACGACTTCTTCTTCGTCACCGGGCAGATCTACGTCGAGAAGAAGGCCAGCCCCGACATCCGCGGGCAGGCCCAGGGCTTCCTCGTGCTGATCACCCAGGGCGTGGGCATGCTCATCGGCAACCAGCTCATCGGCCGCTTGCGGGACGCCTTCACCGACAAGGCGGGCGTGGTGGACTGGCGGGCGGTGTGGATGGCGCCCGCGCTCTTCGCCCTGGTCATTCTCGTGGCGTTCGTGCTGCTGTTCCCGGGCAAGCGGACCGAGAGCGAGGGGGAGGACACGGGCGTCACCCCCGTCGCAGCGTCGTAACGAGGGGTGGGGTCAGCGGAGCGGCGCCGTCCGGCCGCTGGCCATGCTCTCCCGCTCTGCGTCCAGCACCTCCGCGACCGACACCGCCTCGGCCATCGTGGAGGCGAGGTCCCTCGACCCGGTCGCGGCGGCCTGGACGAAGTGCCGCACCTGCCCCTCGTAGCCGCTGACCGCCGGCAGTTCGACGGGCTCGGAACCCTCCGCCGTGTGCAGGATCAGCGGGTCGGGCCTCGCCATGTCGAAGTCCGCCGTGGCATGCTCGAAGATGACGGTGTAGCGCATGCGGAACCCGGCGGCGCGGGCGAGATCCCAGCCCCCCTCGGCGGTCACGTGCGCCGGGCCGTCGGCGAAACGGTAGTGCGTCGAGAGGTGGTCGAGCGTGCCGGTGGTGGAGACGGCCGCGGGGCGGCCGAAGCACCAGTGGATGAAGTCCGCATCGTGGATGTGCAGGTCGCAGAGCGCGCCGCCGCTTCGCTCGGGGTTGCGGTAGAAGTCGAGCCCCCAGCGCGGCGGGCCGACCAGCCGCGTGAACGTCGCGCTCCGCACCGCGCCGAACGATCCGTCCTTGATCCGGTCCCGCACCCACGGCCACCCCGGCCAGAACCGCATGCACAGCGCGGGCATGCAGATGGTCCCCGCCCCGGCCGCGGCGTCGGCGAGCTTCCTCGCCTCCGCGGCGGTGATGGCGACGGGCTTCTCGACCAGCACGTGCTTCCCCGCCGCGAGCGCGGCCAGGGCGAGGGGCACGTGCGTGTCGGTGTACGTGCAGATGCTGACCATCCCGACTGATGGGTCCGCCAGGAGCGCGGCCGGGTCGGTGTACGCCGTGGTCCGCTCGGGATCGAACAGCGGCTGGTGGCCGACCGTTCCCGGCAGATTCCCCGTGGCCGCGGCGGTGGCGGTCAGGCGGTCCGGGTCGGCGTCGCAGACGGCGACGACCCGGCACGGGAGCCCGGCCGCCGCGGCGGCGTTGTACGCGCTCAGGTGCGTCCGGCCCATGAACCCCAGGCCGATGACGCCGACGCCCATGGGCTGCGGTGTGTTCTCAGGCATGGCCGGCTTCTCCGACGCCGCCCCCGGTGTGCCGCTCGACGAGGCGCCTCGCGGCGATGATGTCCCCGGTGCGGTCCGCCCCCGCCTCGCGCTCGATCATCAGCCCCACCCGTCTCGGCAGGCCGCCCAGCGCGCGGAAGAACGCCCCCCAGTCCACCGCGCCGGTCCCGGCCGGGACCTCGCTCCCCCAGGTCCCCGGCGTCTGAGTCGGCAGGGCGTCCTTGATGTGCACCTGCACGATCCGGGGCGCGAGCCGTTCCAGGGCGGCGATCGGGTCCCCCTTGCCATAGAGGATCATGTTGGCCGGATCGAAGTTCACGCCGACGCTTGGCCGGTCCAGTTCATCCAGGAACGCGGCGAGGGTCTCGGCCGTTTCCTGCCCCGTCTCGAGACCCAGGGAAATCCCAGCCTCGCCGAAGACGTCCGCGACCTGGCGGAGGCGGTCGATCATGTCGGCCCGCTCGGGATCGGCGGGGTCCTCGGGGAGGAAGCCGGCGTGGAGGGTGACCAACATCAGGCCGAGGCCGCGGGCGATTGCGGCGTTGGCCCTGGCGGCGGCGAGGTTCGCCTCCCAGTGCCGGTCGGGGCGGAGGCCGCCGGTCTGGCGGATTGATTCGAGCGTTGAATAGTCCTCTCCGCGGCAGGCCATCATCCCTGAGGCGATGGTGATCCCGGCCCCGGCGAGGACCGCCGCGGTCTGGTCCGGCTGCCATGCCCCTCCCCCCCGCAGCGGCTCGAGGGCGAGCTGGACGGCGCTGAGGCCGCAGGCGCGGACCTTCGCGGCGAGTTCGTCCGGGTCCGCGGGCCGGAGAGACCAGGAGCAGACACCGAGTCGGGGGGGAGCGTTGGCTGGTTCGGGCATGTCGGCTGGGGGCGAGCGGTCGGGGTCGTGCGTCGGCGGCCGCGGGGAGGGCCGCACGCATGAGCGTACCTGAGGCGGGCGCTCCCCGCACCCCGGGAAGTGATGTCGGTTCGGGTTGCCGACTTGCTCCATGCGGTGAGGAAAGTAAGCTGGAACGCGGCCGCACCTTCGTCGGCGGGTTTTGCCCAGTGCGGCCGGGGTCGCGCGGGCTCCTGCTCGATGGAAGCGGCCGGGTGTTCGGGTGTCGTTGGCAATGCCGATCGGTGGCGATGAGCCGCCGCGGAGAAAGGACGCTGCACGATGGATCGCGAGATGCGGGAGAAGAGCGGTGTGGGCAATCAGTCGCGGCGTTCGTTCCTGGCCAGGACGGCCGCGGCGGCGGGGATGGCGGGGCTGATGGCCTCGTGCGCCTCCAGCGGCACGCTCAAGATCGAGGGGGGCGCGATCCCCAAGGCCGCGGCGCGGAAGCGCCCGGGGAAGGACGACGTCCTGCGGCTGGCGGTCATCGGCACGGGCGGGATGGGGACGGCGCACTGCCACTCGTTCATGAAGCTCGTCAAGGACGGGAAGGAGCGGGCGCAGTTCGTCGCGCTGGCGGACGTCTGCGAGCCGCGGCTGATGGAGGCGAAGAAGGCGTGCGAGAGCGGCCAGGGGACGAGCGTCGATGCGTACATGGACTACCGCCAGCTGCTCGTCCGCGACGACATCCACGGCGTGATCATCGCCTCCCCCGAGCACTGGCACGCCCGGCACGCCGAGGAGGCGATCGCCTCGGGGTTCGACGTCTACCTCGAGAAGCCGATGACGCTGCGGCTGGACGAGGCGCTCCGGCTGTACGAGGTGGCGAGGGCGAACCCGGACGTGATCGTGCAGGTCGGGACGCAGGCGATCCAGATGCCCAAGTACCGCGAGGCGCGGAAGGTCGTCGAGTCGGGCAAGATCGGCACGATCACGATGAGCCAGACGAGCTACTGCCGCAACAACAAGAAGGGGGAGTGGCTGTACTACGGGATCGACCCGAAGTGGGAGCCGGGGAAGAACCTGGACTGGGAGCAGTGGTGCGGCCCCGCGGGGAGCGCGCCGTGGGACCCGGAGGTGTACGCCCGCTGGCGGCGCTACCGCAAGTACTCCACGGGGATCATCGGCGACCTGCTGGTGCACGTGATCACGCCGCTGATGGTCTCCCTCGGCGATGACGTCGGCTGGCCGGTGCGGGTGACGTGCGCCGGGGCTCACCTGGTGGACAAGGCGATGGAGAACCACGACCAGGTGAACCTGACCATCGAGTTCGAGAACGGGCACATCATGGTCGTCGCCGGCTCGACGTGCAACGAGGTCGGCCTGGAGACGATGATCCGCGGGCACAAGGGGAACATCTACCTCGGCGGTCGGCACTGCGTCGTGCGGCCCGAGCGGATCTACTCCGACGACTTCGACTCCGAGACGATCGAGTGCCCGGACATCGGCAACGACCAGGATGTGCACCGCCTCGCGTGGATGGACTCGCTGCGGACGCGCCAGAAGCCGGAGGCGGACGTCGAGATGGGCGCGAAGGTGATGGTCATGGTGGACCTGGCGACCCGCTCGGCGTGGGACGGGCACGCGTACCGCTTCGATCCCCGGTCGATGAGGGCCACGCGGGTCTGACCGATCGGCGGAGCGATGATCACACGGACCGCGGCGTACGCGATGGGGACCCGCTTCGAGATCGCCCTCGCGGGCGGCGACGAGTGGTCCCTGCGCGCCGCGGGCGAGGCCGCTCTGGCCGAGGTGGTCGAGCTCGATGCGCGGCTGAGCCTCTTCCGGCAGGGCAGCCTCCTCTCGCACATCAACCGCGCCGCGGCCGAGCGGCCGGTGCGGCTCGACGGCGATACGTTCTCGCTCATCGCCGCCGCGCTGGACCTGTGCCGCGTGACCGAGGGGGCGTTCGACGTCACCGTCGCGCCGCTGATGCGGGCGTGGGGGTTCCACGATGCCTCGAGCTCGGCCGCGGGGGCCGAGCTCGGGGGGGCGGTCACGGGCGCGGACCTCGTCGAGCTGGACGAGGCGGCGCACACGATCCGCTTCCGCCGCCGCGGCGTGTCGCTTGACCTGGGGGGGATCGCCAAGGGGCACGCGCTGGCGTGCGCCGCCGCGGCGGTGCGGGAGGCGGGGGTCTCGTGCGCCCTGATCCACGGCGGGACCAGCTCGATCGCCGCGATCGGGGCGCCCCCCGGCGAGGAGGGGTGGCGGGTGCGGATCGGCGAAGGCGGGGATGCGCCCGTGGCGGTGCTGCGGGATACCTGCATGTCGGTCTCGTCGCCGCGGGGGAGGATGGTCGAGGGCGCGGGCGGGGAACGGCTCGGCCACATCCTTGATCCGAGGACGGGGGCGCCCGCTGAGGGGGCGGCGGAGCTCGCCGCGGTGATCGACGAATCGCCGGTGCTGGCCGAGGGGGTCTCGACGGCGATGATCGTCCTGGGCCGCCGGCCCGCGGGGCTGCCGGGGGGCGTGACGACCGTGCTGCGCGACCGGGGGGGCGGGTGGCTCGTCGAGGGGGAGAAGATGGACCTCGTCCGCCCCGGCCGCGGGGCGGCGCTTGCTGCGATGGAGAACCCATGACCGAGATCGACCGCCGTTCGTTTCTGACCCACGCCGCGGGGGCCCTCTCCGCGATGGCCCTGATGCCCGAGGTGCTGCCGGGCGCCCCCGGCGCGGTCCGCGGCCGGGCGGCGATGCCGGTGGGGATCATCGGCGTCGGCCGGCAGGGGCGGGCGATCATGGCCGAGCTGCAGAAGATGGACGCGGTGACGGTCGCCGCGGTGTGCGACCCGGACCAGTCGCGGCTGGAGTCCGGCCTCCGCCGCGCCGCCGGGGCCGAGGGGCTCAGCGACTACCGGCAGGTGCTGGACAAGAAGGAGATCGGCGCGGTCTTCATCGCCACGCCGACGCACCTGCACAAGGACATCGCCGTCGACGCCCTCGCGGCGGGGAAGCATGTCTACTGCGAGGCCCCGCTGGCGCACACGATCGAGGACTGCCGGGCGATCGCGATGGCCGCCCGCGGGGCCAAGGGGGTCTTCCACACCGGGCTGGAGGGGCGGTCCAACCCCGTGTACAAGCTGGCGCGGACGTTCTTCCGCTCCGACTCGGTGCGGGACGTCATCTCGCTCCGCGCCCAGCACCACCAGAAGACGAGCTGGCGGGCCGCCGCGGCGGACCCGGCGCGGGACAAGGCGCTGAACTGGCGGCTGGACCCGGAGGTCTCGATCGGCCTGCCGGGGGAGCTCGGGACGCACCAGTTCGACGTCTTCCACTGGTACCGGAGCGAGTACCCCGTCTCGGTGCGGACCGCCGGCGGGGTCCGGTTCTACGCGGACGGGCGGGAGGTCGCCGACACGGTCGCGTGCGACCTGGAGTTCGCCGACGGCGTGCGGCTGCAGTACATGGCGACGCTGGCCAACTCGTTCGAGGGGCGGTACGAGGTCTTCCACGGCTCCAGCGCCACCATCAAGCTCGCCTGGAGCCACGGGTGGATGTTCAAGGAGGCCGATGCGCCGACGCAGGGGTGGGAGGTGTACGCGAACCGGCAGCAGTTCCACAACGACGAGGGGATCACGCTCATCGCCGAGGCGACCAAGCTCGCCTCGCAGGGGAAGCTCAAGGAGGGCGTGGGGCTGCCGCACCCGTCGGTGTACTACTCGATCGCCGACTTCCTCCGCAGCGCCCTGGAGGGGGCGCCGGTGGTCTGCTCCGCGGAGGAGGGGCTGCGGGCGACGGCGATCGGGATCATGGCGAACCGCTCCCTGCTGACGGGGGAGTCGGTGAAGATCGACCCGGAGTTGCTGAAGGCTTCCTGAGGGGCCCGCTGAGGAGAGCAGCATGAAGCTCTGCGACCTGCCGCTTGGCGCCCGCCTCGGCATCGCCTGCCTGGTGCTGGTGATGCTCGGGGGGCTGGCCGCCTCCGCGGCCCAGGTGTTCCATCACCACCGCAAGAAGGACGACATCCCGGCGCTGTCCATGGACGACATCAAGGGCGCCTACCACGGCGTGAGCGTGACCGCGCCGCTGCTGGCCGCGCTGGAGCGGGGGCACCCGGAGGACCTGCCCCAATCGGAGCGCAGCGCCCTGCTCACCTGGCTCCGGGGCGACCGCGTCAGCCAGGACTACGACAACCTCGACATGGGCGACAACGCTCCGGCGGAGATCCTCGCCCGCAGCTGCGTGTCGTGCCACTCGCGGCAGGCATCGGATGCGGCCGCGAAGAGGACCCCGCTGGAATACTGGGACGACGTCGCGAGGGTCGCCTTCTCGAAGAACCTCACGCCGGTGCCGGAGGAGATCCTGATCATCTCGACCCACACGCACGCGCTGAGCCTGGCGCCGATGTCGGTCGTCGTCGCGGGGCTGCTGCTGGCGACGCGGCTGCCGCGACGGCTGGCGGGTCCGGCGATCTTCCTGTCCGGGGCCGCGCTGCTGCTCGACCTGGGGGCGTGGTGGGTCTCCCGCACGCAGGCGCCGGCGGTCTACCTGATCGTCACGGCCGGCGGCGTCTACATGGGGACGACGGCGCTGATGCTCCTCGCGGTCTTGGCGGACCTGCTTATGCCGCGGGGGAAGGCGGCTTCGGCGGGGCCGTGATCAGGCCCCGCTCGTCCCGGGCGATCAGACCACCGGCAAGAGCGAGTTCGACGCCGGCCCTGCCCAGGCGCAGGCATGACTCGGTGACCCGCCTGAGGCCCATGGCCCGGATCGTCGCGGCGGGGAGGTCGGCCTCCGGGACGCCGAACTCGTGCCGCGCCACCCACGCCGCCGCCGCGGCGGCCTCCTCCGGGGCGATGTGGTCCGGGTCGGTGACGGCGTCCTCGACGGCGCGCCAGCGAAGCGGGGGCTCGGTCATGCCCGCGGGCCAGATGAAATCCCCGCGCCGGGTCAGGCGAGACTCCTCCTCGGCAGCGCCCAGCGCGGCCTCGAGGGCGGCGACGGCGGACTGAGTCAGGCGCGAGTCCAGGTGCCGCGCGATGAGGCGGAAGAGCTCCTCGCGGTGGATCGGCCCCTCGACGGCGGCCGCGTCGGCCAGCAGCGCGGCGAGCGAGCGCTGCGTCTGCTCGCTGATGGGCTTGGAACCGGCCCGGCGCGAGGGGCGGAACCGCTGGTAGGGGACGAACCCGGGCGGGATCGCGCCGTTCGGGTCGGCGCCGGCGCCGTTGTTGATGCTCGTCGGGTGATCGCGCGGCGGCTCCGCGTCGGCGGGCCGTGCCGGATCGGGGCGCGAGGGACGCCGCGCCGGGCGACGCTTCGCCGCACGCTCGATCTGCTCGTGCAGCCGATCGATCGTCGCCCGCGGCTGGTGGAACCAGTCGGTGGACCAGACGCGGAGGATGTTCCACCCGAGGCCCTCCAGCACCGCCTGGCGCAGCCGGTCGCGGTCGCGCGCCGTTGCGGAGGAGTGGTACGTCGCCCCGTCGCACTCGACCCCGGCGAGGTACCGGCCGGGGGCGTCGGGATCGGCGATCCCCAGGTCCACCCAGAAGCCGGCGGAGCCGATCTGCGGCTGGACTTCCCAGCCGCGCTCGCGCAGCGCGCGGGCGACCTGCGCCTCGAAGGGGGACTGGTGGCCGCCGCCGGGGCCGGTGGTGTGGTCGTGCGCGCCGGTGATGGCGTAGTGGAGGTAGTTCCTCAGGGCGCGGACGCCGCGGGGGGAGTTCTCCGTGAGGCGGATGTCCTCGGGGCGGATCGACGAGAAGACGGTGCACCGCTGCCGCGCCCTCGTCACGAGCACGTTCAGCCGCCGCCAGCCCCCCTCCTGGTTGATCGGGCCGAAGTTCATCGTCAGCCGCCCGGCGTCGTCGCGCCCGAATCCGATGGAGAGGAACATCACGTCCCGCTCGTCCCCCTGGACCGTCTCGAGGTTCTTGACGAACAGCGGCTCCTCGCGGTCGGCGGCGAAGAAGCGCTCCACGTCAGGGTCGTCGAGCTCGCGGAGCAGCCGCTCGAGCTCGTCCTGGATGGCGTGCTGCTGGCGGACGTTGAGCGCGGCCACGCCGAGGGACAGCTCCGGCGCCGTCCGGGCGTGCTCGATCACCGCCTGCGCGAC
Source organism: Planctomycetaceae bacterium (assembly GCA_044507535.1). GTDB lineage: Bacteria > Planctomycetota > Phycisphaerae > Phycisphaerales > UBA1924 > CALAFV01. Next base: position 17,138 of record JBIQJK010000027.1, on the reverse strand, counting down.
GGCGCGGGCCTCGACCGGGTTGTGCTGCCCCCTGCCCCGCAGGTAGACCGCGTCGTCGATGAACCGGAACCCAAGCCCGTGCGTCCCGCCGCCGAAGTAGGGGCTCGGGAAGACGCGCAGGTCGTGGTCGTAGAACTCGCGGTTGGAGAAGTCGATCAGGCTCTGGTGGCGCGAGCGGTAGTGCCACCGCAGCCTCGCCCGCGCCGGGATCGACGCCTGCCCGAGCCCGAGGATGCTCTCCAGGTCCGCGGCGGAGACGGCGGCGTTCTCGTCGCCGTCGGTGTAGGCGTCGTCGGTCGCCGCGCCGATGGCGCTGAAGAAGTTGGTGGGCGGGAGCTGCTTCTCGTCGCCGACGAGGATGACCTGATCCGCCCGGGCGATCGCACCCAGCGCGTCCGCCGGCTCCACCTGGCTCGCCTCGTCGAAGATCGCCACGTCGAACCGAAGCGACCCCGGCTCCAGGAACTGCGCCACCGACAGCGGGCTCATCATGAAGCACGGCTTGATCCGCTGCACCGCCGCCCCCGCCGGCGAGCTGAGCAGCTGCCGGATCGGCCGGATGCCGCGCCGCCGGCGGATCTCTCGCTCGAGGATCCCCAGCCCGGAGGACTCGCTGGTGGCGAAGCCCACCCGCGGTCGGCGCTCGTAGATCTGCGCGCACAGCCGCTGGCGCGACACCTCCAGCCACTGCCTGTCCACCTCGCGGAACCGCTCGATGACCTTCTCGTGGTCCTGGCCGCGGAAGGTCGCCAGCGCGGGGCGGGCGCGCGTCACGTGGTCGAGCCACAGCCGGTAGAACTGCCGCAGGAACGCCCGGGGCCAGTCCCCCGGCGGCGTGTCGGACGCGTCCGCCCAGGTGAGCAGCGGCAGCAGCCCCGCCGCGGCCGCCTCCGCCCGGGCCCGGTTCCGCGCCGACCAGTCGTCCAGCGACTCCGGCGAGGCCAGGCACTCCGACAGGCGCGACCGCCACGTCTCCCACGGCGTGGCGTCCGGCGAGGCGCCCAGGAACGGCGGCCCGTCCGCGTGCAGCATCGCCGCCGCGTCGGCCCACGCGCCGCGGAGCTTGGCCAGCTGGGCCGTCATCGCGTTGGCGTGGTCCTGGAGCGAGGCGCGCCCCGATGCGGAGCAGAGCCGCTCCAGCGCGGCGGGCTCGCCGAGACCCTGCGAGATGATCGACCGCAGCCGCGCCACCGCCCGCGCGTACGCCTCCAGCGCATCGGGGTCGGACGCATCCCCCTTCCACCGCTCGCCGAAGAGCTCGTGCCCCATCGCCGAGGCGCCGGCGAGGGCGTCGCGGAGCTTGCGCGCCTCGACGAGCCGCCCCAGGTCCTGCGCGACCTGCGGGTCGTTCGCCGGGACGCCCGGCTTCAGGTGCGAGCGGATCAGCCGCGTGTCCGCTCGCCACTGGCCGGAGAAGAGCCTCCCCAGCAGCCCCGGCGGGCTGATGCGGCGCTGGGCGATGAGCGTCCAGTCCACCTCCTCGGCCGAGGCGTTCCAGCGCGACGCGAGCCCGCGCCGGATCTCGGCCAGCTTCTTCAGGTCTGCGATCGCCGCGTGCACCACCCCGGGGGAGTCCCACGCCGGGTTGCGGGCGTGCGACGCCTCCACCGGCGGGTCCGCCAGGATCGCCGCGGCCAGCGACAGGAACTCGTCGGCGGCCGCGGGCGTGAGCGGGGGGGCGAGCGAGAGCTGATCGTGCAGCGCGCCGGCGGTGACCGCCAGCGCCGCCGCGGCCTCCGCCCCGGCGCGGAGCCGCATCGGCAGCTGCTGCCGCGTCGTCAGCGGCAGCACGGTCAGTCCGGCCCCGCGCCAGGGATGCGTGGCCGCGGGCCCCGTGCGCTCCGCCGCGGTGGCGAGGGCGCCGACGCACTCCTCCGCGGCCCGCAGCCGCGCCGGGTCCCACGAGAGGGCGTCCGGCAGGTCGAAGACCGCCTCGGGCGCATCGGCGAGCTCGGCGGCGCGGCCGATCGCGGCGAACGGCGTGAGGTTCAGCGGGGGCTCGGCGCGGTGCAGGTCGGCGACGTAGTCGTTGAGCCGACGGCGCAGCTCCGCGAGCCGCTCGGCGCCGACGAGCTCGCGCTTCGTCGGCGGCTCGAAGTCGCGAGCCAGCGTGCGCTGGAGGTCCTCCATGAACGCCCGCTTGTTGGCCTTGCGGCTGTGCAGCTCGGCGACGAAGTCCCCCAGCCCGACGCGCTCCAGCCGGCTCTTGACGACCTCCAGCGCCGCCGCCTTCTCGGCGACGAAGAGCACCGTCTTCCCCTCCGCGAGGCACTCGGCGATGATGTTGGTGATCGTCTGCGACTTGCCCGTCCCCGGCGGGCCCTCGATGACCAGGCTCCGCCCCTGCTTGGCCGCGACGATCGCCGCCTGCTGGCTGGAGTCGGCGTCCACGACCTGGAAGGTGTCGGTCGGGGAGAGCATCTGGTCGAGCGTCTTGGGCTCGGGGAAGGGCTCGGCGGAGTCGTCGGCGAGGGGGCGGTGGCCCAGCAGCGCGCTGACGAGGCGGTGTCGGCTCACGGCCCGGTCCGCGGGCCAGCGGGCGTCGTCGAGGTCGAGGTACATCAGCAGCTTGGCGAAGGAGAAGAGCCCCAGGTGCACCTCGCGCACCAGCGACCACCCCTCGATCGGCTTCAGCGCCTCCTCGACCGCCGCGAGGTACGCCTCCACGCCCCCCTCCGCGTCCGGGTCGAACGCGGGGAGCTCGAGGCGGAAGTTCCGCTTGCACAGCTCCACGAGCGTGGGGTTGACGACCGGATCGTCGCCGTTGTGCCGGAGCGCGTGCCGCCCGCGGACGCTGCGGCGCGTGAGCTCGACCGGGATCATGATGAGCGGCGCGCGGCTCCGGACGGCCGAGCCGGGGCCGTCCGTCCACTCGACGAGCCCGATCGCCAGGTAGAGCACGTTCGCCCCCTGCTCCTCCAGGGCGCTCTCGGCCTGGCGCGAGAGGTGCAGGAGCCGCTCCTGGAGCTTCGGCCCCGGGAGCGAGGTCTGGAGCCGGCGGTCGGTGTGGCGCGGCGCGGGCTGGGCGGCGTCCGCCGGCTCGGCGTTCGCGGCGGGCTCCTCGATCTCGCCGAGCTCCATCGCCGCGCCGTCGCTGGGGGTGGCGGCCGGTTCGCCGTCGGCATCCGTGCGCTCATCCGCTGCGGCGGCGACCACCTCGCCTTCTTCGACGCGCTTGGGTCCATCCCCCGCAGGCGCTGCCTCCGCCGTCGGTGCTTCGGGTGGCGGCTCGGGAACAGGCGCCGCGGCCCCCTCCGTCGGCTCGCCCTCACTTTCGTTCCCCGTTCCGCTTTCCTCGACCTGCGCCCCCTCCGGCGCCTCCTCGATGGGCAGGAACTGCATCGTCGCCCCATCGTCCACCAGCGCGGCGTAGATCCGCCCGGGGAGCTCATCGACGATCGCCAGCGACCCGTGGCCGCGGGGCTTGAAGTTCAGCAGCCGGTTGCGGCGGGAGAGGTCGAGCAGGGCGCGGCGGGCTTCCTCGAGCCCGCCGACGACACCGGGGCCTTCGGGGGATGGAAGGTGGGAGGGACCGGTGGTCATGACGTGCATTATCCGCGTCCCGGCGGCGTGCGTCCGCCCCGCGGCCGATCGCGCGTTCCGGGGGCCGCTCCCCCGGTCCGCGCACCCCGTCCAGCGTGCCGCGATCCGCCCTTATGGGGCCGGCGCGGCCGCCGGGTCCGCCGAGATGCGGTACACCGCCCCCGAATGGTCGCAGCTGAAGAGCACCGACCCATCCGTCGCCTGCACGCAGTCCACCGGCCTGGCCAGCACCTCCCCGGTCCGCCCGTCGATCGTGCTGACGATCTTGAGCATCCCGTAGGGCTCGCCGAACTGGTCGTCGAAGAGGATCCTGGCGACGCAGTACCCAGCCAGCTCGGTGCTGTTCCAGCTCCCGTGGGCCGCGGCGAAGATGTCCCCGCCGTGAACCTCCGGCAGCCCCTTCGTCCGCGCGTTGACCTCCGGGTCGATGAACGTGAACCCGTTGACCGCCCAGTGCGCGCCGATCTTCCACGCCGGCGGGATCGTGAGGGCGGCCCACTCCAGCAGGTCCTCCCGCTCGTGGTGCTCGTAGCGGGGGATCCGGTCGCCGACGAGGAACGGGTGCCCGTAGAAGCCGCCCTCGATGTAGTGGTTCAGCTCGTCCGGCGGGTTGAGGTCGGTGATGGGCTGGTTCGCCTCGTTCTCCCCCAGCTTCCAGCCGAAGTAGTCCGTCCCGTGGTCGATCCCCCAGACCTCGTCCGTCCCCGGCCGCAGGCGCAGCTTCTCCGTGTTGCGCAGCCCCGAGGCGAAGAGCCGCTTGTTCCCCCCGTCGTGGTCGAAGCGCCAGATCTTCTGCCGATCCGTCGCCGTCTGGTCCGAGACGTTGCTTGCGTCGCCGATGGAGGTGTAGATCGAGTCGTCCGTCACCAGCAGCGAGCGCCACCAGTGCCCCCCGCCGCGGGGGAGGGAGCCGACGGGGAGGATGTCCTCGATCTCGTCGGCGACGAAATCACCGTCCGTGTCGCGGGCGCGGTGGATCGAGCCGGTGGTGGCGAAGTAGAGCCATCCGCCGTGCAGGTCCATCCCGTGCACGGAGGGGCGGTGGGCGAGGAAGATCGTCCGCGTCTCGTACACGCCGTCGCCGTCGGTGTCGCGCAGGGCGACGATGTCCCCCGGCCGGGGGCGGGAGACGTAGAGCGTGCCGGCCTCGTCCATCTCGAGGAACCGCGCCCCCGGCAGGTCCGAGACCGCCGCGGCGACCTTGTACCCGTCGCGCACCCAGAACCGGGCCGCGCGGGCATCGGCGTCCGAGGCGGGGCTGGGAGCGGGGGCGACCGGCGTGGGCTGGGCGGCGAGGAGAGCGAGCGAGAGGATGGGGATGAGCATGTCGGGTCGGTCCTTCTCGTCAAACGATGCGGATGAGCGGCAGTGAGGGGGTGGAAGAGCGCGAGGGGAGAGAGGGGCTACTCGCCCGTGGCCAGCTCGGCCTCCAGCCACGCCCCGATCCGCTCCATCGCGCCGGGGTGGATCGTCGTCTGGATGCTGACCACCTCGTCGGCAAAGCCGGTGGTCGCGGGCTGGAGGTAGTGGTTCAGCCCCGGCAGCTGTTCCGCCGTCACGCTCGCCCCGGATTCCTTGAGCGCGGCCACGACCCGCGGGAAGTTATCCGCGGCGGGGACGGTCAGGTCGAGTTCGCCCGACAGGACCAGCACGGGGGTTCGCAGCCCTCGCAGCGCCTCCGCCGGGTCGAGGGTGAGCCAGCGCAGCGCCGCCGGGGAGGTGTACGCGAACGCCTGCTGCGCTGCGGCCTCGCGGAGCTGCCAGTCCTCCGGCGGCGGGGCCGTGCCGCGGTTGGCCTCGGCGGACTCGAGGACCAGATCGCGGATCGCTTCGGCGATCGTCTCCTGGGAGGTTCCTTTCGTCACGAGGTCGAGCATCGCGCCGAGGCGCGAGGCCTGCGCCTCGATGTACGCCGGGTCCTCCCCCTCCGCCTCCATGCGGCGCTGCTCGCGGAGGATCAGGTTCTGCTTCCCCGTCACCCCCGGCGGCGAGAGGAGCACGACCGCCCGCGGCCCGGGCTCATCCCCCGCCGCCGCGGCGAGCGCCGCGACGATCGCCCCGTCGCCCAGCCCGAGCAGGCCGATCCGCCGCGAATCGATGTCGTCGCGGGCGGCCAGCATCGCCGTGGCGCTGCGCACATCCTTGGTGATCGTGTCGAGCGTCGCGTCGGTGAAGACGCCCTGCGAGCCCCCTACGCCGCGGTCGTCCATCCGCAGGACGGCGAAGCCGCGCCGGGTGAGGTGGTCCGCCAGGACGAGGAACGGCCGGTGGTGCTCCTCGTTGTGGTCCCGGTCCTGCGCGCCCCCGTCGGAGATGAGGATCACCGCGGGGTGCGGCGGGGGCGTCCGCGGGATGGTCAGTTCGCCGGCGAGCGTCAGCCCGTCGGCGAGCGAGAGCATCGAGACCTCCTCGCGCCCGTACGCGTACGGCGGCCGCGGCGTCTGCGGGCGCGGGATGATCCGCGACATCGCGTCCATCTCGGTGACCAGCGACGCCGAGGCCGCCATGGCGCCGAGGCTCTCGATCACCGCCTCGCCGTGCGCGCTGGGGGCGCCCGGGGCGGCACGCCTGAGCCGGAACACGGTCGCGACCGGGGGCGGGACGGTGAAGGCGAGCTCGGTCGGCGTGTACACCACGTCGCGGCACTCCACCGCGGATATTCCCAGCGTCCCCGGTCCGGGGACGAGGTCGAACGACGCCGCCCACGATCCATCCTCGCCCGCCTCCCCCTCCGCTGCGGCCAGGCAGACGACGAACCCGACCGGGACCGGCCCCCGCGGCCCGGGGAGAGTCAGGCTCCCGGCCCACCATTGGCGCTGCGGCGGCGCCGGGCTCTCGCCGGGTTGGGCCGCGGCGGCGGCCGGGCACGCCACCACGCCCCACGCGGTGAGAAGCAGCACTGCGGCGAAGAGTCTCAGAATCATCGGGTCTCGTCCTGCTGGGGCCCCGCCCGCGATGAACGTACCATGGCCCGTTCGGATCACGGGCCGGGAACTCGGAGCCGACGGGGCCGTTCCATCATGAGCGATGCAGAGTCTAGTGCATTCCGCGGCGGCCGTCGGGGCCGGGGACGCGCCGCCGCCGGCGCGTTCACCCTCATCGAGCTGCTGGTCGTCGTCGGCGTCGTGGCGATCCTGGTCGCGATCCTCCTCCCAGCGATCGCTTCGGCGCGAGAGGCGGCCCGATCCGGGGCCTGCCTCTCCAACCTGCGCCAGCAGTACATCGCCTGCCGGATCTACGCCGACGAGAACCGCGGCATCGGCCCCGCCATCGGCCAGCCCTGGGCCACGCCCCCCAACTGGGCCTTCGTCGTCGCCGCCGCGGCGGGGCAGGAGCTCCCCGTCGAGGCGATCGAGGGGGGCGCCCCCGCCGGGCAGGAGACCGCGGGGATCTACGCGAAGCGTTCGGTGATGGTCTGCCCGACGATCGACGCCGAGTACGGCCGCATCATGACCCGCACCTACGCGATGAACGCCACCGGCCACGCCGGCTTCACCGACGGCCAGGGCCGCACCGACCCCGACAACTTCGACGACCTCGCCAAGCCGGGGCACATCAACTTCGACCGCGTCGAGCGGCCGTGGATGGCGGTCCTGCTCGTGGACGCCGCGAGGGCGGAGATCACCGGCGACGCGCCCCCCTCCTCGCGGTCCGCCAGCGTGCTGGACTTCCGCATGGACGATCACATCCTGACGCGTCTGGCGGTCTTCCACGGCGGCGAGCGCTACTTCAACAGCGCGTTCCTCGACGGCTCCGCCCGCGCCCGGCGCGAGGTGGACCCGGCGTGGAAGGAGCCGCTGCCGTAGACCCGACGGCTCAGCACCCGTTGATCGACGCCAGCCACGCCGTGAGGAACTCGGAGATGTCCCCCGAGTTCACCCGGCCGTCGCCGTCGAAGTCGCCGTCGCGGGTCGATCCGTCGATCGACGCGAGCCACGTCGAGAGGAACACGGAGATGTCCGTGCTGTTCACCTGGCCGTCGGCGTTGTAGTCCCCGGGGCACGGCGCCGGGCCAGGGGCGCCGAGGTCCACGAGCACCACGTCCGCGGCGCCCGAGTTGCCGTCGCACGGCGCCGCGTTGGACGCCGTCGTGCTCATGACCGCGTAGCGCCCGTCCGCGGAGAGGGCCGCGCTCAGCACCGGGCCGTTGAACTGCTGGTGGAGCCAGCCGGTGGAGGCCCGCTTCGTCCGCCTCGCCTGGGCGTCCCGGATGTACAGGTCCGCGTGCGTGTTGGTGTCCACCGGGCCCACGTTCGGCGCGGTGGTGATGAACGCGACGAACCGGCCGTCCGCCGAGATCCCCTGGAGCGACGAGGCTTCCGTCAGCTCCCCGCCGAGGTCCGTCACGCTCACCCGGCGCGTCGCCCCGGTCTGGAGGTCGTGGAGGAAGACGTCGCGGGCGCCGTTGCCGTCGGGCCCGGCGAGGTTCGTCGCGTCGCTCTCGAAGGCGACGAATCGCCCGTCGGCCGAGATGCGCGGGTTGTGGCTCCCGCCGTTGGCCTCCTCCCCCAGCCCAGAGACGCTCACGCGCACCGTCTGCCCCGTCTGACGGTCGTGCACGAAGACGTCGCTGACGCCGTTGGCGTCCCCCGGGACGAGGTTGGTCGCCTCGCTCTCGAAGGCGATGAACCGCCCGTTGGCCGAGATGTCCGGGCGGGCGCTGCTCCCGTCGGCGCTCGCGCCGCCCAGCCCGCGGCTGATCAGCGAGGTGGAGCTCGCCGCGATGTCCCGGACGAAGATGTCCGTCCGTTCGCCGCCGCCGCCCCCCGCGGCGAGGTTCGCCGCGCTGCTCTCGAACGCCGCCACCTGCGACGACCTCGCGATCACGGCGTTGCCGCTGGGGCCGTCGGCCTGCACGCCGCCGGGGCCGACGCTCAGCCGCGTCGTCGTGCGGAAGATCCGGTCGCGGAGGAAGACGTCCTGCACGCCGTTGGTGTCGCCCGTGACGAGCGTCGAGGACTCACTGGAGAAGACCAGCCATCTCCCGTCGCCCGACATCGACACCCCGCCGCCCCCCGAGGCGGTGACGCCGCTCCCGGACCGGATGCTCTCGACCCGCGTCACGCCCGAACCCCGGTCGTGAGCGTACACATCGCCGGTCGCGTTGGTGTCCGCCGCGTCCAGGTTCGTCGCCAGCGACTCGAAGGCCACCACGGCGCCGCTGTCCGACACCGCGAGCCGGCCCGTGCCGCTCGCGCCGTTGGCCTGCACTCCGGTCGTGCTGATGCTGATCCGCTCCACCGCGTTGAGGTTGGTGTAGGAGGAGCGGAACTGCGACACGATCGCCGCGGTGTTGCGGATCGACCTCGCGTTGTCCGCCGCGTTGGCCTGACCCTGCGGCACCCCCAGCGGGAAGCCCTGGAACGTGACATCCGGGTTCGAGAAATACGGGATCCGAGTCCCCGGCGCGTACGACATCACCGTCCGGTACTGGTTCCCCGGCGTGCGCCAGCCGTACGAGTACGGGTACGCCGGCGAGCTGCCCGCGTTGTCGCGGTCGTGGTGGCTCCCCTGGTTGTGCCCCAGCTCGTGCGCGAAGGTGTAGCTGCTCAGGCAGCCGCGGGCCGTGACGGTGAACGCGCTGCTGGCGAACCCGGGCGAGGGGTTCCCCATCAGGTACCCGATCCCGCAGGCGTCGAAGCTGTTCACGATCAGCGCGCAGAAGTCCGCCCCGTACGCGTCGCGCAGGCAGTGCACCGCGTCCATGTGCCCGTCGCTCGTCGAGCGGAACCGGCTCAGCTCGGTGTTCGCCACGCCCGTCTCGGTGTACGGCACCACGCCCCTGTGGACCACCCTCGCCTGCGCGGGGATCCCGCTGTTGGCGTACGACAGGTTCGTGTTGCTCACCCCCAGGTCGATCAGCGCCTCCATCGCCGTGCGGCCGCCCGCGCCGTCGCGCGCCTGGGGCGTGTAGAGCACCAGCACGTCGAAGGTGTGGAGCTCGCCCCGCTCCCCGCCCACGGGGGCGGGCTCATCCTGCGGGGAGATCACCGTGTGCTCCGGCCCGGTCGCGCACGGCGGGAGCAGCGACTCATCGATCTGCCGGACCACGTGCGCGCCCCCGGCCGCGCCCTCCGCCCCCGGCATCGCACGGATCTCGATGAGCCCGGCGACCCCCAGCCGCACCTCCCCCACGAGCACGTCCTCCGCGCGCGCCAGCGCGAACGACCCGCCGGGCCGTCCGTCGATCCGCCCCCGGTAGATCACCGCCCCGCTCGTCCCGTGCTCCACGCCGGTGATGACGCCGCGAAGGCTCAGGTCGGAGAACAGTTCCAGCGTCACCTCCCGACCGGTCGCGTCCCCCGGTTCGGGGAGCAGCCCAGGGTTGACCGTCGCCGCGACCTGCCGGACCACGGCCGGTTCCGGGATCGTCTCCGTGACCTTCATCCCCGGAATGGGGGCGACCAGGGGCGGCGCTGCCATCGCCGTCGCCGGGCACGCAAGCCCGGCGGCGAACAGCACCGCGGCCGCGCTGCGCCGGGTCCAAGCTCGACCACGCGCCGCCGTGAAGGCGACGCGCTTGCTGCGGTTGGGGGAGCGGGTGGAGGAGCGAGTCGCTGGGCGGGGCATCCGTTTCATCTCCTATGCCGACGCGCTCGACAACCCGGGCCCGGGCTGAGCGCCGGGCCGGACGCTCCTTTGCTGTACGCGAAGCGGCGCGCGGCCCGAGCCCGAACCGCCGGAAAGGGGGGAGCGGCCGTGGGTCGAGAGAAGATTAACCCCGCGCCGTCCGGGTGCCAAAACTCCGAAACCGCGATGCCAGCCCCTGCTCGCGGCTCTGCCTGCCGAATCTGGGGGGTGGCCAATAAGGATGATTTCATCTGAAAGAGACCCCGGCGCGGGTATATCTCTTCTTACAGAGCCCTATCGTTCCGCTGGTTGAAGTTCTCGGACCCAGTAAGGCACCGGCCCCGACCGCCGCTCCCGGCGGCCCGGCCGGCAGGCTTCGCCGGGTTGGGACGGCCCTACCGGCGACGCTGAGCGGAGAGTGAACCGGCACGAGGGGCGACGCCCTCCAGCGGCGAACCACACGTGAAAGCGCAGTTCAAGTTCGGATCAGCGGTCGCGAGCGTCATCGCAGGAGGGGTCGGCCTCCTTGCTCTTTTCGGGTGGGTCTTCAACATCCCGGTGGCGCGGAGCCTGCTCCCCGGCAAATCGCCGATGGCGTTCAACTCCTCGGTCGGCTACATCCTCGCCAGCCTGGCCGCGATCCTCCTGCTTTGGCCGAGGGGGCGGTGGTGGCGCGAGGCGGTGTTCCACCTCTGCGCCCTGATCCTCCTTGTTCTCGGGGTGCTGACGTTCAGCCAGTACGTCGTCGGCTGGGACCTCGGGATCGACCTGCTGCTCCATCCCCAGAACCCCTGGAACGAGCCGTGGTCGCACCGCGGCCGCATGGCCCCAACCACCACGGTGAACTTCACCCTGCTGGGCGCGGCCTTCTTCCTGCTCGGCGGCCGCCGAGCCGCGTGGATCGGGCAGACGTTCGCGGCCGTGGTCGGCCTGCTCGGCCTCATCACGGTCCTCGGAACGATCTACGGCATCGATGACCTGCACAACTTCCCGCCCACGTCCTCCGTCTCGGCGGGGTCCGCGGTGGCGACACTGCTCCTGGGCGTCGCCCTGCTCATGGCCACGCCCGATCGAGGCCCGATGGCGATCGTCTCCAGCCGCACGCTCACGGGCGCCATGGCCCGGCGGATCCTGCCGCTGGTCGTCGTCGTCCCCTCCCTGCTCGGGTTCGTTCGCATCATCGGCCACTCGATGGGCTGGTACGGCATCGGGGTCGGCAGCGCCCTGCTGGTCGCGGGCAACGTCGTCCTCTTCACGGCCCTGGCCCTCTACGTCCTGGGCTCGCTGCGCGTCGTCGAGCTGGAGGGGGCCAGCGCGCAGGAGTCCATGCGCCACAGCGAGGAGCGGCTGCGGGCGGTTCTCGAGGCCCTCCCCGTCGCGGTCTTCATCACCGACGCCCGCGGGAAGATCGAGACGACGAACCCCGCCGCGGAGGCCCTCTGGGGCGGCCCGCCGCCATCCTCGATCAGCCCCGAGCGGTACGGAGAGTTCTACCGAGCGTACTGGCCGGGGACCGACCGACGCGTCCAGTCCCACGAGTGGGGTCTGGCGCGGGCGCTGACCGACGGCGGCGCGGTCACCGCCGAGGAGGTGGACATCGAGACCTTCGACGGCCGGCGACGCACCATCCTGAACTACGCCCTCCCGATCCGCGACGCCGCCGGCGCGATCGTGGGCGGCGTGGCGGTCAACATCGACATCACCGCGCGCAAGCAGATGGAGGATGCGCTGCGGGAGAGCGAGGAGCGCTACCGCACCTTCATCGAGAACAGCACCGAGGGGATCTGGCGCATCGAGTTCGACGAGCCCCTCCCCCCGGGCCTGCCGGAAGACGAGCAGATCCGTTACGCCTTCGAGCACGCCTACCTCGCCGAGTGCAACGTCGCCATGGCCAGGCAGTACGGCCACGAGCGCCCGGAGCAGATCATCGGCAGGCCCCTGAAGGACTTCCTCCTCCCCGACGACCCGCGCAACCGGGAGTTCCTCCTCGCCTTCATCCGCTCCAACTACCGCCTCACCGACGCCGAGAGCATCGAGAGCGACGCCCAGGGCGTGCAGAACATCTTCATGAACAACCTCCTCGGAATCCGCGACGACCAGGGAAGGCTCCTGCGTGCCTGGGGCTCGCAGCGCAACATCTCCGATCGCAAGATCGCCGAGGCGGCCCTGAGGCACGAGCGGGAGTTCCTCCGACAGGTCATCGACGCCACGCCCAGCATGGTCTTCGTCAAGGACTGGAACGGCCGCTTCGTCCTCGCCAACGAGGCCATCGCCAAGGTCTACGGCGTCCGCGTGGAGGACGTGATCGGCAAGACCGACGCCGACTTCAGCCCCCGCTCCGATGAGGTCGCCGCCTTCCTCCGTGACGACCGCGAGGTCATGGTCACCCGGCGCCCGAAGCTCATCCCCGAGGAGCCCGTCACGGACGCCCAGGGCCGCCAGCGCTGGTTCAGCACCATCAAGGTCCCCCTCGTAGAGGCCGACGGCGCCTGCAGCCGGGTCCTGGGCGTCGCCACCGACATCACCGACCGCAGGTTCGCCGAGGAGGCCCTGCGCAGCAGCAACGAGCGGCTCGAGGAGGCCATCCAGGTCCGCACCCGCGCGCTGGAGGATTCCTACCTCAAGCTCCGCCACAGCGAGCGCATGGCCTTTGTCGGCACCCTCTCCGCCGGCATCGGCCACGACATCGGCAACCTCCTGCTGCCGATCCGCGAGCGGCTCGAGTCCCTCGCGCACGACGACTCGCTCTCCGAGACGACCCGCGCCGACCTGGCCACCACCCGCACGGGCCTGAACTACCTCACCCGCCTGACCAGCGCGCTGCGCACCCTCGCCGCCGACCCGGAGGAAAGCCACGGCCCCGCCGACGTCACCGACGTCGCCGCGTGGTGGCACGAGGCCGAGCCGCTGCTTCACAGCGTGCTGCCCCGGAACGTCACGCTCGACTGGTCCCCCCCGCCCGCCGGCCTCGCGGTGCGGATGGGCGCCGCCGCCCTGACCCAGGTCGTCTTCAACCTCGTGCAGAACGCCGGCGACGCCCTCGCGGACTCCCCCGGCGGGCGCGTCCGCATCTCGGCCGAGCTGCAGGACGAGGCGTGGGCGAGGTTCGTCGTCGCCGACAACGGCCCCGGCATGACCGACCTCGTCCGCGAGCGCTGCATGGACCCCTTCTTCACCACCAAGACGCGCCGCGTCTCCACCGGCATGGGCCTCCCCCTCGTCCACGGGCTGGTCACCAAGGCCGGCGGGCGCATCGACCTGGAGTCCGGGCCGGGGCAGGGAGCGACCTTCCGCCTCACGATCCCCGCCGCCGCGTCCGTCCCCGTCGGCGGGCCCTCGCGCCCCCTGGCCCTTGTCTCCATCACCGACCGGCGCACCGCCGGCTTCGTCAGCGCCCTGCTCGCGTCGATGGGCTTCGAGGTCTCCGAGAAGCAGCCCGCCAACGGCGAGGCGGTCCTCTGGGTCGTCGCCGCCGGCGCCGCCGAACCCGGTCTCGCCGAGGTCTTCGAGTTCGTGCACGCCGAGCCGGGCAGGCGGGCCCTGGTCATCGGTGGCGAGGCGCCCCCCGCGCAGCGCATCGAGCAGGTGTTCCACGTCCCCGGCCGGCTCGATCCCCTGGCGATCCGCCGCGCCCTGCAGACGATCGCGGGCCAGTTCGCGGTGGTGCAACCGGAGGTGATGAATGGACCATCCGCCGATCAGCGTGCTGTGCGTTGACGACAACGAGTGGGTCGCCGAGGCGATCGAGCGCCGGCTGCGGCGCACCCCCGGGTTCGTGTGGGCCGGGTGGCTCCCCTCGGCCGACGACCTCCCCGCGGCCGCCTGCGAGCGGATGCCGGACATCGTCCTGCTCGACATCGACATGCCCGGACGCGACGCCTTCGACGCCCTGCGGACAATCGCGGAGCGGTGCCCGGAGGTCCGCGTCGTCATGCTCAGCGGCCACGTTCGGCTCGACCTGGTCAACCGCGCCTTCGAGGCCGGCGCGTGGGGCTACCTCGCCAAGACCCAGGAGATGGACGCGATGCTCGACGCCCTCCGCCGCGTCGCCGCGGGCGAGGTCGTCATGTCGCCGGAGGTGCAGGCCGTGATGATGCGCATCTGAAGACCGCCGCCCAGGTCGGGCCGCGGCCGATGGCGCTTCCGGGTGTCTCAGGGGCCCCCGCGTGCGGAACGCACTTCCGGGGGCGGAGGAGAAAAGAAACACGGGCGAAGGGATTCGAACCCCTAACCTCCTGATTCGTAGTCAGGTGCTCTATCCAATTGAGCTACGCCCGCAGGGGACCCCAAGCCTATAGCGGCCGCAGGGGCATCGGCAAGTCGGCAACAAATCTTCGAGCGCCGCCGATGGGTCGCCGGGAGGGCTGGATCCCCTCATCTCGGAGGGCACCGGAGCGCGGGCAGTGGGGGGGTGTGGAGGACAGCCCGGGGCGGACCGGCCGGCGGCCCTGGATCGAGGGGCTGCGACTCCCCCGGGCCCGGCCGCTGGGGCCTTGGTTCCTGTCCTGGCGACGGCCGGTGTGGGCTTGATTCGGCACCGGGGCCTGCGATACTTTCCCGCCTGTCGCCCCGCGGCGTCCGCCGCATCAGGGCGGCGGCTCCCCCGCGTGGCCTCCGAACCCCGCCCCTCCTATACTCGGGGCCTGTCGGTAGCCCCGCGGCGGCCCTGTCCGCGTCGGCTTGGCGTCCAACGCAAACCCTGTTCGCACCCTGGCATCCGGGAACTCCATGGCTCACTCACTGTCCGCGAAGAAGCGCATCCGTCAGAACGCCAAGCGTCAGGCCCGCAACCGCTGGCGCCTCCGCACGATGCGCACTGCCATCAAGGGGTTCCTCGCCAAGGTCACCCACGGCACGGTCGATGAGGCCACCGAGGCCTTCCGTTCCTGCGCCAGGGTCATCGATCGCACCGCCGCCAAGGGCGTGATCCACAAGAACCAGGCCGCCCGGCGCAAGAGCCGCCTGAGCGCCAAGCTCAAGGCCCGCAAGGCCGCCGCCAAGGCCTGACCGCGCCCGCCGGCCCTCGCCCGGCGATCTCAAGCCCGATCATCCGCCCGCCGATGCCCCAACTCGGCGGGCTGTTCTTTTTGCCCCGCCGACCCGCCCCCCCGGGGCACACGCCCGCCGCGGCGCCCGGATACGCTCTGGCCCCGCTATGACGTCCTCCGCTACCCGCAGCAGCCGCCAGCGCCGCCCCAGCCGCGGCGACCGCGCGCCGGCCTCGCGCCCCGGCCCGGGCGGCGGCGGCTACTGGGCGCTCTCCATGCGCCCGTTGCACATGCTCGCCTTCCTCGCCCCTCTGGTCGTCTTCTACGAGATCGGCTCCATCCTCCACCTCACCACCAGCGAGGCGGGGGAGCGGCAGACCATCCTCGCCGAGCGGCTCCTGGGCGAGTTCTTCGAGCTCTTCGGCGCCGTCGGCCTCATGCTCCCCGGCGCGGCGCTCCTCACCGTCCTGCTGATCTGGCACATCCTCCTCGGCGACCGCTGGCGCATCCGCCCCGGCGTCCTGGGCGGCATGACCCTCGAGTCCCTCGCCTGGACGATGCCCCTGCTCGTCCTCGCGGCCATCCACAGCAACGCGGCCGAGCACGTCGCCGCCGCGGCCCCCGACCCGGCCGCCGGCCTCGCCTCCCTGCAGTGGCAGGCGCGGCTCACCATCGCCATCGGCGCCGGCCTCTACGAGGAGATGCTCTTTCGCCTCGTCCTGATCGCCCTGCTCCACACCGTCTTCGCCGACCTGCTCCGCCTCGGGCAGGGGGCCGCCGCGGCCCTCGCCGTCGCCGGCGCGGCCGTCGCCTTCGGCCTGTACCACAACACGACCCTCCCCTCGGGCGCGACCGACTGGCCCAAACTCCTCTTCCTCACCGCCGCGGGCGGCTACCTCGGGGCGGTCTACATCCTCCGCGGGTTCGGCATCGTCGCCGGGACCCACGCGATGTACGACATCATGGTCCTGGTCCTCCTCCCCTCCGGCTGACCGCCCCGCATCCCAGCGGGCCGCTCAGTCGTCGTCCCGCTCCACCCCCTGGAGCTCCTCGTGCCAGCGGGCCTGGATCGTCTCCAGGATCCGCTCGTTCACCGGGTGCCCCGGCTCCTCCTTGAACCCCGGCAGCGCCTCGACCATCCGCCGCAGGTCCACGAACCGGACCTGGAAGGGGTCCATGTCCCCGTGCCGGTCCGCCAGTTCCTCGGCGATCCGATCGACCTCCAGCCACCCGTACGTGTTTCCGCTCCCCATGTCAGCCAGCTCCTCCCTGCCCGCCCCCGGTCTGCACGCCCTTTAGTGCGGCACTTCCTTCACGGCGTTGCGGTTCCACGCCGGCACCGTCACCTTGATCGTCCCGGCCTTCAGGATCTCGCACTGGCAGCTCAGCCGGCTGTTGCGCTGCAGCCCCGGCGCTTCCTCGACTCGGTCCTCCTCCGCCTCGGTCGGCTCGGAGAGAAGGTCCATCCCCTCGGTGACGTAGATGTGGCACGTCGAACAGGCGCACACCCCGCCGCAGGCGTGCTCGACGTTGATCCCGTTGCTCAGCGCCACCTCCAGCAGGTTCTGTCCCGGCGCGGCCATCACCGTCAGGTCCGCCTGGGTCTTCCCGGTGCACCCCTCCGGGTCCTCCAGGTGAAACTCCACGGGGATGGTGGCCTTGGCAGGGTCGATCTGGCGGATGTGCATCGCGCGGGCTCCGAAACTTCCATTCAGCTTATTGAGATCGAGAATCATTCAATGTTAGGCCGCTCTCTCCCGATCGTCGGCCCGCCCGGTTTCGGTGGCCGTCGCGCCGGGGCCAACCGCTGACCGACCTAGACTTCCCCCCATGCGTCCGCCCACCCCGCCCGATCCGGCTGCCCCGGCCGGCTTCCAAATGGAGCCCGGCCCCGCGGACCTCGACCTTTCGATCATCGCCCCGGCTCACAACGAGGAGGGGAACGTGCGGGCGCTGGCGGACGAGACCCACGCCGCGGTCGCCGGTCCAATGCGGCGTTGCAGCCGTTGGTGGCGAAAACGCCTTGAATCGTCTTCC
>JBIQJK010000196.1:0-5111 GCA_044507535.1 Planctomycetaceae bacterium | reverse complement strand
GGCGCGGGCGGGGGCGGCGCGCATGGGGGTGGTGCGCTTGCCGCGGAGGCCGATCCGAAGGGCCAGGAGGGAGCCGCGGAGCGTGACGGCCAGAGCGCGGGCGAGGGTGGGGAGGCGGCGGGGGCGGCGGATGACGAAGCCGCCGGGGGTGATGAGGACCATGATCCGTCCGGCGAACCAGGTCTTGGGGCGGCCGCGGCCGGGGACGACGGCGACGTCGGCGGCGGGGCGGAAGATGCGGCGGAGGAGGTCGCGGAGGCCGACGTCGGGGATGCGCTCGAAGGGGCCGGTGAGGCCGGCGGCGGCGAGCTGGCGGTCGATCTCGGCCTCGCCCTCGTCGGAGAGGCCGAGGTTGGGGAAGACCTTGACGGTGGCGCTCGCGGCGCGGGGGCCGAGGAGGGGCGCGAGCGCGGCGGCGAGGTTTGTATAAGGAAGGAAGGGGTCGAAGGTGATCTCGCCGGCGGGGGCGGGGCCGAGGATCCGCCCGCGGGCGGCCGCGGCGAGGCCCTTGATGTGGAGGGCGGCGAGGTCGTCGCGGGCCATCATGGTCTGGCCGAGGGCGCGGGCGACCTCGCGGCCGGCGCGGAAGAGGCGGGGGGCGCGGCCGAGGCTGAGGGCGTCCATGGCGCCGAAGCCGTTGCGGGCGACGTAGTAGCGCGGGAGGGTGGGGAAGCGGTCGAAGGTGGGGTGGAAGGCGACGGAGTCGGGGACGCCGGCGACGCGCCCGCCGGTGCGCTGGGCGAGGCGGATGAACCACTCGACGTCGTCGCCGTTGAGGAAGACGTCGGGGAAGAGGCCGGTGCGCTGGACGGCGTCGGCGCGGACGAGGGCGCTGCAGGCGGCGACGTAGTCGCAGTCGATGGGGCCGGGGAGGCCGGCGACGCCGCGGGCGGCGGGGCCGAACTGGCCGGTGCGGCGGTCCACGCGTCCGCCGACCTCGAAGACGCGGCCGTCGGGGAAGGGGAAGGCGATGGCGGAGCCGGCGGCGATGAGGCCGGGGTCGTTGTCGAGGGCGCGGAGGAGGGCGGTGAGGGTGGAGGGGAGGACGCGGGCGTCGGAGTCCACGAGCCAGAGGAAGTCGGGAATCCAGGGTTTGCCCGCGTGCTCGAGCGAGCCGAGGGCGTGGGCCATTCCGGCGTTGAAGCCGCCGGAGCCGCCGGTGTTGGAGTCGAGGCGGAGAAAGAGGACGTTGAGGTCGTCGGGGACGGGGAGGCCCTCGAGGGGGGGCTGGGAGGCGTTGTCCACGACGATGATGCGGAGGTCGAGAGCGGGGCTCTCCAGATTGCCCAGGTTCTCTGAAATCTCCCCGGCAACACCCCCTGTTTTGGGGGCTATGGATTGGGAGAGGAGGGCGAGGTCGCCCAGGAGAAGCTCGAGGTCGCGCGGGCGATTAAAGCACGGGACGACGACGGCGACCTTGCGGCGAATCGCGGCCGCGGGTGCGCCGGCGGGCCCGAGGACCGCGAGGGTGGAGGCGTCCACCTCGATGCGGACCGGGGCTTTCCGGGGGCTGACGACGGGGGAACTCACCTGGGACGAGTGTAGCCGCACCGGGTGGGGTGAACCCGGTGCAACCCCGACGCGTTGATCGACCGAGTTGGCGAGGTACGCTTGTACCAGCGCGGGACTTGCCCACCACAAGAGCCCGCAAGAGGAGCAGCGGATGATCCGGCGAACCAATGGAACCAGTGCGAGCGTCGCGGGGAAGAACGAGCGGGCAGCGGGGCCGATGCTGGAGGCGCTGGAGAACAGGATGTTGCTGGCGGGAGCGCCGTTCCCGCAGCTGTCGGACCTTGAGAACCCGAGCAACACGGTGGTCCGGCTGGACACGAACTTCGGGGACATCTTCTTCGAGCTGTACGACGTGGCGGGGCCCAACGGCGCGCCGCCGGCGCCGAACACGGTGGAGAACTTCCTGGGGTACCTGCGGCGGGGTGACTACGACGAGACGTTCTTCCACCGCCTGGGGATGGACCAGAGCGACAACCCGTTCGTGCTGCAGGGGGGCGGGTTCCGGTTCATCGACGGCACGGGGATCAGCGCCGTGCCGCAGCAGGCGCAGCTGCCCAACGAGTTCGACCCCGGGCGGAGCAACGTCGAGCGGTCGATCGCGATGGCGAAGCTCGGCGGGCAGCCGGATTCGGCGACGAACCAGTTCTTCATCAACCTGGTGAACAACACGTTCCTGGACACGCAGCCGGGCAGCGGCGGGTTCACGGTCTTCGGGCGCGTGGCGAACGACGCCTCGTGGGACATCGTGATGGAGATCCGGGACCTGCAGATCCGGAACTTCAACAACCTCGGCGGGGCGTTCACCGAGGTGCCGGTGACGGCGGACTTCAACCCCGGCGCGGGCCCGACGGAGGCGACGCTGGTGACGATCCAGGACATGGAGATCGTCAAGGCGGCGGGCACGCCGGACTACTACACGGTGCAGGTGTTCTACCCGGAGGGGTTCGCGGGCTCGACGATCAACGAGTTCCTGCCGCTGGCGAACACGACGAACGAGACGCTGCACTACCAGGTGATCGCGCGTGCGGAGACGCCGCAGGGGACGGCGCAGAACGGCTTCACGTGGTTCCGCGACCGGGTGCTGAGCTCGGGGTCGATCTCGCCGAACTCGCGGGGCGGGATCACGATCTCGCGGTTCGGGGAGGGGGGCGCGCCCAACCCGGAGGACCTGGTGCCGCAGGGGGTGCCGTACTCGCTGGAGGTGTGGGCGACGCGGACGATCACGGCGAACATCAGCCACTACGACTTCGGGACCTCGACGGGCGAGAGCTTCTCGGAGGGGCTGGCGACGACGTGGTCCTTCGGCGAGGGGCGCAAGGCCGGCGACGCGGTGCAGGACTTCCTGGTGTGGAGCAACCCCAACGAGGTCCCGGCGAACATCGCGGTGACGTTCTACTTCCAGAACCAGGCGCCGGTGACGGTGAACGTGACGACGGACATCTTCCGGCGCGGCGGGCTGGCGCTGGCGCAGCTGCCGCAGATCCCGGACAACTCGGTGTTCTCGATCGTGATGGAGTCGGACCAGCCGATCGTGGCGGCGCTGACGCACTTCGACCAGAGCGTCTCGACGGACCCGATGGGGTCGGCGACGCTGGGGATCCCGGGGGAGGCGTCGGCGTTCGGCGTGCTGCCGCTGGCGAGCGCGGGGGCGGGCGTGTCGGACACGATCTCGGTGGTGAACCCCGGGTCGGTCGCGGCGGTGGTGAGCCTGACGCTGACGTTCAACGACGACTCGGGCCTGCAGGACCTGGAGCGTCCGGCGGTGCTGATCCTGCCGGCGCAGAGCCGCGGGACGTTCGACCTGGGCACGATCGCGCAGCTGGCCGACGGTCGGCGGTACACGATCCGGTTCCACACGAACTCGGGCGTGGAGGTGCACGCGGGGTGGCTGCACTCGCAGGGCTTCCCGGGGATCGCCAACGCGGACGCGATCAGCAACCCGTTCGCCTACAACGCGTCCACGAGCTGGCGGTTCGCGGAGGGGTTCATGGACCCGGCCCGCGCGGGCAACGACGTCTTCGAGACGATCTCGGTGTACAACCCCAACTCGTTCTTCTTCACCGGCACGAACACGACGGCGAACGTGACGTTCAACTTCCGCTACGCGGACGGGCACACGGTGACCGTGACGCGGCAGGTCGGCGGCGGGCGGCGGCTTGACCTGGACCTGCACACGCTGGAGGCGATCCTGGACGAGGGGAACAACAACCAGCGCTTCTTCTACTCGATCGAGGTCGTCTCGGACGTGCCGATCATTGCGCAGATGTGGCACTTCGACCTGACGCTGGGGGACCGGCAGCCCAGCGGCGGGTTCGCGACGCTGGGGATGCCGGGGACGCTGGTGAGGCTGGACGCGCTGGGCAACGGCCCCGGCGGCAACATCTGATCCCCCGCGCTGCCCCACTGCCCCACTGCTCCCCGCCACGGGCGGGGAGGGGGCCGGAGGGGCAGCCAAGCAGGCCCTGCACGATCAGCCCCGCACCGGCGGGGCTGATCGCTTTTTGAGGATCCGCAGCAGGGAGCGGGCGGGGGCGGCCAGGGGGGCGGGGAGGCGGTCGAGCGCGCCGTGGAGGGCGCGGGAGAACCGGAGGGCGGGCTTGTTCTCGAGCTCGGCGATGCGTTCGGCGAGGCGGGCGATCTCGGCGCGGGCCTCGTCGCGCTCCTGGACCAGGTCGCGGATCCAGGCGCGCATGTCGCGGATGGGGATGGCCTCGAGGTTCTCGTCGAGCCAGTTGGCGTCGGAGCGGCGGAGGAGGGTGTTGGAGAGGGCGACGAGTCGGTCGAAGCTGGCGAGGAAGAAGTCGCGGTGTCGGGCGACGATGTCGGCGTAGATCTCGTCGTGGCGGCGGACGGCGTGGTTGATCATCGTCTCGTGGCTGTGGCGGCGCCAGACGTAGATGGGCTTGCGGACGCGCAGGCCGCGCCAGGAGCGGCTGGCGAACTTGATCCACAGGTCCCAGTCCTCGTAGCCGACGGTCATGGACTCGGTGTAGCCGCCGACGGCCTCGAGGCGGTCGCGCCGGATCAGGGCGGTGGGGGCGTGGAGGTTGGTGATCAGCAGGAGGGCGGGGTCCCAGTCGGGGACGGCCCAGACGCCGTGGCCGAGCTCGGCGAGGCGCTGCTGGCCGTAGACGTGGGAGACGTCGGCGTCGCGGCCGGCGGCCCGCTCGGCCTCCAGGGCCGCGAGCAGGTCGGCGACGGCGTCGGGCTCGAGGTAGTCGTCGGCGTCGAGGGGGAGGATGAACTCGGGGTCCCACCCGAGGCGGACGGCCTCGGCGACGCCCCGGTTGCGGGCGCCGGGAAGGCCGGTGTTCGTCTGGTGGAGGACGTGGACGCGGCCCTGGGCGCCGGGGAGGTCGAGGCAGGCTTCGCAGGCGGCGGGGGTGGCGCCGTCGGTGGAGCCGTCGTTCACGATGACGACACGGATGGCCCCGGCCTTCTGGGCGAGGGCGGAGCGGACGGCGTCGGCCACGAAACGGCCGTGGTTGAAGCAGGGGACAACGACCGCAATGCTCGGGGGGTGGTCAGGCAGTGGCGGCATGAGGGGGCCCGTGGTGGGCGGGCGGGGTGAGGCGTCGGCGGGATGATAGGGTCGGGGC
>JBIQJK010000026.1:0-34853 GCA_044507535.1 Planctomycetaceae bacterium | reverse complement strand
CCCCGCCACCGACCTCCGCCCCCGCCTCGACCTCGCCCTGGCCGCGGCACGCGAGGCCGGCCGCCTCACCCTGGACTACTTCAACCAGTCCGCCCTCGCCATCGAGGACAAGGCCGACGGCACCCCCGTCACCGCCGCCGATAAGGCCTCGGAGCGCCGCCTCCGCGAGCTGATCGCCGCGGCCTTTCCCGACGACGCCATCCTCGGCGAGGAGTTCGGCGAGCACCCCGGCTCCACCCCCTACCGCTGGGTCCTGGACCCCATCGACGGCACCAAGAGCTTCGTCCACGGCGTCCCCCTCTACGGAACCCTCGTCGCCGTCGAGGACCTCCGCACCGCCGAGTCCGTCGTCGGCGTCATCCACATGCCCGCCCTCCAAGGCGAGACCGTCTACGCCGCCCGCGGCCTGGGCGCGTGGCACGCCCGCGGGGACGCGGCCCCCGCCCCGGCGCGCGTCTCCCCCGTCGCCTCCCTCGCCGGCTCGATGTACGTCACCACCTCGCTCGACTACTTCAGCATGAACAACGCCTCGCGGGTCATGGCCGCCATGCGGCGGGCCTGCAAGAGCAGCCGCGGCTGGAGCGACTGCTACGGCCACGTCCTCATCGCCACCGGCCGCGCCGAGGTCGCCACCGAGCTGCAGGTCAGGGCCTGGGACGTCGCCGCGACGCAGGTCATCGTCGAGGAGGCCGGCGGCGCCTTCAGCGACTGGGCCGGCGCTCGCACCATCCACGCCCCCCGCATCCTGGTCAGCAACGGCCTCGTCCACGCCGAGTCGCTCGCGATCACCCGCGCCGCGACATGACCGCCGCGCCGGCCGCCCCTCAGGCCCCCGCCGGCCGGTCCTTGAGCCGGAACGCCATCACGTACTGCACCCCGTAGACCGGGTACCGGCTGTCGCAGCGGAAGACCCGCAGGCGATCCGGGTCCCACCCGCGCTGCTCGCACGCCCATCGCAGCAGGGCGACGTACCCGGGTATCTCGGCGACGCGGCAGCAGCTGACCCCGTCGCCGATGTGCCGAGCGGTGTCCAGCAGGTCCACCCGGTCCGTATCCCGCGAGCGGTCGTACGGCAGCGCCGTCCCGCGGACGCACGCGTTGTACAGCATCAGCTCCGGCGGCCGCCCGTCCCACACCTCCGGGTGCACCAGCACATCCTGCACCAGCCGCTGCGCCGGCGTCTCGACGGGGTACATGTGCGCCGCGATGTCGTCCGGGCGCATCGCCCAGCGGCGGTACAGCCCGGGGGTATACTCCCCGAAGACGATGTCGCTCGCCGTGTCCGCCCCCAGCGCGTCGCCCACCAGCTGGAACGCCGTGCACGAGCCCGACCGCACCGCCCGCATCGGCGGCGGCTCGGTGCGTCCAAACCGCGTCAGCACCTCCGCCATCGGGTCGTCGTGGCGGATCGGCCGGCCGTCGAGCGTGTACGCCGGCCGCCCCGCCGTGTCATCGCGGTGATCGAACGTCGAGATCGTCAGCGGCACCGACGGCCGCAGCCGGCGCAGCCCCACCTGGGCGAACAGCGCGATGCCGTCGTACCGCTCGGGGTCCGCCCCCGGGTGGATGATCATCGTCGAAAGGACCGTCTGGCACTCAACCCCCCGCAGGTTCGCCGCGGCCCGGTACGCCATCTGGCGCGACGTCGCCTCGAACCGCTCCCTGGCCTCCGGCAGCCACGCGCTCGCGATCGCGTCCAGGGCGTGCCGCCCCCCCACTTCGTCCTGCAGGAACTGCTCGTACGCGTCGATCGCCTCCTCAAACGCCCGAATCGCCTCTGGGTCGCCGGATCGGGCGCGGGCCCCGCGGCTGAGCCGGCGCAAGGACTCCACCCCCGGCATGTAGTAGACCACCGCGAGGGGGTCGTGCTTGCCGAGTGCGTTGAGAAACCTGCTCGCCAGGTCCTTGTTGACGCCGGCGGCCTTGATCAGGTCGGAAGCCGTTCGGATTGGCGTCCGAAGTGAGGCGAGGAACGACGCGCTAGCGCTGGCGAGTTGCCGCCCAACCCCAGAGGCTCGCTCCCCGACGCTCGCCGTGGCTGTGGATCCGGCGGTGGTCACAGTACCCATGGCTCCCAGTGTACCAACCGCGGGGCGCCCTTCCAAGCAATTTCGCAATGCGATTTCAATGAGACCGCCTTGCGTTCCGATGACGACTGTGGCATACTCGCCCGGCACGCACCGACGAGGGGCCGGGTCACGATGCCATTCAGTGAGGAGGACGAGGACATGAACCAAACAACGGGCACAAAGTCACGCCGGGGGCATCACGTTCTGCTCGCGGCCGGAGCGGCGGCAGGGCTGATGGGCGTCGGCGGGGAGGCGCGGGCGCAGTGGACGGTGATCCGCCTCCACCCCGAGGGCGCCTCCCAGTCCACCGCCGCCGCGATCCACGGCGCCACCCAGGTCGGCACCATCAACGGGAACCTCGACGCCGTGCTGTGGCGCAACGCCGCCGAGACGGTCGTGCGGCTGACTCCGACGCCCGAGGGCGGGACCGCCCGCGGCTACGCCGCTTTCGGCGACTTCCAGGGCGGCGGCGTCTCCCCCACCTCGATGTCGGAGTACGCCTCGCTCTGGAGCGGAACAGCCCAGAGCTGGGTCAACCTGCATCCCACCCACATCCCCGGCGCGATCGCATCGTGCGTCAAGGCGATTGACGGCGATATCCAGGGCGGCCAATGGACCCCTCAGTCGGACGGCTTCGTCCACTTCGGCCGGGCCTGCATCTGGAACGGCACGGCCGAGTCGTGGGTGGACCTCAATCCTGAGGGCTACGAGACCACCAACATCCTCGGCATGAGCGGGGGGCAGCAAGTTGGGGCCACCTACGACGCCGGCCTGGCGCAGGCCGTGATGTGGTCCGGCACGCCGGAGTCGTTCGTCTTCCTCAACGGCGACGCGTTCTTCTCGACCGCGACCTGCACCGACGGAACCCACCAATACGGGACGGCGGTCGTCGCCGACCCGGACCTCGGGGTCGCGTTCCTCCCGGTCCGCTGGAGCGGCACCGCCGAATCCCGCGAGAGCATGCTGACCGACGGGAACTGGGGGTCGATCACCGCCTGCCACGGCGGCTGGATGGCGGGCTCCACGAGCCTGCCCGGCGACAGCGTCGAGCGGGCCGCCGTGTGGACCGGGGGGCCGGACTCCAACGTCGACCTGCACCAGTTCCTGCCCGACACGTACACCTGGTCGCGCGCCAACGGGATCTGGCGCCACGAGCCCTCGGGCACGACCTACATCGTCGGGGACGCTCTCTTCGCCGACGGCGTCGTCGAGCGCTACGAGGCGATGATGTGGGTCTCCGGCCCCGGCGTGAACCTCATCACCACCGCCGACGCCCCCGCGGACTGCAGCGCCGTCGCGGGCGATCCGCTCGTGTACACCGCCCGCGTGGTCAACGCCGGCGCCGACGCCGCGGCGGCCGTGCTCACCGTGGACCTGCCGCCCGCAAGCGAGGCCGTGTTCGCCTCCGCCGTCCCGACGCCGAGTTCCGCCACGCCGACCCAGCTCGTCTTCGACCTCGGCTCCCTCGACGCGAACGGCGGGCTTGTTGAGGTCTCGATCACGATGACCGCCGTCGGGCCGGGCACGACGCCCACCCTGTCGTTCTCCGCAGCTGCTCCCGGCGAGGTGCACGCCGACAACAACGCCGCCTCGGCGTCCACCCGCATCACGCCGACCCCGCCGGCGACCGCCGCCGCAACGGCGATCCTCTCCACCGACCCGACGCTCGCCAACTCGCTGCTCCCCGGCGGCGACGGCGCCCGTTTCACGGCCTTCAACGCCCCCATGGCGAGCCCCTCGGGCAACTGGTGGGCGTTGAGGGCGTCCGTGGACCTGCCCGATGCCCTGCGCTTCGTGTTGCTCCGCACGCCCACCGGCGGCGACCCCGCCACGATCGTGCAGACCGGGGTCACCACGAACGGCAACGGCACGGTGACTGTCTTCTCGCAGCCGAAGGTCAACGACGCGGGGGTGGTGGCGTTCGCCGGCGGCGACGACGGCCCCGAGGGCACGCGCGGGTTCGTCGCGACCACCTCGGGCGGCCCGCTCGCCGACGCCGTCCGCGATGGCCAGCCGGTCCCGGCGCTCCCCGGCGAGACCTTCTACGGGGGCCCCAGGTATCCGATCAACATCCTCGCCGACGGCTCCACGGCGTTCTACGCCGTCACCTTCCCCAGCCTCGCCGGGGCGTTCCTCACCGGCAACGGCGCCGCCGTGGTCGCCCGCGCCGGCGAATGGCCCGCGTGGTCCGAGTATCCGATTGAGTCGCTGCTGACCACCTTCGGCACCCCCGGCGCCTTCGGCGTCGACGCCGCCGGATCGCAGCACATCTTCCAGGCCATGCTCGCCACCGGCAACCAGGCCGACGACGGCATTGTGGTCGCGAACGGCGCGATCATCCTCCAGGAGGGCGTCACGGTCCTGCCAGGGTCGGAGGCGCCGGTGAACGTCGCCATGGCCGCCACGATGGGGCCGGCCGGGCACTGGATGATCCGCGGCTTCAACACCGACGGGGCGGCGTGGACCGCCATGGGCCAGGGCCAGACGATCTCCCGCATGTTCAACGAGGGTGACGCCATCTACCCGGGCGCCGCCGAACGCTGGCAGCGCCACCCCATCGCCGGCAGCTTCTTCCTGCAGGCCGTCGATGCCTCCGGCAACTTCGTCGTCGGCGGCCACACCGACGTCGGCGACGAGTTCGCCGACGCCGTCCTCGTGTACAACGGCCAGGCCGTGCTCGCCCGCGAGAACGACCCGGTCGACCTCGACGGCAACGGCGTCTTCGACGACGGCGTCTACATCCGCTCGATCGACCACGACTCGGTCACGTTCATCCCCGGCGCCGTCCTGCTCACGATCTCGTACCGAGACGAGGACGCCGCGATCTGCCACGCCAACAACACCTCCCGCGGCCAGGCCATCGTCCGCATCCCCCTCCCCGGCGGCGGCTGCCCCGCCGACTGGGACCAGGACGGCCAGGTCAACTCCAACGACATCTCCGCCTTCCTCACCGCCTGGCTCGACAGCGTCCAAAGCGGCAACCTCATCGCCGACTTCGACGGCTCCGGCCAGGTCAACTCCAACGACATCAGCGCCTTCCTCACCGCGTGGCTGAGCGCCGTCGGCGGCGGCTGCTGATCCCGCCTCCTCTCACGTCGGTCCGACCGACGAATCAACTCCAGCCCAGGGCGAGTGCGCACCTCCGCACGCCCTGGGCTGGTTTTTTTCCGTTCTCACGACCTCGCTGGCAGCGAATCGGCCCGGCGCTCAGGAACCCGCCGCCGGCCCCGCGTCCGCCGGCGCGCCGTTCGGCGCCGGCCGCTCGTCCTGGCGGAACGAGACGACGTACTCCACCCCGCACGGCGGGTACCGCCCGTCGAGCCGGTACGCGCGGAACGCCGACGGGTCCCACCCGCGCTGCTCGCACGCCCAGCGCAGCAGCTCGACGTACCGAGGCATCTCCGCGATCCGGCAGCAGTCCACCCCCGTACCGATCCGCCGCACCGTGTCCACCAGCTCCATCCGGTCCGTCGCCCTCGAGGGGTCGTCCGGCAGCGCGTAGCCGCGGATCGTCGTGTCGAAGAACGACAGCTCCGGCTCCCGCCCCGGCCACACCTCCGGGTGCAGCAGCACATCCATCACCAGCCGCTGCGCCGGCACCTCCAGGATGTGCAGCAGCGAGATGGCGTCCCCCGCCTTCTTCGCCCACCGGCGGAACGCCCCCTGCGTGTACTGCCCGAAGACCGCGTCCGCGGCCGTCGCGGCCCCCAGCGCCTCGCCCACGATCTGGTAGGCGATGCACGAGCCGTGCCGCGCGATCCGCATCGGCGGCGGCTCCCCGCGCCCGAACCGCGGGAGGACCTCCACCGGCGCCTCGTCGCTCGTCGGGCGGCCGTCGATCGTGAAGGTCTGCCGGCCCGCGGTGTCCCCGAGACTCGCGAACGTCGCGATCGTCAGCGGGACCGTGGGCCGCAGCCGCCGCACGCCGATCACCCCCGAGATCGAGACGTGATCGAACCGGTCGGGGTCTTCCCCCGGGTGGATGATCGCGGCGTCGATCATCGACTGGCACTCGACCCCGCGCAGGTTGGCCGTGCCCCGGAAGATCATCTGGCGCGACGCCGACTCGAACCGCTCCCGCGCCTCGGGCAGCCACGCGCTGGCGATGGCGTCCAGCGCATGCCGCCCCCCGAGCTCGTCCTGAAGGAACCGCTCGAACGCGCCGATCGCATCGTCGAACGCCCGCACCGCCGCGGGGTCCGCCGACGGGTCCCGGGCCGCACGGCTGAGCCGCCGCAGCGCCTCCACCCCCGGCATGTAGTAGACCACCGCCAGGGGATCCTGCTTCCCCAGCGCCATCATGAACCGGTTGGCCACGTCCTTGTTCACGTTCGCGGCCCGGACTAGATCGGATGATGTTCGGACTGGCGACCGCAGCGTCGAGAGATAGGCCGCGCCCGCGGAGGCGAGCAGCCGCCCCACGTCGGCGACGCGCTCGCTGATGCCGGGCCCGGGATCCGAGAGCGAGGGGGTAAGCGTGGTCATTCCCGCAGTGTACGGCGTGGTCGAATCCTGTCCAAGATACTCTCGCAGAGAAATCGCAGAGACCCGCTTGCGTTCCATGCGAGACAGTGGCATACTCGCCTCCATCACCTTCCGGGGGAGTGCGGGGTATGTCTGCCGCCTCGCGGCGAGGAGCGTTGTGCCATGAAGATCGGTGACCACGGCGGTCGGTTAGGGGCCCGGCGGGTGCTGCTGGCGGCGGGGGCGTGCATGGGGTGCGCGGGGCTCGCCGCGGCGCAGCCCCAGTGGACCGTCATCAACCTGGACCCCGGCGGCCAGGGCGGCTCCCGCGCCACCGGCGTCTGGGAGACGACCCAGGTCGGAACA
Organism: Planctomycetaceae bacterium; assembly: GCA_044507535.1. Lineage (GTDB taxonomy): Bacteria > Planctomycetota > Phycisphaerae > Phycisphaerales > UBA1924 > CALAFV01. The sequence goes on along the minus strand of JBIQJK010000026.1, from coordinate 27,954 downwards.
GGCGGCCTGAACTCGGCCCTGCTCTGGCGAGGGTGGAGCGCCACGGCGAAGCGCCTGAACCCCAGCCCCGGTGTGGCCGCCCGCGCGACCTCCATCTGGAACGGCCAGCAGGGCGGCACCGTGACCGTCGGCCAGAACTCCCACGCCGCGATCTGGAGCGGGACCGCACAGACCTGGGTTGATCTTCACCCTACCCACTTCCCCGAGATCCTCTACTCCAACATCGTCGCGGTTGACGGCCAGACGCAGGTGGGGAACTACTACATCCCGGCCGGCGGCATGTTCAGCGGCGGCGTCGCGTGCATGTGGTCCGGGACGGCGGAATCCTGGGTGAACCTCCACCCGGACGGGTACGGCGTCTCCGAGGCGCACGGCGTCTTCGGCGACCAGCAGGTCGGGACCGTCTGGGGCGAGGACCTGGGCAACGCGGTGATGTGGTCCGGCTCGGCCGAGTCGATGGTCCTCCTGGCCCCGCCCGAGGCGATCGCCTCCGCGGCCCTGTGCACCGACGGCACGCACCAGTACGGCATGATCGGCGTCCTCGAGCCCGTGCCCGGCCTGTACCCGGCGCGCTGGAGCGGCACGGCCGACTCCTGGGAGAACATGGGCGTCCCGGATGGTCACTGGGGCGAGATCCACGCCGTCCACGGCGGCTGGAAGGTCGGGTACGCCACGTCCGCCGGGGACAACGACGAGCGGGCGTACCTGTGGACCGACGGCCCCGGCTCGTACATCGACCTGCACCCGACCCTCCCGCCCGAGTACACCACCTCCAACGCCCAGGGGATCTGGCGGCACGAGGAATCAGGCACCGCCTACATCGTCGGCCATGCCCATAACAGCGTGACCGGCCAGGATGAGGCGATCATGTGGGTCACCGGCCCCGGCGTGAACCTGATCACCGGCGCGGCCGCCCCCGCCGACTGCGCCGCGGCCCCCGGCGACGAGCTGACGTTCACCGCCCGAGTCCTCAACGCCGGCGCGGAGAGCTCTGGGCCGGTCACGCTGACCGTGCAGCTGCCGCCGGCCGGCGTGGCCACCTTCACCTCCAGCACCCCCGCTCCCTCGACCGTCTCGCCGACGCAGATCACCATCGACCTCCCCGACCTCGCTCCCCTGGGCGGCTACGCGGACGTCACGGTGACGCTGACCGCCGTCGGGCAGGGCGGGACCGCGGAGCTGGTCTTCGACGCCGCCGCGCCCGGCGAGGTCCACGCCGCGAACAACACCGCCTCGGCGGCGTCGGTGATCACGCCCGCCCCGCCCGTGGCCGCGGCGGCGACGGCGATCTTCTCCACCGACCCGCTCCTGCCCAACTCGCAGGTCCCCGGCGGCGTCTCCCGCTTCACCGAGTTCGCCCGGCCGGTGGCGAGCCCGTCGGGGAACTGGTGGGCCGTGCAGGCCGAGACCGACGGGGGCGCGGTGCTGCTCAGGGCTCCCGCCGGCGGGGACGCCGCGGTGATCCTGGAGGAGGGCGTCACCGCCACGCCCAACGGGACGCTCACCGACCTGCTCCGCGGCGTCGAGATCAACGACGCCGGCACGGTCGCCTTCGGCGGAACGGACAACGGCGAGCCCGGCTCGGCGAACTTCGTCGCCACCACGGACGGCGCCACGGTGACGGACATCGCCCGCGAAGGCATGCCGATCCCGGCGATCCCCGGCGAGCTCTACGGCCCGGGCATCGGCGGCTCGGTGAACATCTTCGACTCCGGCGACGCGGGGTTCTACACGAACACCCGCCCCGGGTCCACGACGGCGTACCTCTCCGACGGGGGCGACACCCTGATCGCCCAGCGCGACGTCACCATCCCCGAGGGCGCGCTGCTGCCCATCTGGGCGCTCTCAACCAGCACCGCCGGCACGGGCGGGATGATGCTCGACGCCACGGGGACGCACCACATCTACGAGGCCCAGCTCCTGACCGGCCTAGAGGAGGACAATGGCGTCATCGTCGTGGACGGATCCGTCGTCCTGCACGAGAGCGTGACCGTCCTGCCGGGGATGGACGCGCCGGTGGTCGTCAGCGCCGCCCGCTTCACCATGGCCCCCGGGGGCGCGTGGATGCTCCGGGGGGTCAACAGCGACGGCGCGGGGTGGGCCGTCCGCGGCTTCGGGCCTTTCGTGGAGCGCGTCTTCAAGGAGGGGGACCCGATCCACGCCGGCGCGGCGGAGACGTGGCGCGCCGACCCCGGCCAGCCGCTCTTCTTCGCCCAGCTCGAGGACGGCGCGGGGAACTTCCTCCTCGGCGGCACGACGGACGCCCCGGACGGCTTCTCCAACGCGGTCCTGGTCTACAACGACCAGGCCGTGATCGCCCGCGAGAACGACCCGGTCGACCTCGACGGCAACGGCGTCTTCGACGACGGCGTCTACATCCGCTCCTTCGAGCCCGACTACGTAGCGCTCGTCCCCGGCGCGGCCCTGTTCGTGGTGACCCTCCGCGACGAGGACGCCGCCCTCTGCCGGACCAACAACGAGCCCCGCGGCCGGGCGCTCGTCCGCGTCGAGCTCCCCGGCGGCGGCTGCCCCGCGGACTGGGACGGCAGCGGCAGCGTCAACTCCAACGACATCAGCGCGTTCCTCACCGCCTGGCTCGCCGACGTCCAGAACGGGACGACCTTCGCCGACTTCGACCAGAATGGCGCGGTCAACTCCAACGACATCAGCGCGTTCCTGACCGCCTGGCTCGACGCGGTCCAGAACGGCTGCTGAGCCCGGAAGCCGGCGCCCCTCATAGGACCCGCAGGGCCGATCGGCCCTGCGGGTCTTTTCTTTCGACCAGCGCTCCGCCGCCCCAGCTACACCCCCATCGCCCGCGCGATCACCTCGATCGGGTGAAGCGCCTCCCGCCCCGTGCCGTCGCGGATCTGGTGCCGGCAGGAGGTCCCCGGCGCCGCGATCACCGCCTCCGCCGGCGCCGACCGCACCGGCGGGAAGACGCTCAGCTCCCCGATCTTCATCGACAGGTCGTAGCGGTCGCTCGTGTACCCGAAGCTTCCCGCCATCCCGCAGCACCCGCTGTCGAGCACGCACACCGAGTCCGACACCCGCCGCAGCCCCGCTGCGCTCGTCTCGCTCCCCCACAGCGCCTTCTGGTGGCAGTGCCCGTGCAGCACCACCGGCCCGATCTTCTCGACCTCCGGGCGGCGGGGGTGCGACTCCCAGCGCTGCGCGACGAACTCCTCCACCAGCATCGCCTTGGCCGCGAGCTTCTTCCGCAGCTCCAGCGGCGCTCGCATCTTCAGCTGCAGCCAGTCGTCCTTGAAGCCGCTCAGGCACGAGGGCTCGCAGACCAGGATCGCCGTGACGAACGGGTCCTCGATCGCCCCCCGCAGCATCTCCAGCGTCGCCTCCGCCTCGGCGATGGCGTCCTCCAGCAGCCCCGTCGAGATCATCGCCCTGCCACAACAACCCCCCTTCCCCCACCTCTCCCGCGGCAGGAGCTCCACCTCGTACCCGAGCTTCTCCAAGACCCGCTTCGCCGCCAGCCCGATCCCCGGCTCGTTGTACGTGGTAAAGCAGTCCGCGAAGACCGCCACCCGCTGCTTCCGGCTCGATGCCTCGATGCCCCGATGCCCCGACGGCCCTCTTCCCTCCCACTGCTTGTAGAGCGACTGCGCGAACGCCGGGATGCTCCGCCGCCGGTCCACCCCCAGCGCCCGCTCCGCCCCCCACTTCGCCAGCCACGTCGAGTTGAACCAGTTCGCCAGATCCGGCGCGATCGACCCCACGCGGTTCAGCCACCGCACGTGCCCGAAGACCCGCGCGCTCAGCGGAACCCTCCCCGTCGCCCGGTGCCGCTGCGCCGTGTACTCCGCCTTCAGCCGCGCGATGTCCACGTTGCTCGGGCACTCGCTCTTGCACGCCTTGCAGCTCAGGCACAGCCGCAGCGTCTCCATCGTGCCGGGGTCGTCCCACGCGGGGACCCCGTTGTTCCACCCGTCGCGCCCCACCTGCCCGGTGATCGCCAGGCGCAGCGCGTTCCCCCGCCCGCGCGTCGCGTGCCGCTCGTCCCGCGTTCCCCGGTACGACGGGCACATCGACCCTCCGCTGCTCTTGCGGCACACCCCCGCCCCGTTGCACATCTCCACCGCCCCGCGGAACCCGTGCTGGTCCTCGTAGTCGAAGTACGTCTCGACCTGGGGAAACCGCACCAGCTCCGCATGGCCGTCCCGCTCGGGGTTGATCCGCATCCGCTCCGTGATGCTCTCCACCGGCCCCGCGCCGACGATGTTCCCCGGGTTCATGATCCCCGCGGGGTCGAAGACCCGCTTGACCTCCGCGAACGCCCCCACCAGCTCCGGCCCGTAGAACCGCTCCAGCAGCGGCCCGCGCACCTTCCCGTCCCCGTGCTCGCCGCTCATCACCCCGCCGCACGCCCGCGCCAGGTCCGCCACCTCCACCGCGATCTCCCGCAGCCGGACGCGATCCTCAGGGTCGTGGATGTCCAGCATCGGCCGCACATGCAGCACCCCCACGCTCGCGTGCGCCCAGTACGCCGCCCGCGTCCCGTGCCGCCCGACGATCTCCTTGAACCCGCGGACGAACTCGCTCAGCCGCTCCACCGGCACCGCGTTGTCCTCGACGAACGTGATCGGCTTGCGCTTCCCCGGCAGCCCGTGCAGCAGCGGCTCCCCCGCCTTGCGCAGCTTCCACGCCCGCAGCATTGCCGCCTCGTCCAGGTGCTCGTCCATCCCCGTCACCCCGCCCAGCTCCTTCACCACCCCCCGCAGCGCGGCGAACCGCTCCTCCAGCTCCGCCCGCGGCCGCTCCCCGAACGCCGAGTACTCGACGTACAGCACCGCCTGCATCAGCAGCCCGCCCGCCGCCTCCTCCCCCTTCCCACCGGGCAGCAGCTCCACGTACTTGCGGTACTCGATGTTCCCCCGCGCCGCGTCCAGCACCACGTCGTCCAGCAGTTCCACCGCGCTCGGCCCCGTCCCGAGCACCGACCCCACCGCCGCGAGCGCATCCTCCAGGGACACGAATCCGATCACCGCCAGCGCCCGCCCCCGCGGCGCGGGGTGCAGCCGCAGCCGCGCCCGCAGCGTCACCCCCAGCGTCCCCTCGCTCCCGCACAGCAGCCCGCTCAGGTCGATCGTCTCCGCCGTCGCCCCCTCGTCGAGCTGCTGGAGGACCAGGTCCAGCCCGTACCCCGCGTTGCGCCGGATCGTCTTCGGGTACCGCTCCCGGATCAGCCCCTCGTGCCGCCGCACGACGCCGATCACCCCCTCCGCCAGCCGCCGCGCCACCGGGTCGCGCGCCCCCGCCCCCGCCTCCAGCCACACCCGCTCCCCTGTGCTCAGCGCGACCTCGATCCCCGCGACGTTCTCGCTCGTGCGGCCGTACATGATCGACCGCGCCCCCGCCGCGTTGTTCCCGATCGCCCCGCCGATCGCCGCCTGCCCCGACGTCGCCGGATCCGGGGCGAAAAAGAGCCCCGTCCCCCGCCGCCCCAGCTCCCGGTTCAGGTCATCGAGCGCGATCCCCGGCTCCACCACCACCGTCCGGGACTCGACATCAACCTCCCCCACGCCGCGGCAACTCGGCGTGAAATCCACCACCACCGCCCGCCCCGTCGCCTGCCCCGCCAGGCTCGTCCCCCCACCCCGTGGCAGCACCGCCACCCCGTGCCGCCCGCACCACCGAACCACCGCCGCGGCGTCGTCCACATCCGCCGGCTCCACCACCCCGATCGGCTCGACCTGGTACAGCGACGCATCCGTCGCGTACAGCATCCGCTCGTGCTCGCCGAAGCGCACCCGCCCCCGCACCAGCGCCCCCAGTTCCCGCTCGATCCCTGCCCGGTCCACCCCCGCGCCCGCCCCGCTCAACCCGTGCGTCCCCGACGACATCGAACCGTTGCGGCCAAGAACGGGGAGATTCACCCTGACGTCGGTGCTCATCGGCCGACTATAGGGATGGCCGCACGGACCTCATATCTCCCCCAGCCCGCTCGCCGATCCTCCCCAGGTCGGGAGACAACCGCCCGCCCGCGGCCATGCATCAGTGGGAGCCCAGCGCTCCCACCCCCAACGTCGGCCCGACGGAGCCGCCGCGAGCCACCCGTACACTGTTCCAGGACCTTCCGCCCACCCTCAGGACCCGGAGTACCGCAGGATGCTTCTGATGACCAACCGACCACACCTCGCCCTGATCCTCGCCGCCGGACTCGCCCTTCCCCTCTCCTCCGCCGCCGAGGCCCAGCCCGACGGCGCCGGCCGCCCCGCCGCACGGGCCGCGGCGCTCGCCGCACGCCCCGCGGCCGAGGACCTCCCGCTGACCCGCATCACCCTCTACCGCTCCGGCGTCGGCTTCTTCCAGCGCGAGGGTCTGATTTCCGGCTCCACCGACCTCCAGCTCCGCTTCCGCACCGAGCAGATCAACGACATCCTCAAGTCCATGGTCCTGCTCGACCTCGGCGGCGGGAGGATCGACGGCGTCTCCTATGGCTCCAAGGACCCCCTATCCCGGCGCCTGGCCTCCTTCGGCATCAACATCGCCGACAACCCCTCCATCGCCGACCTCCTCGGCCGCCTCCGCGGCTCCGAGGTCTCCCTCATGACCGTCAACGGCGAGGTCACCGGCACCATCCTCGGCGTCGAGACCCGACCCACGGTCGTCCCCTCCGGCGGCGCGGCCCCCCCGGCGGTGGTCAACCAGCCCCACCTCTCCCTCGTCACCGCCGGCGGCATCCGCACCGTCCCCATCAGCGAGGTCTCCAGCTTTACGCTCACCGACAAAGAGCTCGCCGCGGAGCTGAACAAGGCCCTCGCCGCCCTCGCCGAGCACCGCGCCGAGACCAACAAGACCGTCAGCATCTCCCTCTCCGGCCCCGAAGGGCAGGCCCGCCCGGTCGTCGCGGCCTACGTCCACGAGATGCCGATCTGGAAGACCTCGTACCGCCTGATCCTCCCGGAATCCGGCGACGCCCCGGCCGGCGCCACCCTCCAGGGGTGGGCCATCGTCGAGAACACCACCGACGAGGACTGGAAGGACGTCCGCCTGAGCCTCGTCGCCGGCCGGCCGGTGTCGTTCGAGATGGACCTCTACGAGCCGCTGTACCTCGACCGGCCGGACCTGCCCGTGCCGGTCGTCGCCGGCGTGGCGCCGCGCCAGTACCAGGAGGGGGCGGATATCGCCCTGGGCAAGGCGGTCGCGGTCGCCTCCGAACGGGCGCGCCAGGCCCAGCGCAAGGCTGGGGCGGAGTACGCCCCCGCCCCCGCCGCGGCGGCGGACATGGCCGGCGCCCGCGGCGGCGTCGCGGGGCAGCGGGGCTTCACCGAGATCACCGGCGAGTCCATGGTCGGCTACGCCGCCCAGGCTCAGGCCCAGGCCGGCAGCGTCGGCGAGGTCTTTCAGTACGAACTGACGACGCCGGTCACCATCGAGCGGCAGCAGTCCTCCATGCTCCCCTTCGTCACCACGGAGATCCCCGCTCGGCGCGTCTCCATCTTCAACCTCGCCGACGGCTCGGACCACCCCATGCGGGGCGTCGAGATCACCAACCCGGCGGGCGGGGAGGATGGCGGCGGCCTCCAGATCCTCCCCGGCCCCATCGCCGTCTTCGACGGCGCGGCCTACGCCGGCGACGCCTCCATCGGCCACATCCCCGCGGGCGACAAGCGGCTGCTGGCCTACGCGGTGGACCTCGACGTCGCCGCGCTCACCAAGCCCGAGCAGACCAGCGCGGTAACGCGGCTGCGTATCGTGGACGGCGCGGTCGAGCAGACCATGAAGCTCCGCTCCACCACCACCTACGGCTTTGAGAACAAGGACGCCGCCCGCGGCCGCACCATCCTCATCGAGCACCCCCGCATGCCCGGGTGGGACCTTGTCGAGCCCAGGCCCGCCGCGGAGGGCGACGGGCCCGAGCAGACCCGCGACTACTACCGCTTCGAGCTCGAGCTCGACCCCGCGGCCGGCGGCACGCTCCCGGTCGTCCAGGAGCGGACCGAGCGGCAGACCATCGCCGTCACCAGCTTCGACCTGCCGACGATTATGGCCTACCACCGCCAGGGGAAGGTCTCCGATGAAGTGCTCGAGGCCTTCCGCACCGTGGCCGCGATGCAGTCGGCCGTGAGCGAGGCGGAGCGGGCCATCGCCCTGATCGACCGCGAGATGGGGGCCATCCGCGACGACCAGGGCCGCATCCGCTCCAACATGAACTCCATCGACCGCAACAGCGACCTCTACCGCCGCTACATGGCCAAGCTCACCGAGCAGGAGACGCAGATCGAGTCCCTCAACACCCGCCGCGTCGAGGCCCAGGAGACGCTCGAAGCCCGCCGCGCGGAGCTGAACAACTACCTGCGGAATCTGAGAGTCGAGTAGGCAGAAGAGAGAGGAAGGCGAAGGTGGAGAGGGGTGCTGAGTGCTGCGTGCTGAGTGCTGGGTCTCATCCGGGGAGATGCGACCGGAACAGGAGAGGTCACCAGGCACCCGGCACGCCGACCCCGTCTCCCCCCAAGCCTCCCCGTGCGACCGAGCACGAAGCACTCAGCACGCAGCACTCACTCCCACCCCCTCCCACCCCCACCGCCAAAAAAAGGAAGGGGCCCACTCTCGCGAGCGGGCCCCTTGTATTGAGCTTCGTCTCTGTCGGACCGATCGCCCTCGATCAGTCGTACCAGAAGACCGGAGTGACGCCGGTGCCCGACGTCTGCGCGTTCGCGATGACGCGGATGAAGTTGTTCGAGCCGGAGACGTCGAACTCGGCCTGGCCCGAACGGCCGGCCTCGTCGGTCTCATCGATGAAGAGGTTGTCGAGCACGGTCAGGGGGGTGCCGGTGCGGCGGCGGTAGGTGACGCCATCCGGGTTCGGCTTGGTCTCGAAGGAGACGTGCGAATCGTTGTAGCCGACGTTGCCGGACCAGCTGTTGCGGCCGCCGTGGATCAGGAGGGTGTTGGAGTCAACGCCGGGGCGCTGAGTGTCGCCGGCCGGACGGAGCGTGTAGCGGCCCGTGGCCGGGTAGGAGGTCTCGACGTACGAGGGGCCGCGGTTGCCGAAGACGGCCTCGGTGGTCGTGAAGGTGTTGGACCACTTGTTCAGCCGCTTGCCGAAGGGCGGGTTGTGGGCGTAGGACTGGTGGCTGACGCGGTTGGAGGTCGAGAGGTTGCCCGCGGCGTCACGGCGCTGGCCGTTGTTCGCCTCGTTGTTGTGAGCGGAGCCCGAGAAGCCGGGGTCCCACAGAGCCAGCGTGGAGACGCCGCTGTAGGCCTGGGCCGCCGGGGGATCGGCGAACGCGTACTTGTCGTCGCGGACGATCTGGGCCGTGTTGGACTCGGCCGGGTTGATGCAGAGCTCGGTCGAGACGGAGCCCTGGAAGACCAGGATCGACAGGATGTTGCCCGTGTTGTCCTTCCGGGTGATGTCGTTGCCGTGGTTGTTGATGGTGGTGTTGCCGGAGTCCAGACGGCTGGGCAGCGGGTAGCTGTCCCCGTTGTTCTGGGCGAAGACGACCATCGCCTGAACAATGTTGCGGATCTGGGTCGCGTCCTTCAGCTGACGGGCGGAGGCGCGGGCCTTGCCGAGGGCCGGCAGCAGAATGCCGACCAGCAGGGCGATGATCGCGATCACCACCAGCAGCTCGATCAGGGTAAATGCACGATTCTTCTTCATTGGACTTTGCTCCAGTCGAACGATGACTGTTCCTCATTCCGGCCCGCGAAACGGGCGACGAACGCCGCCGTCCGGCCCCGGGCCACACGCTGGGACACACGAGAGTTCCCGCGACGCCCCGCGGGCACCCACGGATCACGAGTTGCAGGAGATTGGAAGCCGGCGCACCGACGACCGGAACCGGACGGGATCACTCCCGCCGCACAGACCGCCGTTGCTCAACTTCGCCTGAGATCCTCCTGCGAACGAGACCCGAGATGACCTCGGAACGCCGCGAACCGACTCGACCGACCCCGGCGGCCCTTCATTCCGTGGTCGCCGCCTCGCGGCGGACGCCCGTGGAACCCGGACCCGGGTCATACAGGTTGTCGGCGCGTGTGTGGCCTCGTCGCGGATCATGCGGGCGGCCTGAAGCCGCCATGAGGACCATCGTGGGAAATGTGGCGACCGATCGTGGTCACACACCCGCCAAGTTATCTGCCCTGCAGGAGCAGTCTGTACAAGCTACTGTAATTTCTCCGCATGTCAAGTCGGCGGGTTCCGCTTGGAGGCCCCAAAATCTCCACAATTTGTTCCGCCGTACTCAAACCCAACGCTTCCCGGAGGTCCTCCCCATGGCGAACCCCAGTCACGACCCGCACGCACGCCTGACGGAACTCGGTCTGTCCCTGCCGAATCCCCCGAAACCGGTGGCCGCGTACATCCCCACCCGCCTCGTCGGCAACCTCTTGTTCGTCAGCGGTCAGGTTCCGCTCAAGGACGGAGCCCTCATGGCGACGGGGCTCGTCCCCCGGGACGTCCCGCTCGAGACAGCCCAGGCCTGCGCCCGCCAGTGCGTTCTCAACGGCCTGGCCGCGGCGAGCGCGGCCCTGGGCTCCCTCTCCCGGATCGCCTCGGTCGTCCGCGTCGGCTGCTTCGTCGCCTGCGACGGAGCGTTCACCGACCACCCGAAGGTCGCCAACGGCGCCAGCGAGCTGCTGGTGGAGATCTTCGGCGAGCGGGGCCGCCACGCCCGGGCCGCGGTGGGCTCGCCGAGCCTGCCCCTGGGGGCGCCGGTGGAGGTGGAGTTCCTGTTCGAAGTCGAGTGAAGCGCAGGGCGCAACGCGAAAGGCGCAAATTGGAAGGCCGGCTCACCCTCCGATTTGCGCCTTGCGTTTCTCGCCCTGCGCTCTTCTCAGCCCCCGAACGCCTTCTTGTAGTCCGCGACGAACTGCGCCAGCCCCGTGTCGGTCAGCGGGTGCTTGAGCATCTGCTGGATGACCTTGAAGGGCACCGTGCAGACGTCCGCGCCCGCCAGGGCGCAGTCCACCAGGTGCTTGGGGTGGCGGATCGACGCGGCGAGGACCTTGGTCTCGAAGCCGTAGTTGTCGTAGATCGCCCGGATCTTGTGGATCAGGTCCATCCCGTCCTCGGAGATGTCGTCGAGCCGGCCGATGAACGGGCTGACCAGGTACGCCCCCGCCTTGGCCACCAGCAGCGCCTGCATCGGCTGGAAGCACAGCGTCATGTTCACCCGCACCCCCTCGTCGCTGAAGGTCCGGCAGGCGCGCAGCCCGTCGAGCGTGCAGGGGAGCTTGATGACGATGTTGTCCGCGATCTTGGCGTGCTCCCGCCCCTCCTTGATCATGCCGTCGTAGTCGGTGGAGACCACCTCCGCCGACACCGGCCCGGGAACCAGCTCGCAGATCTCCGCCAGCCGCTTGGCGTACGGAACCTTCTCCTTGGCGATCAGCGACGGGTTGGTCGTCACCCCGTCGAGGATGCCCATCTCCGCGGCCTGCTTGATCTCGTCAAAGTTCGCCGTGTCGATGTAGATCTCCATCCGTCGTCTCCCTGTCGTCGGCCGGTGCGGCGCGGCGGTGCGTGCGGTTTGTTGCCCCGAGCCGGGATCGTAGCCGGGGGGCCGGGGATGAAGAAATCTCACCTGAAGGAAGGGAGCCCCGGGCGCGAGCCCGTGGCCGAACGTCCCCGGGCGCTCCTCTCCGGCCCCCCTCGTCCACCATGGGGTTCTCGGAGGGCACGGAGAAAGGCAGAAGAGTTCTAACGCGAAGGTCTCGAAGACCGCGAAGAAGAGCACGAAGAAGGGCGGAAGAGAACGCGGGATCAGCGGGGCGAGCGGGGAAGAGCGGGGGAAGACACAGACAGGAATGGACGGCCGGATGCAGGAGCCCACCCCGAGCTCAATCCAGCCGAAGCCCTCTTCGCACCCCTTCCTCGCTCTTCCCTCTGTGCCCCCTCTGTGCCTCTGCGCCTCAGTGGTGAGTCTGTCCCTCTTCTCTTCCCTTCGAGTTCTTCGCGACCTTCGCGTTGGAGCTCTTCTGCTTTCCCCTATGCCCTCCGTGGGCCCGTGGTGAGTCCCCTCCCCTCACCGCGCCGATTCGGCGGGCTGGTCGAGCAGGGCCTTGAGCTCGCGGCGCATCACCTTCCCCGTCGGGTTCCGCGGCAGGGCGTCCACCCGGCGGATCTCGTCGGGGACCTTGTACCCCGCGAGCGACCCGCGGCACCACCCCTTCAACTCCCGCTCATCAAACGGCGCGAGCTGCCCCGAGCCCGGCGGGTCCTCCTTCATCTCCACGAACGCCACCGGCACCTCGCCCCGCATCGGGTCAGGCTTGCCGATGACGCCCGAGTCCTTCACGGCCGGGTGCCGGTTGAGCACCTCCTCGATCTCCCGCGGGAAGACGTTCTCCCCGCCGATGATCAGCATCTCCTTCAGCCGCCCGGTGATGTGCAGGTGCCCGGCCTCGTCGAAGCGGCCGATGTCCCCGGTCTTGAGATACCCCCGCTCGTCGAACGCCGCGGCGGTCGCCTCGGGGAGCTTGTAGTACCCCTTCATCAGGTTCGGCCCGGCGATGCGGATCTCCCCCTCGGCCCCCGGCGGGAGGTCGGCCCCGGTGTTCAGGTCCACGATCCGCTCAAGGACCCCCGGCAGCGCGGGGCCGACGGACCGGGGCCGCCACTCGTGCGGCCGGCACCAGTTCGTCACCGGCGAGGTCTCCGTCAGGCCGTACCCCTCGTTGATCGTCACCCCGAAGCGCTCTCGGAACCCCTCGAAGACCGCCTGCGGCAGCGGCTCGCCCCCCGAGACGACGAACCGGAGCGACGCGAAATCCTCCCTCGAGGCGTCCTTGGCGTGCAGCAGCGCGTTGTACATCGACGGGATCGCCACGAAGCACGTCGGACGGTGCTCGCGGACCAGCCGGATCAGCTTCGCCGGCACGAACCGCGCCGTGTACACCGCATTGCACCCCACCGTCAGCGGCAGCAGCGTCAGCACCGTCAGCCCGAAGGAGTGGAACTGCGGGAGCACGCCCAGCACGATGTCCCGCTCGCTGAAGTCCACGTGCCGGCGGATCTGGGCGAGGTTGGAGGCGAGGTTGCCGTGGGTGAGCATCACCCCCTTGGGCCGGCCGCTGGTCCCCGAGGTGTAGAGCAGGACGGCCAGGTCGTCGCCGGCCGCCCCCGCGGGCCATCGCGGCTCCGGGACGCCGGAGAAGTCCACATCCTGATCCATCCTCACCAGGTTGCGGATCGGCGGCACGCCCCCCCCGCCGTAGGGGGCGAAGAAGCACTCGTCGGCCGAGGAGCCGAGGAAGTCGAGCATCGGCTGGACGGTGACGACCGTGTCGGCGCCGCAGTCGTCCAGGACGTACTTGAGCTCCTCGGCCTTGAGCAGGTAGTTCAGCGGGACGACCGTCTTGCCGAGCATCCACCCCGCCAGGGCCGCGACGGGGAACGCGCCGCTGGTGGGCAGCAGCAGGCCCAGGGTCTTGGACTCGCACCGGGGCTGAAGGTAGGCGGCCAGGTGGAGGGCCCCCACGAGGATCTCGGCGCGGCGCCAGGTTCGCCGGTCGTCCACGATGGCGGTGCGACCGGGGGCGGCGAGCAGGCGGCGGATGATGGGCCAATGGATCGACATGACGCTCCCGTCCCCTCCTCGCCCCCGGCTGCGGCCAATCCCGGGCAGGAACACTCAAGGCCCGGCGGCCGCGTGAGCCGATACGCTAGCGGGAAACCCGCCGCGAGTCCTGCCCGAACCCCGGGTCGGCCGCGGCGGGGGAGCGTCAGGGTCCGCGCCGGAGAGTTCCATGTCCAGCAGGAAGTCGATCGAGGCGGCCCGGAAGCTCGGGCCGGTGGTTCTCTTCGCGGCCGCGACGGCCCTGACCGCCTGCGGCGGCGGCGGGAGATCGGCCCGGATGAGCACCCGCGGCGACTCCGGCGCCCTGACCGACACCGGATACTCCTACTACACGCCCTCGTCCTCCTCGAGCACCCGGATGGAGGGGTACGTCGCGGCGTACCTCGAGGGGCGGTACAGCATGGCCAGGTCGCTGGCCGAGTCGGAGATGCGCCGCGCCAGCGGCCCGGCGGCGGACCGCGCCGCCCTCATCGCCGGCCTCGCCGCCCACGCCCAGGACCAGGACTCCGACGCCGAACGCCTCCTCTCCCCTCTGACGAGCAACCCGGACCGGGAGATCGCCGGCCGGGCGCAGGCGTGCCTGGGGCTGATCGCGGCGGAGCGGAAGCAGCACGACAAGGCCGCGGACCTGCTCGCCGCCGCGGCCCGGCGGCTGTCGGGGGACGAGGCGGCCCGGGCGGCGATGTTCGCCGGGGACTGCCTGGCGGCCCTGGGGCGCAACGCCGAAGCCCGCACGCAGTACAGCGTCGCGTCGGCCAACGCCTCGGACGCCTCCCTGAAACGGGCGATCGCGGACCGGCTCGAGATCGGGAACTTCACGGTGCAGGTGGGGGTGTTCAGCTCGCGGGCCAACGCCCAGAAGGCGGCGATGGACGTGGCCGGGCCCGCGGCGATGCTGGGGCTCGGGGAGCCGCGGATCGTTGAGCGGGCCGAAGCGGGCGGGGGGCGGTCGTACGTGGTGCAGGTGGGCCGCTTCTCGACCCGCCGGCAGGGGAGCCAGGCGCAGGCGAAGCTGGGGAGCGGGTGGCTGGTTTCCGTCGCCACGGGCGAATAAACACCGATCAGAGTCGGCGAGGGGCCGGAACGCGGGAACCGCGCCGCCGCGGGGGCGTCATACTCTGAAGTGACGGTGATGTGGCCCTGCGCCACGCCTGGACCCGCCGTGGGGACGAGCGGAGCGGACCATCATGACGAGCAACGTGAGCACCCGGCGCGGCGCCCGTACCCGCGCGCTGTGGGCGGCGGTGGGGCTGGCGGCGTCGCTGGCGGGGGCGGCATCGGCGCAGGAGAGCGCTGCGCCGGATCAGCGGCCGGGCGAGGGCGCCTCGGGGAGCATCGCCGCGGTGCCAACGACCCCGGCGCCGGCGGCGGAAGAGCCGACGCTGCAGGAGCTGCAGCGCGACCTGCGGAGGCTGCGGGCGAAGTACTTCGGCACGATGCGCAACCGCGAGATCCGGCAGGCGGGGATCGCGAAGCTGCGCGCGTACACCGACCCGGTGATCTTCCCCGACCTGCTGGAGATCTTCGCGCACGAGCACGAGGACGTCCGCACGGCGATCCTCGACCACCTGTACGACCTGAAGACCGAGCAGGCCGACGCGACGCTGGCGTGGGCGGCGATGCACGACAAGCAGGAGTGGTTCCGCGACGCCGCGGCCGAGCGGCTGGCCCGCCGGGCCGATGAGGAGGGGCGGGTGCCGATGCGGGCGCAGTGGGCGATCGCCGCGGGGCTGCAGAAGACGGGCAAGGAGCTCGACGCCGCGGCGGAGCTCGCTTCGACGCTGAAGCTCTACGAGGCGATCCCGATGCTGATCAACGCGCAGCTCGGCTCCAGCCGCGGCAGCGGGGCGGGCGGGGCGACGGGGGGCGCGCTGGCGGAGATCCTCATCGCCACGCAGCAGGCGTACGTCGCCGACCTCGAGCCCGTCGTCGGCGACTCGGCGGTGGCCTTCGACCCGCAGCTGGGCGTCATCACATCGGGCACGTACATGCGCGTCACGGATGCGGCGGTGGTGACCTACCGGACGGAGGTTCACAACGCGCTGACCCGGCTCGCCGACGCGGGGTGGGACGGCCGCTCGACGAAGTCCTTCGGCTACGACATCCCGAAGTGGCGGCACTGGTACATCAACGAGTTCCTTCCGTACCGGCGGCAGGTGGAGGCGCAGGCCGCGGCCGCCGCTTCGCCCGCCGCGCCGCCGGCGCAGCAGCCCCCGAAGTGACGGCGACGCGGGCCCGGCGCATCGCTCGATCTATTCGTCGGCGACCGCGATCACCGACGCGATCGCGTGCGTCTCGGTGTGCGAGAGGGAGACGTGCCAGCCGGTGATCCCCTGCTCCGCGGCGACCGCCGCGGCCCGGCCGGCGACGGCCAGCCCCGGCCGCCCGCCGGCGTCGCGCACCACCTCGATCTCCGTCCAGCTGATCCCCCGCGTCAGCCCGGTGCCCAGGGCCTTGAGCGCGGCCTCCTTCGCGGCGAACCTCGCGGCGAGGTGCTCGGCCTCCCGGCGCGAGCCGGCCCCCGCATCCCGCTCGCCGGCGGTGAAGCAGCGCGACAGGAACCGCTCGCCGTGCTCGCTGAGCATCCGGCCCACGCGGGCGACCTCGACGATGTCGATACCGTGGCCGGCGATGCGCATGATGGCCGATGATAGTGGCGCGTGGGCGACCCCGGAAGGCGGACGGCGATGAGGCGAACGAGTCTGCGATCGATCCGGCGTGTCCGGCTCGCGGCCGCGATCGGGGCCGCTGCCCTCGCCACGGCCCTGTACGCCACGCGGATGCGGGAGGTCGGCGTGCGGACCTGGGACGGGTGGATGCTGTCGGTCGGGTCGGGGTGCCTCCAGACCGGGTACAACCCGGGCCGGTTCCGGTCCGCGCCCACCGGCGGGTCGGGGGGGCCGTATGTGATGCGCTCCTGGCACACCGACTGGACGTTCGCCTGGCGCCCTTTCCGCGTCGCAACGGGCGACAACAACATCCTCGTCGTCCCGCTGTGGCACGGGGCGATGGCCCTCGCGGGGATCTCGGTCTGGGCGAGCGGGCTGCTCGCCGGCGTCCGCCGCGCCCGCACGACCGCCTGCCTGTGCTGCGGCTATGACCTCGCGCTGGTGCCGGCGACCGACGGAGCGCGCCGGTGCCCCGAGTGCGGGGCCGTGCCGATGGACGTCGGCTGAGGCTGCGCCGCCGTCAGTTGTCCTTCGCGGCGGACTTCTTTGGCGCAGAGGCCGGCTTCGACTCGGCCTTGGAGGACGCCGAAGCGGCCCCATTCGTGCCGGCCTTGGAGCCGGAGTCGGATGAGCCGCCGGAATCGGAGGACCCCGACGAGGCCGCGGACTTCTCCGACGCCGCGGCCTTCTTGTACGACTCGGAGCGGTAGTCCGTCTGGTAGAACCCGGAGCCCTTGAACAGCACCGCGGCGCCCGTGCCGATGAGCCGCTCCAGCGCGTTCTTCCCGCACGACGGGCACTTGCGCAGCGGCTTGTCCTTCATCGACTGGAACGCCTCCATCGTGTGGTTGCAGGCGGTGCACTTGTAGTCGTACGTCGGCATAAGCGGTCTCTCACAACATCGTCCCGTGCTCGCGGCGTCCCTGGCCGCCGGGGTCACGGGGCGGATCGGTCGTCACATCAACCAGCGCGGGCCGCGGGAGAGCTCTCGCCCGCCCGCGGCCGCGGCCTCACCCCTCCGACGCCACGGACACCTTCGCCGGGCGGATGACCCGGTCGCCGAGGGCGTAGCCGGCCTGGAGCGTCGCCGAGATGCGCCCCGGCTCGATGCCGCTGTCCTCGGCGGGTCCGTGCATCATCGCCTGGTGGCGGTTGGGGTCGAACTCGTCGCCGGGCTGCGGGTTGATCGGCGTGATGCCGTGCATCTCCAGCGCCCGCAGCAGCTCGGCGCGGATCGCCTTGATCCCCTCCATCACCGCCTCGACCTGCGGGTTGGCGACGGGCTGCTGGAGGGCGATGTCGAAGTGGTCGATCACCGGCATGATGCTCATGAGCACGGCGGTGACGCCCTGGCGCTTGGCCTCCTGCTCGTTCATCAGCGCGCGGCGCTGGTAGTTCTGGAAGTCCGCCAGGGCGTGCAGGTACTTCTGGTGCGCCTCGTCGCGCTCGGCGGTGAGCTGGGCGATGCGCTCGTCGACGTCCGCCGCCGCCCCCGGCGGGGGCTGGGCGCCGAGCGCCGGCTCGGGCTCTCCGGCGGCCTGGGGTGCTTGATCCTGGTGCTTGGCTCTGTTCATGGCTCGTCCATCCGGCATCGCCGGGCCCGGCCCGCCCCGCTTTCACCGGCGGCGGGCCCAGCGGGGGTCTGCGGTCTACCCCGCGAACGTGTCGCGGATCTTTTTCCAGAAGCTCTGGGTCTCGGGCATCACCTCGTGGTTCTCGGTCGCGGCGAACTCGCGCAGCAGCTTCTCCTGCGCCGCGCTGAGCTTGCAGGGGATCTCGATGGCCACCACAACGATCATGTCGCCCCGCCGCCCCGTCCGCAGGTCCGGCAGCCCCTGGCCGGGGATCCGCAGGACCGACCCGTGCTGCGTGGTCCGCGGGATCGTCAGCTTGTGCCGGCCCTCAAGGGTAGGGACCTCGACCTCCGCCCCGAGCGTCGCCTGCGTGAAGGAAATCGGGATGCGCAGCAGCAGGTTATCGCCGTCGCGCTTGAACAGCTCGTGCTCCTCCACCCGCACCACCACGTGCAGGTCGCCCCGCACCCCCTCGCCGGTCGGCGAGGCCTCCACGGGCGGCGGCTCCCCCTCGCCCCGGACGCGGACGGCCTGGCCGTCGCTGATGCCGGCGGGGATGCGGACGGTGATGGTCCGCTTCTTCGGGACGCGCCCCTTGCCGCGGCAGGCGTCGCAGAACTCCCGGATGACGGTGCCGCGACCGGCGCAGGAGGGGCAGGTGGTCACCATGCGGAACATGCCACCCAGGCCGCTCTGCTGGACGCGCCCCTGGCCGCCGCAGGTGGGGCAGGTGGTGGGCTTGGTGCCGGGCCTGGCCCCGGTGCCGGAGCACTTCTCGCAGACGTCCAGGCGCGTGAACTCGACGTCGCGCTCGGTGCCCGTGAGGACCTCCTGGAGGGAGATCTCCACCTCCGTCTCCAGGTCGTACCCCCGGGCGACGCCCCCCGGCCTCCCCCCCGCCCGGCCCCGCGGGCCGAAGCCGCCGCCGCCCCCGAAGATGTCGTTGAACATCGAGAAGATGTCCTCGACGTTCATGCGGCTGAAGTCGTGCCCCGCGGCCCCCGCGCCCCGCAGCCCCTCGTGGCCGAAGCGGTCGTAGCGGGCCTTCTTCTCCGGGTCGGAGAGGACCTCGTACGCCTCGGCGCACTCCTTGAACTTCGCCTCCGCCTCCGGGTTGTCCGGGTTGCGGTCCGGGTGGTACTTCATCGCCATGCGCCGGTAGGCGCGCTTGATCTCCTCGCCGTCAGCGGTCTTGGTGATGCCGAGGATTTCGTAGTAGTCGCGGGTGGTGGGCAATGGACGCTCCGAGACACGAATCAGGAAGAGTTTTCACCACAGAGACACAGAGAGCACAGAGAAGAGAAGGACAGGGATCTAGAGAGAGAAACGCCTGATGCCATCCTTGAGGCATGGGATGTTGAAGTTGATCAGGAGGCCGGTCTTCTTGCCGCTGGGGCGCAGGTAGGTCAGCATCTGGGCTTCGTGGATCGGCACGTGATTCTCGATGGCCTTGAGTTCGACGATCAGGCGGTTCTCGATGACCAGGCCCGGACGGTAGGAGCAGTCAACCATGTAGCCGCGGTAGACGACGGGAAGCTCGACCTGCGCTTGGCAGGCCAGGCCGCGGCTCCTGAGTTCGCACCCCAGGCAGGACTCATACGCGGACTCAAGCAGCCCGGGCCCGAGCGCTCGGTGCACCTCGATGGCCGCACCCATGACCTCCCTGGTCAGCGGGTCTTCTTGCTCGATCCCACGCTCGAGAGACTCTCCGTTCATTGGCTCGTTTGCTGTGTTCTGATCCGAATAACGGACATCGCGTTCTTTCAGAGGCCGCCGCGGCCCATCTCTTCGTCGAGTGTCCTGAAGCTCCGCACTTGCTCCGGACTCAATCGTTCCAGTTCGCCAGGCGGCAGGCCGCGGGCCCGGTTGAGGCGGCGCACCGCGCCCGGGCCGAAGCGGCGCAGCGCCTCCCGGGCCTGACTGAGACTGATGTAGTTCGGCCGGACGACCTCCAACGGAGATTCGTGGCACTCGTACCAGTCTTCCCATCCGCAGTGACCGCAGACGTCGCACTCATCGACGTACTCCAGCGTGAACCGGCCGCAGCAGACGCACTGGTATCGCCTCCCGCCTTGAAGGTCCTTGAACGGACGTACCGCCGCATCACGCCCGAGGCGCACCGGGTACACCCGGGACGGCTCGGTCTGCTCCGGGCTCGATTCGCCGCTCCCTCCGCGGCCTCCGTGCTGCGCCCAATCGAATCGCGGCAGTTCGCTCGCCTCCGGCCTCCGAACCGGATACTCGAGATTGTCGCATCTCCCCCGCATCTCGAAGTTTCGACGTGCTTCACGGAGCGACGGCTCGTTCGCTCCGCCCCGATAGTCCGGGTCGCCGAACTGGACCGGATCGTCCTCCCAGCCGCAGACCGGGCAAAGGTGAAACGTCCCTCCCGCCGCTTCAGGCAGCGTGTGATACCCGCAGCATGGGCATGGCCATTTGCCGAACTGGTTTGGGCGGGTCACGGTCACTGCGAGTGCCTCTACGGCGAATGCCTGTCACTTCTGGTCGAATCCCCTGAGGACGGCGTCCATCTGGACTGGCTGGCCGGAGGGCGCGGCCAGCATGAACCCGCGGTCGGGTCCGCCATCACCGTGCTGCTGGTAGGCGTTCAGTTCTTGCCGGAGGCTCCGAATCGGCGCCTCGGCGATCTCTGTCGCCGCGGCCGCAAGCGTAGCCATGAACTCCCGATCCTTGTTCAGGCCGCGCTCGCCGAGCATCGCCGCCAGGGCGGCAGCCTTGCGACGGTGCGTCTCGCCGGTAAATGGGTCGGCGACGCACGTTCCGATCCCGTCCCGCAGCGATTGGACGTTGTGCTCGGCTTTCTCGCCCAGAGTGTAGCGAAAGCAGCGGCCGATCAACTCTGAGCACATGGTCGGATCCATGCTCGACTCCTGCGGCGGCCTCGCTCGTGTGGGGGTTCGGCGGGCGAGCCCACGGCTGATTTCAGCCTCGGGCTCGCGCGGGTTCTTTGACGGGATGCTCGGACACGCGCCCGGACCAATCCCCGAGCTCGCGCTCGGGGCTCCCTTTCGCCGTCACCTACGGAAGAGCCTCCTCACTACTCTGCCCAGCCACTTGGTATCCGGCCTGCCGGCGGTCGTCGGAGCGCCACCCGTCGCCCCATCCTTCCCGATCCACGCACGGACCTCCTGCACCAGGGGCTCCGGCGTGGTGAGGACCCTGCCGTCCTCGTCGAAGTACACCCCTTGGGTCAGCGTCACCATGGCCGCGGCGCACACCATCGCCGACTGCCCCTCGGTCTCGTCGGCGTGCGTCACCAGAGTCGCCACCGCGTCGCGGTCGCCGATCGCCCCGGCCTGCTCGGGGTGCTCGCTCGCCTCGCCCAGGAACCACTCGAACCCGGCCGGCCGCCCGCCGAGCGTCGCCGGGAGGAAGCCTGTGTGGGTCGAGAGGTCCGCGGGGTCGAGCGTGAGCTCGAAGCCCAGATCGCGGGCCGCGGCCTCGAGCGCGGAGGTTGTCGGGAGGTCCCGGCGGCGGAACGCGATGGACTGGGAGATCGACATGCCGCACTCCTGGGCGCCACGGCGGGAGTCGCCCGCCCGTTTGAAGAGCGGGCCGCGGTCTTTCGACCGCGGCCGCTGGATGTCCCTTCGGCGAAAGGCGGGCTCAGCTCACCGCGCCCGCCGCCACTTCGGCCTCGTCCTTCATCTCGCTGACCAGCACGTTGGTCGTCAGCATCAGCCCCGCGACGCTCGCGGCGTTGATCAGGGCGGTCTTGACCACCAGCGCGGGGTCGATGATCCCGGCCTTGTACAGGTCCTCGTACTCGCCGGTCGCGGCGTTGAACCCGAAGGAGGTCTTGTCCGTCTGGCGGACCTTCTCCACCACCAGGTCGCCGTCGTACCCGGCGTTCTCGGCGATCTGCTTCAGGCACGCCTCGGTCGCGCGGAGGACGATGTCGAAGCCGAGCTTCTCGTCGCCCTTGGCCTTCTTCTTCGCGGCCTCGATCGCGCTCTGCGTGCGGATCAGCGCCACGCCGCCGCCGGGGACGTACCCCTCCTTGGCCGCGGCCCGGGTCGCGTGCAGCGCGTCGTCCACGCGGTCCTTCTTCTCCTTCATGGCGACCTCGGTCGCCGCGCCGACGTTGATCACCGCGACCCCGCCGGTGAGCTTCGCGAGCCGCTCCATGAGCTTCTCGCGGTCGTAGTCGCTGGTGGACTTGTCGTGCAGGGCCTTGATCTGCTCGGCGCGGGCCTTGATCTCGCTCTTCTTGCCGGCGCCCTCGATGATGGTCGTGTCGTCCTTGGTGACGACGACCTTCTTGGCGCGGCCGAGCTCGGAGAGCTCGATCGACTCCAGCGTCCGACCGAGGTCCTCGGAGAAGAAGGTCCCGCCGGTGAGCACCGCGATGTCCGCGAGCATCGCCTTGCGCCGGTCGCCGAAGCCCGGGGCCTTGACGGCGCAGACGCGCAGCACCCCGCGGAGCCGGTTGACCACCAGCGCGGCGAGCGCCTCGTTCTCCACCTCCTCGGCGATGATCAGCAGCGGCTGGCCGCTGGTGGCGACCTTGTTCAGCAGCGGCAGCAGGTCCGCCAGGTTGGCGATCTTCTTCTCGTGGATGAGGATCAGGCAGTCCTCGAGCACCGCCTCGGCGGTCTTCGGGTCGGTCATGAAGTACGGGGAGATGTACCCCTTGTCGAAGGCCATCCCCTCGACGTAGTCGAGCGTCGTCTCGGCGCTCTTGCCCTCCTCGATCTCGACCACGCCCTCGGGGCCGACCTTGGCGATCGCCTCGGAGATGTGCTCGGCGATCGCGGCGTCGTAGTTGCTCGACACCAGCGCGATCCGCCGGTAGTCCTCCTTGCCCTTGGTCTTGACGGCCATGGCGTCGATCGCCTCGGCCGCGGCCTGGGCGGCGGCGTTGATGCCCCGCTGGAGCTGCACCGGGTTGGCCCCGGCGGCGACGTGGCGGATCCCCTCGGAGAAGATCGCCTCGGCCAGGACGGTGGCGGTCGTGGTGCCGTCGCCCGCCTTGTCGGCGGTCTTCTTGGCGACCTCGTGGACCATCTTGGCCCCCATCGCCTCGAAGGGCTCGGGGAGGGAGATCTCGCGGGCGACGCTCACGCCGTCCTTGGTGATGGAGGGGCCGCCGTAGGACTTCTGGATGATGACGTTGCGCCCGACCGGGCCCATCGTCACCTTCACGGCGCGGGCGAGGCGGCCGACGCCCTTCTTGAGCTCGATCAGCGCCGCGTCGTCGAACATCACTTGCTTGGTTGCCATGGGAAAGTTCCTTGGAAAGCGCAAAGCTCAGATCGCAAAGCGCAACGTGTCGGTCCGTTCACCCGCGAGCGCCGCGCCGTCCTCTTTGCGCTGTGCGCTTTGCGGTCTGCGTTCTCTCTCAGCCGCCGATGACGCCCAGGAGCTCGCTCTCGCGGAGGATCAGGTGCTTGACGCCCTTGATCTCCACCTCGGTGCCGGCGTACTTGCCGTAGACGACCTCGTCCCCCTTCTTGACGCTCATCTCGGCGCGCTTGCCGTTGTCGAGGCGCTTGCCGGGGCCGGTGGCGATCACCTCGCCGCGGACGGGCTTCTCCTTGGCCGTCTCCGGCAGGTACAGGCCGGAGGCGGTCTTGGACTCGGACTCGATGGGCTTGACCAGGACGCGATCTTCGAGGGGTTTCACAGCCATTGGTTTCAGTCTCCGGTTGGTTCGATCTGTTGTGCGGGCGGTCGGCCCGCGGGTTGTTGATTTACTGTGGGATCGGGTCGCCGTGCTCGCGGAAGCCCTCAAGGCAGCCTTCGATGGCCTCGGCAATGTTCCGCTCCGCTTCCTCGCGTGTGGCGCCCTGGCTCCAGCATCCGGGGAGTCTCGGGCAGCACGCGACGAACACGCCGTCCTCGTCCTGCTCGACCACGATGCCGAAGCTGCCTGCTCTGCCGTCCAATCACGCGCTCCGTCGTTTTCCTTCCTTTGTCGTCCCGCCCCGTCCGGGGCGGCCGCTCCGCTTCTTCCCGCTCTGAGACTCGGCGATCAGCGCCAGGACCTGATCGACCAGGCGTGTCGGCACCTCCATGACGGTGGTGCCGCCCTCGCCGAACGCGGCCTCATCCTCGGCGACGGCCTCATCCTCGGTCTGGCTCTCATAGTGCTCGACAATCCGCTTCACCTTCGCGGCGTCGAGGCCCTTGGGATATTTGTTGGGGTCCTTCTTGGCCATGGCTGGTTCGTCCTCGCTCACCGACGCCCTCCCCGCCCCCTCCTGCGCCGCCTGTACGCCGCGAGCGGCTTTCCCCGCAGGTCGTAGGCGGTAATGACGAAGAGGCCTAGGCCGTCCTCGTCCAACTTATAGATCACCCGCAGGTATCGTCCTCCGTTGGTCTGTCCGATCGCTACACGAGATCCTTCGCTTCCCGGCCGGTCTTCGCCCCGGTTCGCCAGGGCCTCCTCCACCTCCCGCTCGGTAACGCCGTGGTTGTAGATGTGCGGCTTGCCGTCGGGATCGAGGTAGTAGCGGATGAGCATTGCCCCGGGCCCTTCACCTAGAACATCCCGCGGCGCACAATACTCGCAATCTCAGCATCAGACATCTCTCTCGCACGAGTCCTCAACTCGCGCCAGATTGAGGCATTCTCAAGCGCGGCAACAAGCTGGCCAGCACCGGCGCGATCTTCAAACTGATGCTCGATAAGTGTTGGCCCTTGAATCTGCTCCACGACCAGAATGACGATCTCCTGCAAGGCTCGCATGGCGGAATCGATGTCGCTATATGTAGGCGTGAGGAGCCCCACCCAGCTTCCCTGCATGGCGACTGCAAAGTCATTGTGAGCAATCCGCTTATCGCGATGCTGCTTCAGCTTGTCGCACGAGGCACGGAACTGCTCAAGCAGAGACTGCAAACGCCGCCCAGTTTCAGACCCCGGCGGCAAACTGAGCCCGTCTATGACTGCACGCAGAACGAAGTTGCACTTCTCGCCGCCCTTGCAGCGTGTGGTTGGATTATCGTTGAGTCGCGCAAGTCCCAGCATGATGTGATCAGCAAGAACTGGTTCCAAGTGTCGGAAGAAGCTCGGCGCCGTACGGTTGAGAATCTCAATCCGGCGTCGGTCACTGGTTTCGCTTTCAAAGTAGAAATACCGCCACTGGTTCCAGATGTGCAGCAACGGCACTACCTGCTCCAGTGTTGTGCGAGCCAACCCATCAAGATCTTCGACTGCGCCAGCCATGCTTAGAACCCCATCCCCCCCATGCCGCCCATCCCGCCCATGCCCGGCATGCCGCCGCCGGCGTGGGCGTGCTCCTCCTTCTCCTCGGGCTTGTTGGTGACGATGCAGTCGGCCGCGAGCAGCACCGTCGCGACGCTCGCCGCGTTCTGCAGCGCGGAGAGGTCCACCTTCGCCGGGGTCAGCACGCCGCTCTTGATCAGGTCGCCGTACTCCAGCGTCAGGGCGTTGAACCCGAAGGCGCCCTTGCCCTCGGCGACCTTCGCCACCACCACCGACCCCTTCTCCCCCGCGTTCTCGGCGATGGTGTGCAGCGGCACGGTCAGCGCCCTGTACACCACGTCGATCCCCGCGGCGAAGTCGTACTTGTAGTGGCCCACGTCCTCGACGGTGACGTCCACGTGCTCGCCGGAGCGGCTGGTCTTGCCGTAGACCGCCTTCCACTCCTTGACGTTCTCGAGCGCCCGCCGGGCGCGGACGAAGCTCACGCCGCCGCCGGGGACGACGCCCTCGGCCACCGCCGCGCGGGTCGCGTGCAGCGCATCCTCCACGCGGGCCTTCTTCTCCTTCAGCTCCGCCTCGCTGGCGGCGCCGACGTTGATCTGCGCCACGCCCCCGGAGAGCTTCGCCAGCCGCTCCTGGAGCTTCTCGCGGTCGTAGTCGCTGGTGGTCGCCTCGATCTCGCGCCGGATCTGCTCGATGCGGGCCTGGATGTCCTTCGTCGAGCCGGCCCCCTCGATGATCGTGGTGGTGTCCGCGTCCACCTCGACCTTCTTGGCCATGCCGAGCTGGCTGAGCTCGACGTCGTCCAGGTCGATCCCCAGGTCCTTCATGATCGGCTGGGCCCCGGTGAGCACCGCGATGTCCTCGAGCATCGCCTTGCGCCGGTCCCCGTACCCCGGGGCCTTGACGGCGCACACCTGCAGCGTGCCGCGGAGCTTGTTGATCACCAGCGTCGAGAGCGCCTCCCCGCTGACGTCCTCGGCGATGATCAGCAGCGGCTTCTTCGCCGCCATGACCTTCTCCAGCAGCGGCACGAGCTTGCCGACGCTCTCGATCTTGTCCTCGTGGACGAGCACGAGGCACTTCTCGAACTCGACCGTCATCTCGTCCACGTTGGTCACGAAGTTCGGGGAGAGGAACCCGCGGTCGAACTGCATCCCCTCGACGACGGTCACCTCCGTCTCCAGGCTCTTGCCCTCCTCGACGGTGATGACCCCGTCCTTGCCGACCCGCTCGAAGGCGTCGGCCAGGATCTTGCCGATCGCCGGGTCGTTGTTCGCCGAGATCGTCGCCACCGACTGGATGTCCGCCTTGCCGCTGACCGGCTTGGCGAACGTGCGGATCTCCTCGCTGACGACCTCCACCCCCTTCTTCATCCCGCGGATCAGCGCGTTGGGGTCGACCCCCGCCGCCACGTACCGCAGCCCCTCCCGGAACAGCGCCTCGGCCAGCACCGTCGCCGTCGTGGTCCCGTCGCCGGCGTCGTCGCTGGTCTTGCTCGCCGCCTGCTTGACCAGCAGCACCCCCATGTTCTCCGCCTTGTCGCGCAGCTCGATCTCCTCCGCCACGCTCACCCCGTCCTTGGTGACGGTCGGGCCGCCCCAGGACTTGTCCAGGACGGCGTTGCGGCCGCGGGGGCCGAGCGTCGCCTTCACCGCCCGGGCGAGCTTCTCGACGCCGGCAAGGAGGGCTTGACGGGCTTCCACGTCGAAGGTCAGGACTTTGGCGGGCATGAGTTTGGCTCCGAGGATGGTGTCCGTGGGACAGGTTCAGACTGGGTAGAGCCGGGCTCGGCAACGATCGCGCGGCCCCGGCGGCCCCTCAAAGGGCAACCGCGATGCCACAAACCGCGCCCCCCCTCCGCACCCCGCCCGGACCGCCAGCGGCCGCTTCTCCCCCCCGACTCCACCCCGCTCCGCCTGTCACACGCGAGCCGCCCCCCTCCCACGCCTGCCGGAATGGCAGCCCACATCCGCCCCGCATCCTCCCTCCGCCACCTCGCCCGCCGCCCCCGCAGCCCCCCCACTTCCCCACGCCCGGTGCTATCATCGGCCCATGCTCGCCTCGACGCTCCCAGCCCTCCAACCCGCCGGTCTCCCCGCCACCCTCGCCGCGACGGACGTCGGCTCCTACGCCCCCGTCCTGCTGCTGATCCTCATGGCGATCACCTTCGCGGTCGCCAACATCGTGCTCACCAAGCTCCTGGGCCCCAGCCGCGAGGGCGCCCTCAAGAGCACGACCTACGAGTCCGGCATGAACCCCGTCGGCACCGCCCGCAAGCGGTTCAACGTCCGGTTCTACCTGATCGCGATGGTCTTCCTGGTCTTCGACATCGAGATCATCTTCCTCTACCCCTGGGGCGTCACCTTCCCCAACCTCGCCATGTCCGCCCCCGAATCCGCCGTCTGGCTCGGCCGCATCGGCTTCTTCCTGCTGACGACGGTCGTCGCCTACATCTACGGCTACCGCAAGGGCGTCTTCGCCTTCGATTGACCCCTCCGTGGCATGGGCTTTCCAGCCCATGTCTCCCCCCTCCCCGCCTCCCCGCCTCAACCGTCCCCACGCGCCACTGCGGGCACCAATCCGGGCGCGAATCCGGGCGCCACGGCGGGGCGCTTCGCCCGGCCGCGCTCCCCCTCTCCTCTCCTTCCTCTCACTCTCTCCCCCTCCCGCCCCCGCTCTCTTCGGCAGGAGGAGCCTCCACCGCGGGGACGCCGAGAACGCGGAGGGGGCGCGGAGAGGGGCCATGGGAGGGAAGAAGGGAGGGGGGGCCGGTCGCGCAAGAAATGCCGCCCCTGACCTCCCCAACCCGGCCGGAGCCCGGACGAAGTGCCTGCGCGCCCCGCGCGCGCAGGCGTTTGGGCCGCGCGCGCAGCCGCCGGTGCCGCGCGCGCAGGGGGCGATGCCGGGCGCGCAGGGGGCGATGCCACGCGCGCGGGCGTCGGACCCGCGCGCGCAGCATCCAGGGCCGCCCACGCG
>JBIQJK010000195.1:0-5169 GCA_044507535.1 Planctomycetaceae bacterium | reverse complement strand
AGGGCGCAAGGGGGGAGCAGGGGGGGGCACACGGGGGGGAAGAGGGTGCTGCGGGGGGTTGAGGAGAAGAGAGGGGGGGGGGAGCGCGGGCAACGCGGACAAGGAAAAAAAGCCGCCCGCGGCGCGGGGCCGCGGGCGGCGGTTGGAGACGGGGGGGACGGGGGACGGGATGGCGGGGCGTCAGTGCTGGGCGGTGGACTGGCAGTTGAGCTGGGAGTTGATGGCGTTGATCGCCTCGTCCGCGCCGTCGCGGATGCCGTTGCCGTCGTTGTCGGTGCAGGGGTCCTCGGCGATGACGGACGCCGGGGGATTGTCGGCGCCGGCGAGGGCGTCGGGGTCGGTGGGGGTCAGGAGGTGGCCCGGGACCGAGGCGTCGGCGTGGATGCGGATGGAGGACCAGTCCTTGGCGACCCTGACGGGGAACTCGAAGTAGATGGTGCTGCCGACCTGGATCAGGCCGACGAGGGCCGGGGAGTTGCTGTCCACGTTGAGGGCGACGCAGAGGGTTCCGTTGCCGACGCCGTCGGTTCGCAGCGCGTTGTAGGGGCAGGTCTTGTCGAGTTCGAGGGTGAGCGTCTGGCCCATGACGCTGGCGGTGAGGGAGACGTCGGTGGGGAGGCCGACGGCCCCGACGCCCGCGGTGGGGAACGCGGTGGAGGTCCGCGCGATGGCGATGGCGCCGGAGAGAGAGAGGCCGTTCCAGACGTCGCCGAAGCGCATGTTGAACGTTGTGTTGGCGGGGACGGCGTAGGTGCAGGCGTTGTAGGTGGCGACGGCGTTGGCGGGGACGACGAGGGCGATCTCCGGCCCGTCGGCCAGGGGGGAGAGGGCGCGGCTGTTCTCGGAGGCGCGGCCGGTGGCCTCGGCGTTGACGATGTCGTTGCCGACGATGGAGACGGTGACGGGCGTGCAGGAGTCGGGGACGCGGGGGAGGGTGGCGTCGATGACGAGGTAGTCCTGGCTGCCGAGGGCGACCATCTGGTTGACGACCTGGCCGGTGGCGGTCTTGATGATCTTGGGGAGCCAGATGTCGCGGATCTGCTTGATGGTGTCGCGGACGAGCGCATCGTCGTTGTTGTCGCAGGCCTGCTTGGCGGTGAGGATGAGGCCGAGGGTGGTGTTGACCTTCTCCTGGGTCTGCGAGAGGCACTGGCCGCGCTCCTGGGCGGGCTTCTGGCAGCACATCGCGTAGTTCATCGCGATCTGCGCGTTGAGGAAGCGGATGTTCTCGCACGCCTTTCGCTCGCAGCAGGACTGCGCGGCGAACCCCCAGGCGCCGGCGCCGGCGGCGAAGGCGGTCAGCAGGGCGGCGCGGGCGGCGGTGCGCCAGCGGCGCCGGGCGGGGAGGGGGAAGCGGCGGGAGCGCGGCATCGACGGTGCTGCTTTCATGGTGTCGCCTCTCTTGAAACCGGCGGCGCCCCGCCTCGGCGACCCGCGCCGACATCGGCGGCGGGTGGGAACGTGCGGCGCGACGGGCGGGCCTGTGGGCAAAGACGAGTCGCACCGCCGCGTGGCGGCGATGCACGGGAGCGTGCGGAGACGGGGGCGCTGCTGCCGTGGCGGCGACACGGGCAAGCTACCGGGGAGCCGCGGTGCCGTCAAGGGGTGCTTTGACGATTTTGCGCGGTGCGCCGCGGGAATCTCGGGAGTCGCACATCGGTGTGTGATGCCGGCCGGTGCGGGGCCGGGCGGCCCCTCGCCGGGGGGCGGCGTCAGTCCAGCGGGGGCTCGAAGCGGCTGGCCTCGGGGAACTGGGCGAGGGTGGCGCGGAGGGAGGCGAGGGTGGTCTCGCCGAGGGCGGCGCTGAGGAGGAGGGCGGCGACCGCGGCGGAGCCGAGGGGGGTGGCGGGGTCGGCCGCGCCGGCGGCGAGGATGGCGAGTGTGGCACACGCCTGTGTGGGGCTGTAGCCGCCGGCGACCCAGTCGAGGACGGTCTCGACGGGGGCGGGGTTGGTCAGCGGGGGGGAGGTGGCGCGCCACGCGGCGGCGAGGCCGGCGAAGGCGCCGTTGCCGCTGAGGAGCATCAGCAGGGGGACGGCGACCAGGATGCGTGCGTCGTGGCCGAGGATGACCC
The DNA here is from genome assembly GCA_044507535.1 of Planctomycetaceae bacterium. Lineage (GTDB taxonomy): Bacteria > Planctomycetota > Phycisphaerae > Phycisphaerales > UBA1924 > CALAFV01. The sequence continues at coordinate 3,095 of JBIQJK010000195.1, read as the reverse complement.
ACTCGATGTGCAGCGCGGCGACGGCGACGGCGGTGGGGAGGGCGACCCACAGGAACGCTGCGCGGGCTAGGCGGCGGCCGGGGCGCAGCGCGGGGGCGGCGCGGCGGAGCGTCCAGCCGAGGACGGGGGCGAGGATGAGGACGGCGGCGACGGCGCGGCCCTCGGGCGGGGCGATGGCGAGCAGGAGGGTCATGGAGAGGAGGTAGGTCGCCGTGCCGGCGGCGAGGGCGGGGGCGATCCGGCCGCGGGCGGGGACCCAGCGGAGGGGGAGGCCGGCGAAGACGGAGCCGGCGGCGCCGGGGAGGGCGATGGCGAGGGCGACCCAGGGGGCGGCGCTGAGGAAGTACCACGCGATGCCGCCGATGAGGGCGGCCTCGCCGGCGAGTGCGAGCGAGGCGAGGACGGCGGCGCGAGGCTCAAACCTGGGTGGACGCGAGGCCCAGGCCGCGAGGAACAGGGCGATGGCGAGGAGGCCCGCGCCGGCGGCGGTGAGGCGGCGGCGGTGGGCGGCGACGGCCTGGTTCAGGGCGTGCTCGAGGGGGGCGCGTTCGGAGTTGTGGCGGGCGAAGACCTCGGCGAGTGCGCCGGGGGCGGGGCCGCCGACGGAGGCGGCGGCGAGGTCGGCGCGGTGGCGGGCGTGGAGCTGGCGGAGGGCGAGGCGCTCGGGGGCGCCGCCGCGGTAGAGTCGCTCGAAGGCGTCCGGGGCGACGTGGGCGAGGACGGCGGGGCCGAGGAGGATGCCGGCGAGGAGTCCGCCGACGAGCGCGGCGGCGGGCCGGCCGCCGGGGATGCCGGCGCCGCGGAGAAGCCAGGCGAGGGCGGCCGCGGCCGCGGCGGCGAGGAGGAGGGCGAGGGCTATGGGGAGTGCCTGGTCCATGATGGGTAGCGGTGGGTAGAGCGGTGTTATCGGGCGGTGGAAGCGTAAGCTGCGGCGTGGGGAGGGGCGTCGCGCGGGCGGAGGAGGGCCGATAACCTCTTCTGTGACCTGATTGTGGCGTCGTCCAATACATGATTGCTCAACGGCCGATAAAACCGGATGGAGGCCCCTGATGGCTGTTTCTCACACGCCGACCGAGAAGACCGGACCTGTCAGCGCGACGAACGCTCAAGCCGCGGGCGTGGCGGACGTCGGGCTGATCGGGCTGGCGGTGATGGGGGCGAACTTCGCGCTGAACATGGCGGACCACGGGTTCAAGGTCGCGGTGTTCAACCGGACGACCTCGGTGACGGACAAGTTCGTCGCGGAGAACCCGCCGGAGGGGTGGGGGGAAACCGGGGGCGGGCTGATCCCGGCGACGAAGCTGGAGGATTTCGTGCGGCTGATCCGGCGTCCGCGGCGGATCGTGGTGCTGGTGAAGGCGGGGGCGGGGACGGACGCGGTGATCGACTCGCTGGCGCCGCTGCTGGATGAGGGGGACGTGGTGGTGGACGGGGGGAACGCGCTGTGGACGGACACGGAGCGGCGTGAGAAGCGGCTGGCGGAGCGGGGGATCCGGTTCATCGGGTCGGGGGTGTCGGGGGGAGAGGAGGGGGCGCGGTTCGGGCCGTCGCTGATGCCGGGCGGGTCGGAGGAGGCGTGGAAGGAGATCGAGCCGATCTGGCGGGCGGTGGCGGCGAAGGTGGACCCGAAGACGGGCAAGCCGATCGAGGGGGCCGCGCCGCGCCGGCCGGTGAAGGCGGAGGGGGCGGAGGCGTGCACGGCGTACATCGGCCCCGGGGGGAGCGGGCACTTCGTGAAGATGGTGCACAACGGGATCGAGTACGGGGACATGCAGCTGATCTGCGAGGCGTACGACTTCCTGCGCCGGGTGGCGGGGATGGAGGTTGGGGAGATCGCGGGGGTGTTCGCGGAGTGGAACAAGGGGGACCTGGACTCGTACCTGATCGAGATCACGGCGGACATCCTGCGGCAGGGGGACCCGGTGACGGGGCGGCCCCTGGTGGACGTGGTGCTGGACGCGGCGGGGCAGAAGGGGACGGGGAAGTGGACGATCGTGAGCGCGATGGACCTGGGGGTGCCGGCGCCGACGATCGCGGAGGCGGTCTTCGCGCGGATGGTGTCGGCGGCGAAGGAGGAGCGGGTGGCGGCGTCGCGCGTGCTCAAGGGGCCGGCGGGTTCGGGGGGTTCGGCGGGGGGGGACTGGGTTCAGGCGGTGGGGGATGCGCTGTACTGCTCGAAGATCTGCTCGTACGCGCAGGGGTTCGCGCTGATGGGGGCGGCGTCGGCGGCGCACGGGTGGGGGCTGCGGCTGGGGGAGATCGCGAGCATCTGGCGCGGGGGGTGCATCATCCGGGCGCGGTTCCTGCAGAAGATCACGGAGGCGTACGGGCGGGACGCGGGGCTGGCGAACCTGCTGCTGGACCCGTACTTCGCGGGGGTGCTGGAGCGGGCGCAGGGGAACTGGCGGAGGGTGGTGGCGAGGGCGCAGGAGGCGGGCGTGCCGGCGCCGGCGTTCGCGTCGGCGGTGTCGTACTACGACTCGTACCGCTCGGAGCGGCTGCCGGCGAGCCTGCTGCAGGCGCAGCGGGACTACTTCGGGTCGCACACGTACGAGCGGGTGGACCAGCCGCGGGGGAAGTTCTTCCACATCGACTGGCTCGATCGGAACCGACCTCAGGTGGAGGCGTGACCATGGGCTCGATCCGTGAACTGCTGACGCGGATGCCGGCGCGTGATCCGGTGCGGGTGGAGGTGGGGGGCGCGGCGTGGAGGGCGGGGTGGCTCCGGACGGCGCGGATGGTGCTGCGGCCGCTGGGGCCGGGGGACTACGCGGAGTTCGTGCGGGTGCTGCGTGGGAGCGGGGAGGACCTGTCGAAGACGTTCCCGCTCAGGAATGAGGGGGAGTCGGAGGCGGAGGCGTTCGAGCGGCACGTGCGGCTGTCGGCGTTCACGGGGCCGGGGGCGCCGGACTGGCGGCGGGCGGCGTTCACGCCGGAGGGGAGGCTGGTGGGGGGGTTCAACCTCAACGCGATCCGGCGGGGGCTGGAGTTCCGGGCGGAGGCGTCGTGGTGGGTAGCGCGGGAGTTCCGCGGGCGCGGGCTGGCGACGGAGGGGGTGCGGGCGATGTTGGGGGTGGCGTTCCGGGAGGTCGGGG
>JBIQJK010000194.1:0-5192 GCA_044507535.1 Planctomycetaceae bacterium | reverse complement strand
GCCGCCCACCCCCACCGCCGCCGCGTCCGCCCCAGCCGCCGCGCCGACCCCGCCTCGTGCCCGCACTCCGGGCAGGTCAGCGACGGGCTCCCCCCCATGTCGTACCAGCACCGTGGGCACCGCTTCCGCCCCCGGGCCCGGTCGTGCAGCAGCGCCCAGGACACGCTCCCGGCGCCGGCAACGACGGCCGCGCCCCCCAGGATCCAGAAGAGCATGTGGTACGCCGTTGGCATCCGCGGCCGACCTCTCTCCAGCCAGAACAGAGCAGCATAGCCCCCCTCCCCGATGAGGGGGGGTGGGGGAGAGGCCCGGCAAGTGGCTCGGGTCTCATCCATCCTACGGGTCCCCTGGGACCCATAAGAGCGGGCCGCACGCCGTGCTCACGCGCCGAAATGTCCCCGCGGCACTCCCCGGGCCGCCTCAGGCCCGCTCCCCGTGCCCACGTGGAGCGCTCAGGTGCCATGCTGGACGCTCCACGTGCCCATTTGGACGCTCCACGTGCCCATTTGGACGCTCCACGTGCCCATTTGGACGCTCCACGTGCCCATTTGGAGCGTCCAAGAGCCATGCTGGACGCCCCACGAGCCATCTTGGAGCCTCCGCGAGCCATCAAGGAGCGCCCAGATGCCCATCAGGAGCCCCCGCACGCCCGGCGGGCAGCCTGAGCCGTGCGGCTTGCCTCCCCATGAATAGGGGAGAGTGCACAGCAATGAGTCCGACTACCACCAATTTGGGGTAGCTGCCACACTTTTCTCGTCATCTCCCCCGGTTTCCCCTTGTGCAGGGGGGCTGGCCTCGTTAATCTGTCCCCCAATCTTGCCTCCCGCGCCCCCCCGCGGCCTCTTCGGGAGGCGAGTACGCCATCTCCATCCACGGAGGCCATGCCGATGCGTTCCACCCTCATCCCCACGATCGCGTGCGGTTTCGCGGCCGTCCTCTGCGCCCACGCCCGCGCCACCCCGCCCTCCTTCATCCCCCTCGGCGACCTCCCCGGCGACACCTCGTGGAGCGAGGCCTACGCCGTCTCCCCGGATGGCTCCATCATCGTCGGCCAGGCCGCCGGCGCCAACGTGTACCCGGCCGCCCTGTGGACGCTGGAGGGCGCCATCTCCGAGCTGGCGGGCATCCCCGGCGCCGAGGCCCTCGGCGCCGCCCGGGATGTGGCCGCACACGGTTCTGTGGTTGTGGGCGAGGCCCGCCCCGGCAACCTGTCCATCCCGTTCCGCTGGACGCCGCAGGGCCAGATGCAGGCGCTCCCCGTCCCGCCCGAGCACCTCCGCGGCATCGCCTGGGGCGTCACCCCCAACGGCGCGGTGATCGTCGGCGCCAGCGGTCCGACGGACAACACCGTCGAGGCCTTCCGCTGGACCGAGCAGTCCGGCGTCGTCGGCCTGGGCTTCCTCAACGGCGGCGCCCGCAGCGAGGCGTACGCCGTCTCCGCGGATGGCTCGGTCGTCGTCGGCGCCGCGTTCAGCTCGACCTCCGCCCAGGAGGCCTTCCGCTGGACCGCCGCAGAGGGGATGCAGGGGCTCGGCTCCCTCCCCGGCGGCGCGGGCAGCTTCCGCAGCCGGGCCAACGCCGTCTCGGCCGACGGCACGATCATCGTCGGCCGGGCCAGGTCCGGCATCGGCCAGCAGGCCTTCCGATGGACCGCTGAGGAGGGGATGGTCGGCCTCGGCGCCGGCTTCACCATGAGCGAGGCCATGGACCTCACCGCCGACGGCTCCATCATCGTCGGCTACGGCGTCCTGCCCGGCGCGGGCCAGCCCGAGCGGGCCCTGATCTGGATGGACGGCGGCCCCGCGCAGGACCTCACGACCTACCTCCAGACCATCCACGGCCTCGATCTCGCCGGCTGGACCCTCGGGCGGGCGACCGGCATCTCCGCCGACGGCGGCGTCATCTGCGGCCACGGCCGAAACCCGCAGGGCAACACCGAGGCGTGGACCGTCACGCTCCCCGTCGTCCCCGATTCCTGCCCGGCGGACTGGAACAGCGACGACGCGGTCAACTCCAACGACATCTCCGCCTTCCTGACCGACTGGCTCGACGGCGTCCAGAACGGCGGTTCCGGCGCCGACTTCGACGGCAGCGGCCAGACCAACTCCAACGACATCAGCGCGTTCCTCTCGACCTGGCTCGCGGCGATCACCGAGGGGTGCTGACCGAAGCGGGGCGCCATCTCAGGCACGCGTACGATCGCTCGAGCCCCGGAGCCCGAGCATGACGCCCCCTCGCCCCGACGCCCCGATCAACACCAGGTCCGTCCGCGACCGCCGCCAACTCTCCTTCTGCACCCTGGCCGATCTTCGCCGCGAGATCGACCGCATCGCCGAGGCCGACCGCGCCGGCCGCCTGCGCTGCGCCGGCAACTGGACCGCCGGCCAGGCCTTCGGCCACCTCGCCACGTGGATCAACTTCGCCCTCGACGGCTACCCCCCGGACCTCCGCCCGCCGCTGCTGGTCAAGCTCCTCCTCCGCACGCAGAAAAAGCGGTTCCTCCGCGGCCCGCTTCCCCGCGGCGTCCGCCTCCCGAAGGTTGAGGGGGGCACCCTCGGCGCCGAGCCCCTCCCCCTCGACGAGGGCCTCGCGCGACTCCGGAACGCCATCGACCGCCTCGAGCGCACCGCCCCCACCGTCCCCAACCCCATCTTCGGCCCCATGACCCACGACGAGTGGATCCAGGGCCACCTCCGCCACGCCGAACTCCATCTCGGCTGCCTTCACCCGGAGGCGTAAGCTCCCGCCGTCCGACCCCTTGGCGCAGCCGAAGCGGAGGAGTCGCCGATGCACTGCGGCGGGATCGACGCGGATCGGGACCTGCCCGCGATCGGGAGGCTCCTCAGCCACGCCTTCGCGGGAACACCGGAGGGGAGCGCTCTCGACCGCGGCGACTACTGCCGGAACCGCGTCGAGCAGATGCGGGAGGTGCGCTTCGCCGGCTTCGGCGCCCCGTCGGCAACGGGCGACGGCCTCGACGGCTACCTCTCCCTCGCCCAGCGTCGCAAGCCCGACACCGGCCGCTTCGACGTCGCCCTCTCCGACCTCGCCGGCGACGACCGCGCCCTCGACGCCCTCGGCGCCGCCTTCGCCGGCCCGACCCCCTGGATGCTCGACTTCTTCTGAGCCGCGGGCCGTCCGGCTACAGTCCCGGCCATGAAAGCCGTGATCTTCGCGATCCTCGCCGGCCTCTGCTGGGGCGTCGGCGAGATGTTCACCAAGAGCGTCCTGCACTCCGACCGCGTCGGCCCGATGACGGTCGTCCTGGTCCGCGCCATGGTGGGCCTCCCCCCGGCGCTGATCGTCTATCTCATCGCGTACCAGGTCCTGGGCAACGAGCCCCGGTCGTGGTGGCAGGCCGACACCCCGCTGCTGCTGAAGCTCTTTCTCGGCTCGGCCTTCCTCGCCGGGTTCGGCGGGGTCTTCTTCTTCTACCTGGGTCTCAACAGCGGCCCCATCACCACCGTCAAGCCCATCGCCTTCACCCTCGCCCCCGCCGTCGCGGTGCTCCTGGGCTGGCTCATCCTGCGCGAGCCGATGAACGCCCCGAAGGCGATCGGGGTCGTGATGGTCCTTGTCGGGATCGTGCTGATCGCCGGGTTCAGCTCCGGCTCCCCCGCGCCGGACGCCCCACTGGGCCTCTCCGGGCGCGAGCGGCCCGGCCCCGAGTAACCCCCGCCGCGCCCGGGCCGCGGCATGTTGCTGAAAGCGGAGAGGGGGGGATTCGAACCCCCGATACGGTTACCCGTATACGCGATTTCCAGTCGCGTTCCTTCAGCCTCTCGGACACCTCTCCGGAGATCGGACGGACAGTTTAGACCGCCTCCGGGCGTCTGTCTCACCCCTCCCCCGCCCCGCCCAGCCCCACGGGGCCACCCGCCGCGACCGCCGCGGCCTCGACCTCCCCCGATCCACCCGCTCCCTCCGTCCTCGCCCTGCTAACCACCGCTGGCCCCGGTCCGTGTCCGGCATTCGCGGCGGATCGCCGCTCCCGCTTCCGCCGCTCCGCCGCCCGCTCGGCCTCCCGCTTGGCGAGGTGCTCGAACCACCACCCCCACGCCCCCTCGCCGGTCGCGCCCAGCCCTCCCCTGGCCCGCTCACGCTCCAGCGTCGCCGCCAGCGCCGGCCGCGGCGCCGGGTTCACTGCTTTGACCCAGAACCAGTCCAGCGCCCGCACCCCCCAGTACCTCGCCACCGCCACCTGCGCCAGGGCCACCCCGATCGCCGCCCCCGCGATGACGTCCGTCGGCCAGTGCGCCCCGAAGTGCACGCGGCAGAGCGCCACCACCGCCACCAGCGCCGCGCCGATCCACCGCATCCGCGGGTACAGCGCCGTCAGGAACACCGCCAGCGCCGCCGCCGCGGCCGTGTGGCTCGACGGCATCGACCACAGGTCCGCCGACCGCGCCGCCGCCGGCTCCCACGCGTGCACCAGCACGAACCGCCCATCCTGCACGACGGGGTACTTCCCCCACGGCCACAGGAACGACCACGGGTCGCCGTACACATCCCGCGGCCGCGGCCGTCCCACCAGCACCTTCAGCGCCGCCACCGCCACCCACGAAACCGCGATCCCCGCCCCCAGGTCCAGCAGACGCCGCCGCCGCGCCGGGTCCAGCACCCAGATCAGGCAGGCCGTGAAGAGCAGCGACCCGGGCGCCCCGACCTGCTGCCAGGCGTGGAGTTCGCGCCCCAGGTCCCCCCCGGCGTCGAACTCCCTGAGCACCCGCGACAGCGGCCCGTCGTACGGGAGCAGCGCCGCCACCGCCGCCGCGCCGACCAGCAGCGGCGCCGTCCAGTCCCGCCGCATCGGGTGCAGCACCCACGCCAGCAGGGGCCTGACCAGGTCCGCGGCCGCCCCGAACGCGACGTGCGCCCCGCGGACCGGCCGTGCCAGTCCCCGGTTATAGTCGCGGGCCATGTCTGAGGATCGGGCTCTCATCAACTCGGATCCAGACCCCGCCGCGCCCGCTACCCGCGGGAGCCCGGGCCGGTGGTTCTCGCGCCGGTTCACCGGCACGTGGCGAGGGGGGCTTATCCTCTTCCTTTTGTGCCTCGCAGTGTATGTCCCCGGCCAGCGCACCATCCCCCCCGTTGACCGCGACGAGTCCCGGTTCGCGCAGGCGTCGCGCCAGATGGCCGAGTCGGCAGTGGGGGGGGAGGAGGGAGTGGGGGGGTGGGGGGGGTGGGTG
>JBIQJK010000193.1:0-5199 GCA_044507535.1 Planctomycetaceae bacterium | reverse complement strand
CGCCGACTTCGACGGCAGCGGGAGCGTGAACTCCAACGACATCAGCGCGTTCCTCAGCGCCTGGCTCGACGCCGTCGGCGGCGGCTGCTGATCTCTCTTGCCGCGGCGCGGGCTGCCAGCCCGCGCTCGCGATCTCGAGCTCTTCTCCCCACCGATTCATCTTCATTGCAACCCCCACACCCCCGGCGCGGGAGCGCCGGGGGTTTTTGCTGGTCTTGCTCGCCGGGGGTTGCACTCCGCGGCGTGCGGCCCCACAATGCCCCCTGTCTCGAAGGAAGAGAGACGGGGCAGGGGCGGGCTGCGCGCGCCGACGATCGCACTCGATCGGGCGCACCCCCTTCCCCCCGTCCGTCGCCGCACCGGAGGAGACCACGATGTCGCTCGCCACCCGTCTCTGCGCCGTGATCCTTGCCGCCGCGTGCCTGCTCCCCGCCGCGGCGGTGGCCCAGCCCGTCGAGATCGAGCCCTCCTTCACGCTCAACAACCTCGTCTTCCACGAGGGGCGGCTCTTCTGGACGCAGATCGAGGGGGAGTTCGACACGCGGCGCAACGACGTCCGCACCGTCTTCGCCCACCCGTCCTACATCGCCGGCCGGCTTGACCACGCGAACGCGTCCGCGCCGCTGGAGGTCTCGCCGGGGCTGGTCGCCGCGAGCGGGTCGTACATCTTCAGCCTCGCCCGCACGCGGATCGCGCGGCTGTGGACCGGGGGCGGGATGACCGAGGAGCTGTTCACCTTCCCCGCCGCGAGCGCGACCAACCTCGCGGTGGACGAGACGCACGTCTGGTGGAACCAGGGGGGGACGCACTACAAGGGGACGCGCGACGGGACGGTCGTCGCCACGGTGACCGCGTTCCCGCCCGCGTTCAACTCCTACGTCGCGGGGGGCGACGGACAGGTCTTCTTCATCTCCGCGGGGAACATCTACCGCTGGTCCGGCGGCGGCTCGGTGTTCACCGTCGAGGGGGGCGCCGCGACGGCGGTGGACTTCGCGCTGGACGCGACGCACGTCTACTACGCCGACTCCCTCGGGCGGGTCTGGCGGGTCGGCCGCGGCGGGGGGACGAGCACGGCGGTGACCACCGGCCCCGAGACCCCGGGCTCGACGATCCGCGACATCATCGTTGACGCGACGCACGTCTACTGGATCGAGCAGCGCCCCACCACCGGCTCGGTGATCCGGCGCGCCCGCAAGAGCAACAACGCGGTCAACACCGTCGCGCAGACCGTCACCGGCGCGGACCACCTGGCGCAGGACGAGGCGTCGCTCTACTGGGGCGAGCCCGGCCGCGGCATCTGGTCCGTCCGCAAGGACGCCTCGCTGGCCCGGCCGGACCTGGTGTGGAAGGGGGGGATGATCGAGGTCGCCCAGGCCTTCCAGCACAACAGCTCGTTCGACTTCCCGCTGGTGAGCGAGAAGCCGACCACCGTCAAGGTGTACCCCGGCGCGGCCTCCGGTTCGGTGGGCCTCGTCACCGCGGAGCTCCGCGGCACGCGGGGCGGGGTCGCGCTCCCCGGCTCGCCGCTGCGCCCGCGCCCGCAGCACCGCACCGTCACCGACGCCCCGCTGGACCGCACCGACCCCGCGCAGGCGATGGAGTTCGACCTGCCCGCCTCCTGGTGCGACGGCGAGGTCACGCTCACCGCGGTGATCAACCCGTTCAGCGTCATCGCCGAGTCGAACTTCGGCAACAACCAGGTCTCGACGACCGTGACGTTCCAGCCGCGCCGGGCGGTGGGGCTGCGCTTCCGCAGCGTCCGCACGCACGCCCCGATCTACAACCCGCGCTTCGACCCGCTCTTCTGGCCCAACATCCTCCGCGCCGAGACGCTCCTGCCCACGCCCAGGGCCGTCGTCAACCTCGAGCCCGGCCTCCTCCAGGAGCCGGAGTGCCTCATCGGCTGCTACGAGGCCTTCGAGATGCCCGACGACCAGGACTACATCATCTTCCTGCTCAACTTCGAGGACGTCTCCAGCTCCGTCCCCTCCCACTTCGGCGACGCCTACCGCCACCGCATCGGCATGATCCCCCCCGGCTCGGGGTACGATCGCGGCGGGCGGGCCTGGGCGTACACCCCCGGCATGATCCTCAGGATGGAGAGCTCCGGCCGGCTCCGCGACGGCCACGACCTCCCCACCCGCGGCATCTCCCTCGCCCACGAGATGTCCCACAACTACGGGCACATGCACATCGTCTGCGCCGGCGACGAGGGCTCCGGCGGGCCGACGGACTGCTGCTACACGCTCGGCTGCGGCATCGCCCCGCCGATGTCCCCGGCGGTCCTCGGCTGGGACTACTACTCCCGCCGGACCATCACCTCCGGCGGCGGCGACGGGACGCCGGCGCACGAGCGGGCCACGCCCTACATGTCCTACGGCTCGCACCGGTGGGCGACGGTGTACAACTGGACGCAGATCCACGACGGCCTGCGGCGCGAGGCGCCGCCGCCGAGCCAGGCGGTGATCGTCTGCGCCGGCACGTTCGACCCCGTCACCGGCGGCGCGAGGCTCACGGCGATCCGCAAGATCCCCCGCCCGGACCTCGACGAGGCGACGCTCGCGCACTTCTGGCAGAACCAGCAGGACGCGGCCGACGACGACGGCGGCCCGCTGCTCGCCCTGGAGGCCCGGCGCGCCGACGGCTCGCTCGACGCCTCCGTCCCGATCCGGCCGCTGGAGTTCTGCACCGGCTCGCCGGTGGACCCGCGCCCGGTCTTCGCGATCCTCCCCGCCGGCGACGCCGCGGCGTCGGTCCGCGTGGTCCGCGTCGAGACGGGCGAGGCGCTCGACGAGGCGGCGCGGAGCCCCAGCGCGCCCGTCGTCGGCCCGATCACCTCCCCCGCGCCGGGCTCGCTCGTGGGCGCGACGATGACGGTGACGTGGAGCGCGACCGACGCGGACGGGGACGAGCTGCGCACCAGCGTGCAGTACTCCCGCGACAACGGCGCGACGTGGACGCCCCTGGCCACCGAGGTCCTCGGGACCAGCGTCACGATCAGCGACACCACCCTCCTGCCGGGGAGCCAGAGCCTCGCCGGGCAGGGCTCCTCGCTGGTGCGGGTGATCGTCAGCGACGGGTTCAACACCACCGTCCGCGTCTCCTCCCCCTTCCGCGTGGAGAACCGCCCGCCGATGGTCTTCATCCAGAGCCCGATGGACGGGGAGCGCTTCAGCGCGGGGGACCCGATCACCTTCCGCGCCCGCTCGTTCGACCCGGAGACGGGGGAGCTCGGCGGCAACAACGGGCTGTACGTCTGGACGCTCGCCGGCCTGGGCTCGGCCCAGGGCCAGGAGCTGCGGCTCCCCATCGGCCTCCCGCCGGGCGCGTGGCAGCTCACGCTCACCGGCTACGACGCCGGCCAGGCCTCCGCCTCGCACACGATCACGTTCTACGTCGACGAGTTCCCCGCCTCCGCCCCGCCGCCGGACGCCGACAACGACGGCGTCCCCGATCACCTGGACAACTGCCCGCTGGTCTCCAACCAGGGGCAGGAGGACGCCGACGGCGACGGCGTGGGGGACGCGTGCGACAACTGCCCGCAGGTCGCCAACCCCGAGCAGACGGACTTCGACGAGGACGGCGTCGGCGATGCGTGCGACCCGTGCCGCTTCGGCGCGGTCGCCGCGCCGGGGATCGACGGCGCCCTCGACGCCGTCTACGGCCCCCCCCTGGCCGTGCAGAACTGCCAGACCTCGCTGGGGGACAACACCGACCCGACGGCGATCTTCGCCAACGGCTCCGAGCTCGACACGCTCCACGCCACGACCGACTGCGAGAACCTGAACATCTTCATCGGCGGCAACCTCGCGCCGGACCTGACGCGGCTGGCCATCTTCATCGACGCCGTCCCCGGCGGGCAGAACCGCCTGCGCAGCGACAACGCCGCGATCCCCGGCGACGGGCTCAACCGCATGGGCGGCAGCGGCGGCGCGGGGCTGGCGTTCGACGCCGGCTTCGCGCCGGATGTCTTCCTCGGCGTCACCGGCGGGGAGATCCAGGGGCAGGTGATGTACGAGGCGATCTACGCGACGCTCCCCACGAGCGGCGGCGGCGTCTGGCACCGCCTGGGGATCACCACGCCCAACTCCGGCGGCGTGCTCGGCGGCGCGACGCCCGGCGCGCCGGTCGCACGCATGACCGTCAACAACGCCAACACCGGCGGCGTCACCGCCGGCTCCGGATCGGCCAGCGGCGCGGGCGTCGGCACGGGGATCGAGATCTCCATCCCGCTCAGCGCCATCGGCGGCGGCAGCGCGTGCCAGATCCGCGTCGCGGCGATGCTCCTCTCCCCCGACTTCTCCGTTCTCTCGAACCAGCTCCTCCCCCCCGCCGGCCCGCGCGGGCCGCTGGGGGACCCCCGCTCGGTGGACCTGGGCGCGATCCCCGGTTCGCAGCACGCGGGGGTCGTCCGCAACGCCGTCTCCCCCGCGGCGTGGATGATCTCCCCCGGCCCCAACGGCGACCGGTTCGAGGCCGCGGTCGCGGTCCTCGCCCCCGCGCCCTATTCGATCCGCTGGCGGCGCAACGGCGCGGACCTCGCCGACGACAACCGGATCCAGGGGAGCGCGACGCCGCGGCTGACCATCACCCCCTTCCTCGCCGAGCACATCGGAGACTACGAGGCGGTGGTGACGACGCCCTGCGGCGAGTTCTCCAGCGGCCTCTTCTCCGTCCCCGGCTCCTGCCCGGCCGACTGGGACCGGGACGGGGCCGTCAACTCCAACGACATCAGCGCGTTCCTGCTGGACTGGCTCGCCAGCATCGAGCACAACACGCTCGTCGCGGATTTCAGCGGCGACGGCGAGGTGAACTCCAACGACATCTCCGCGTTCCTCACCGCGTGGCTGGATGCGGTGCTGACGGGATGCTGATGCGGATCGCGGCGGGGCGTCGGGAGTGGGCGGAGGGAGCGGAGGAGGGAACCCGCGCTAGCCCCCCGCCCTCAGGGCGTGGGATGGGGGCGGGTTCCTCTTCACCTCTTTCCTTCTTCTCTTCCCTCGCCTCCACACCTGCTCACCTCTTCACCTCCACACCCCATCCCACCCCCGCGCCAACCCCGCCGCACCCACCACCCCCGCGTCCTCACCCAAAACCGTGGCAACCACCTCCACCTCCTTGCTCGTCTCGTAAAACGCGCTCCGCCGCGTCGATTCGCGCACGATCCCCACCACCTCCTCCCCCAGCGCCTCTACCACC
>JBIQJK010000192.1:0-5219 GCA_044507535.1 Planctomycetaceae bacterium | reverse complement strand
TGAGGGGATGGATGGGGGACGCGGGTCGTGCGGGTGGGGGGTGGTGATGAGGATTGGGGGGCGGAGAGGAAGGCGGATCGCTCGGGACAAAGAGGGATGGGAGGAACGCGGGGAAGACAGGAGAAGAAAAGATCCACCGCAGAGGCGCCGAGTCACAGAGGGGGCACAGAGGGAAGAGGGAATACGGGGTTGAAGAGGGTTGGGGTTGGATGGGGGGTGGGGCGAGTATGTGCGCGGGGCGATCCGGGCCTTTGTCTTTCTCCCGCGTCTCCCCGCTTGCTCCGCTTGCCCCGCGTTCTGTCTTTGACCAAAGGGCGTGCGGGGCGGATGGGGCGCAGGAATGAAAAGAGCCCGGGGCTGGCGCCCGGGGCTCTCCTTTGTGCCTTTGCTGTGAAGGGGCGGTTACTTCTTCTGGAACCACCTGGCGACGGAGTGGATGGCGACAGCGCGGCCGATGGCGGAGATGGACTCGGTGAGGGGGATGTGCTTGGGGCAGACCTTGACGCAGTTCTGGGCGTTGCCGCAGTCGCTGATGCCGCCGGGGGTCATGAGGGCCTCGAGGCGCTCGGCCTGGAGGACCTTGCCGGTCTCGTGCATGTTGAAGAGGCGGGCCTGGCTGAAGGCGTGGGCGCCGGCGAAGGTGCGGTCCCAGTCCTCGGGGTTCTGCTCGAGGTTGAACTGGGGGCAGGCCTCGAGGCAGCAGCCGCAGGACATGCAGGTGCTGAGGACGTAGCGGGTCTCCTGCTTCTCGGGGGTCTCGCGGGGGCCGGAGCCCTGGTGGTAGGTGCCGTCGATGGGGACCCAGCCGCGGACGCGCTTGAGGTTGTGGAAGAGGCGGGCGCGGTCCACCCAGAGGTCGCGGACGATGGGGAACTTCTCCATCGGCTCGAGGGTGATGGTGTCGCCGGGGCGCGGGGCGTACTCGTCGATGAGGCAGGAGCAGGACTGGCGGACGTGGCCGTTGATGACCATGGTGCAGGCGCCGCAGACCTCCTCGAGGCAGTTGGCGTCCCAGACGGGGGGCGTGGTGCGCTTGCCGTCCACGGTGACGGGGTTTGCGGCGATCCACTGGAGGCAGGAGATGACGTTGGCGCCCGGGGGGACGGGGACGTCGAACTCCTCCCAGCGGGAGGGCTTGCCGGGGCCGTCGCAGCGGCGGATCTTGAAGCGGACCTTGCGGCCGGGGACGGGGGCGGGGCGGTTGGCGTGGGGTGCGTTGACGGTGCCGTTGGGGGAGGACATATCGGGCTCCTCAGGCGCGGGGCCCGGCGGCGGGGCCGGGGCGGGCGGCTGGGTAAGAAGGGGACAGGGGGGAGGTGCGGGGCGAGGGTGTGGTCATGCCGGTGCGTGCTCCGCGGGAGGCGGCGGGGTTGCGGCGCGTGGGCGCGGCGGGTCGGGGTCAACCGGGGCGGGGCCGGGCCAGTGGCCGGGCTTCTCGAGCCTCCAGAGGAGCATCTGGTAGCAGGGCTGGAAGCGGGCGCCGACCAGGAGGTCGTAGGCGGCGGGGACGAAGCGGAGGGGGCGCGGGAAGTACTGCCACCACTGGAGGTTGGCGCGGTAGTGGAACTCGGCCGCAGCGAAGCCGACGGCGCGTGCGTAGCGGGTGACGACGGCGCGGGAGTTGAGGCGGTAGTAGGCGGGGTAGTCGTTCCAGCCGACCTTGCCGGCGACCATGCGGCTCTTGAGGCCGAGGACCTGGACGACCTTGACGCAGGGGGGGAAGGGGTGGACGGCGTTGGGGGTGAGGGCGAAGATCGCGCCGCCGGGGCGGAGGACGCGGAAGGCCTGGCGGAGGAACTCCTCGGGACGGGCGACGTGCTCGACGACGTTGATGCTGACGAGGGCGTCGTAGGTGTCGGCGGGGATGTCGCAGCGCTCGAACTCGCCGCAGAAGGCACGGGTGATCCAGGGGTTGCCGGCGACGTCGGGGGAGGGGTCCACGCCGTCGAGGCGCGCGGGGAGCTTGTAGACGTCGAAGTAGTGCTCGATGGTGGGGCCGCCGGCGCCGCAGCCGACGTCGAGGACGTGGCCGCGGACGCGGGGGTCGGCGGCGATGACGGCGGCGAGGGAGCGGCCAATGGCGGCGTGGTCGCGCAGCATCGGCGGGGAGCAGAGCTCGGGCGGCGATGGGGCGACGGCGACGCGCATCGGGGGGGTTGCCTGGGGGTCAGGTGGAGGAGGCCGCGGGCTGGGGCTTGGCGGCGGGGGCGCCGGCGGAGTCGGTCTTGCCGTAGCTGCGGAGGCGGGGCTTGACGAGGTTGGCGTTGACGTCCTGCCAGTCGATGGTGGTGTGGCCGCGGAGGCGGGCGTCGGCGGGCTGGTAGCGGGCGACGGAGGTCTTCATGAAGTTGGCGTCGTCGCGCTGGGGGAAGTCGGTGCGGTAGTGGGCGCCGCGGCTCTCCTTGCGCTCGATGCTGCCGCGGGTGATGACCTCGGCGAGGACGAGCATGTCGCCCAGGGCGCGGGTGAAGCTGAGGGTCTGGTTGGTCCAGCCGGCGGCGTCGCCGAGGCGGACGCGGGCGTATCGGTCCTTGAGCTCGGCGAGCTTGGCGAGGCACTGCTCCATGCGGGGGCCGTTCTTGACGACGGTGCAGGCGGCGGTCATCTCCTGGCCGAGCTCGAGAGCGATCTGGTAGGGGTTGGAGGCCTTGTCGTCGGCGCTGCCGGCGGAGGCGGACTCCAGGAGCTGCCGGGCCTTGGCGGCCTCGCGGGAGACGGCCTCGTCGAAGAGAGCCTGGGGGAGGGCGGCGGCGGGGGAGGACTTGAACTCGCCGTCGCGGACGAAGTTGGCGACGCCGTGGCCGCAGAAGAGGCCGTCGAAGATGCAGGAGAGGAGGGCGTTGGCGCCGAGGCGGTTGGCGCCGTGGTAGGCGAAGTTGACCTCGCCGAAGGCGTAGAGGCCCTTGACGTTGGTCATCATCTGGCGGGGGTCGCCGGCGACGAGGCCGCGGCCGTCGTCCTTGGGGACGTGCCGGGTCCAGAGGCCGCCCATGGAGTAGTGGACGGCGGGGAAGATGCGCATGGGGGTGGAGCGGGGGTCCTCGCCGACAAACTTCTCGTAGATCTCGAGGATGGCGCCGAGCTTACGGTCGAGGTAGTCGCGGGAGAGGTGGGTGAGGTCGAGGTAGACCTGGTTCTCGCCGCCGACGCCGAAGCCCTGCATGCAGGCGTCGAAGATCTCGCGGGTGGCGATGTCGCGGGGGACGAGGTTGCCGTAGGCGGGGTACTTCTCCTCGAGGAAGTACCAGCGCTCGGCGGGGGGGATGTCCCTGGGTGCGCGGGTGTCGCCCTTCTTGCGGGGGACCCAGACGCGGCCGCCCTCGCCGCGGGCGGACTCGGACATCAGGCGGCACTTGTCGGCGCCGGGGATGGCGGTGGGGTGGACCTGGATCATCTCCGGGTTGGCGTACCAGACGCCGGCCTGGTAGCAGCGGGAGGCGGCGCCGCCGGTGCAGATGACGGAGTTGGTGGACTTGCCGAAGACCAGGCCGCAGCCGCCGGTGGCCATGACGACGGCGTCGGCGCGGAAGGCGCGGATCTGCATGGTCCGCATGTCCTGGGCGACGATGCCGACGGCCCGGCCCCCCTCCCCGTCGTCCCCCGAGCCCTCGATGATGGGCCAGAGGAACTCCCAGAACTCGTACTTGGTGACGCGGCCCTCGACCTCCCAGCGGCGGGTCTGCTCGTCGAGGGCGTAGAGGAGCTGCTGGCCGGTGGAGGCGCCGGAGAAGTGGGTCCGCTTGAAGAGGGAGCCGCCGAAGAGACGCAGGTCGCGGAAGCCCTCGGCGGTGCGGTTGAAGGGGACGCCCATGCGGTCGAGGAGGTCGATGATCTTCGGGGCCCAGTGGGTCATCTCGTAGACCGGGGGCTGGTCGGCGAGGAAGTCGCCGCCGTAGATCGTCTCGTCGAAGTGCATGAACTCGGAGTAGCCCTGCTGGCGGGCGACCTCGTTGCACGCGTTGATGCCGCCCTGGGCGCAGACCGAGTGGGAGCGCTTGACCGGGACCATGGAGAAGAGGTCCACGGGGAGGCCGGCCTCGGCGATGCGGATGGTGGCGGCGAGGCCCGCGAGGCCGCCGCCGACGACGATCACGCGCTGCTGGTTTGCCGGTGCTGCTGCTGGTGCGGCCATGCTTGTCTGATCCTCGGCTGTCTGATCGGGGCCCCGGGCGTCAGGGGGGGGCCGGATGGGGTGGTGCTGTGCTTGTGAGTTCGTCCGCGGCTGGGCCTCGATTCGGGTTCGGCCCGGCTACGGGGCGGGGGCGGGCTCCGCGGCGGGGGCGAGGCCGAGGCTCGGCTCGGTGGGCTGGCCGCCCCGGCTCTCCAGGACGTCCTCGGCACGGACTCCGCTGAGGACGCGGACCTCGGTGTCTCGGGCGGCCTTCTGGTCCAGGAGCATGAAGCCCAGGACGCTGGACCAGCCGGCGAGCATCATGCCGACGCCGACGGCGAGGCAGACGCGGCCCCAGCGGCGCTGCGCCTGGTGGGAGATGGTCAGGCCCCAGGTGATGGCGGCGGTCCAGAGGCCGTTGGCGAAGTGGAAGACGAGGAGGGAGACGCTCAGGAGGTAGAAGAGGGAGACGGCGACGCCGGCGGCGGTGAGGCCGTCGGCGCTGCCCTGGAGGACCTGGGCCATGGTGGAGGCGGCGAACTGGTGGTCCCACTTCGCGCCGCCGGGGACGAGGAAGGTCCAGCCCCAGCGGAGGGTGGCGATGTGATAGAAGATGAAGAGGATGCCGACGTAGCCGCTCCAGCGCTGGATGGAGTAGCGCCAGTTGTCCTGGTAGGAGTAGCGGTGGGCGTTGTGCTTGCCGGTGCGGGCGTAGTAGAGGCCGAGGACGGCGTGGAAGGCGATGGGGAGCCAGAGGACGAAGATCTCGGTGAGGAGGAGGAAGGGGGCGTTGTGGATGAAGCCGACCTCGGACTGGTAGGCGGCGACGCCGCCGTGGCCGTAGGCGGCCTTGCGCGAGTCGAGCATGCCCCAGGCTATCGAAGAGTTGGTGGTGAGGTGGAAGATCAGGAAGACGCCGATGGGGACGACGCCTGAAAGAGAATGAAGCCTGCGGAGCAGGAAGTAGTGACGGTCGAACCAAGAAGCCTGGCCCAAGGAGTGGTCTCCTCTCCCCCCGCCCGTGCGCTGTGTTTCGCCCCCCCTCCCCCCCTCGCCCCCCGCCCGAGCCGCACCCCCGGCGCCAAGAAGTCCGCCGTCACCACCGACG
>JBIQJK010000191.1:0-5239 GCA_044507535.1 Planctomycetaceae bacterium | reverse complement strand
GCCAGGAAGCCCCCCCCCCTGCCCTCTCCAAGGGGGAGAGGGGGGCGGGAGGGGAAGGGGGAGGGAGGAGGGATGGAGAGAAGGAGCACGGCCGGCCCGGAGCGCCCAGCTGCGGCACCCGGATCGGCGCGGGGGGACCGTTGAGGCGCGGAGGATGGGGAGACACGGGCCGCCCCCTGAACGCCCGTGCCACGGATTTGCGGGTCAGCAGCCGAACTGGACGTTGCTCAGCCAGGTGGAGAGGAACGCGCTGATGTCGTTGGAGTTGACCTGGCCGTCGCCGTTGAAGTCGCCGGCGGGGGAGCCGGTCTGGACGGAGAGGAGCCAGGCGGAGAGGAAGGCGGAGATGTCGTTGGAGTTGACCTGGTCGTTGACGTCCCAGTCGGCGGGGCAGAAGTAGCCGCGGACGCCGACGCGGAAGGCGCCGGCGAGGGTGGCCGTGCCGTCGGCGTTGGCGACGGTGATGTCACGGGGGGTTTCGGCGGCGGTGGGGGCGATGACGAAGGAGAGGCCGGTGACCTCGGTGCCGAGGTGGTTGGGGACGGGGGCGCCGGTGACGGTGACGCCGGTGCCGCTGACGGTGACCATCGACGCGCTGGTGACGTGCTTGAGGTTGGTCCCGGTGATGGTGACGGGGACGGTGGTGGCGCGGAAGCCGCCGAAGGGGTGGCAGCTCGTGAGGGAGGTCTGGGCGCCGAAGACGGTGACGGTGATGGTGTCGGCGGCGGTCTGGCCGTTGGAGTCGGTGACGCGGAGGGTGGCGTTGTGGACGCCGTTGGAGACGTACTGGCGGACGGGGGTGGGGCCGCTGACCTCGAAGACGCCGTCGTCGTCGAAGTCCCAGGCGTAGGCGGTGATGACGGCGCCGGTCTCCAGGGCGCGGGAGTTGATGTTGCCCATGAAGAAGCAGTTGCTGTCGGCGCGGCAGCGCTTGTTGATCCCGGCGATGGCCTGCGGGGGGGCCTTGGCGGAGCCGTCGCCGGCGCGGATGATCAGGTCGTAGAGCTGGACGGTGTAGTTGGCGTTGGGGCCGACGTCCTTGATGCGGAGGGTGTACTCGCCGCTGGGGAGGACGCCGGTGTTCAGCGACTCGGTCTGGCCGGGGCCGGCGGCGGCGGCGGACTGGAGGAGGACCACGCCGGCGGCGTCGCGGAGCTCGATGTCGAGGTTGCCGGCGGCGGAGGCGTTGATGGTGACGATGTCGCCGTCGCACCCGTCGCGCTGGGGGCCCTGCTCGTAGACGCCGCCGGTGGGGATGGCGGAGACGGCGACGTTCTGCGGGGAGGAGAGGCGGAAGCGGAACCAGTCCTCGCCGGAGCCGAAGGCGCCGCCGACGCCGTTGGTGGAGAGGTCCCTCTCGATGACGGCGCGGGGGGCGGGGGAGGCGAGGTCGCCCAGGTCGTGGGCGGCGGCGGCGGAGTGGTTGCCGGAGAGGCGGTCGCCGTAGTTGCGGCCCGCGCCGCGGCGCTCGTCGATGGTGAGCATGTCGAAGTTGGTGCTGACGATGGGCTCCATCATCTTTTGGCCCAGGCAGGGGACGACGTGCTCGTAGCCGAGGCCGTGGCCGTGCTCGTGGCCGATGACGTTGCGGAGGTAGCGGTAGTTGGCCGCGGGGCTGGCCATGTTGCCGTTGAAGAAGTAGTACGTGTTGATGAGCATGTCGCCGCCTTGGGCGGGGAAGTAGTTGTACGCCAGGATGCCGGAGTCGCCGATGTCGTTGCCGCCGATGCGGATGTCGCCGCGGGTGGCGGAGCGGGCGGTGCTGCTCGTGCGGCCGGTGCCGTCGTCGGCGACCTCCTGGTAGGTGAGGCCGCTGTGCCGGCGCCAGTTGGCGATGGCCTGGCGGATGAACTCCTTGCCGCGGTCGGCGTTGGCGGGCCCGCCGAAGAAGTTGTTGAGCGTGGCGTTGAGGATGTTGAGCTGGCCGTCCCAGACGGTGTTGTCGGGGGGGAAGGAGTAGGTGAGGTGGGCGCGGGTGGCGCGGCCGTCGGGGCTCTGCCCGCCGTCGCCGGACCAGGCGACGCCGGAGGTGAAGAAGCGGAGGCCGCCCTCGAAGGTGATCACCGGGGGGAGGGCCTG
Source organism: Planctomycetaceae bacterium (assembly GCA_044507535.1). Lineage (GTDB taxonomy): Bacteria > Planctomycetota > Phycisphaerae > Phycisphaerales > UBA1924 > CALAFV01. Next base: position 3,160 of record JBIQJK010000191.1, on the reverse strand, counting down.
GTAGCGGGCGAGGATGTCGGCGAGCTGCTCGGGGGTCAGGTCGGGCGCGTAGCAGGCGTGGGAGCGCACGAGGTTGATGCGCATGGCGAGCATGGCGGCGTTGGGATCCGCGGCCTGGGAGGCGGCCAGGCGCATGGCCCGATCGAAGTTGCCGTGGGCGCAGGCGGGGCCGTGCTCGCAGGCGCCGGTGGGGGCGGGGGCGGCGACGGCCGCGCCCGCCGCGGCGGCGAGGGCGGCGACGACGGAGGAGGCGGCGAGGGGGAAGGGGCGGCAAGCGTCGCGGCGAGTCGTCGTCATCTTCGCGGATCCTGTCTGTACAAACGGGTCAACTGGTGGCCGATTCGCCGCCGCGGGCGGAGCTGCGGCGGAGCGGCTTCCACAGTAACAATGTGGTGCGCGGAAACAAGACAGTGGTTGGAACTTAAGAATGCGCATGAAGTTGCGTGCGGCCAGCGGGGGATCCGGAATCATGTGGCCGAAGGGGGCGCCGATTGCATGTTTGGCAACTGGGCGGTGATACGCAGGCGGCCGATGGATGCCCGACGGCCACGACTTTGTGGCCGCGGCGCGGGCGGGTAGGCTGACGGCGGCGCGGGGGCCGTGGGGGGAAAGGGGCGGGACCGGAGGGCCGCGACGATGGCGACGACGCAGTCCGGCGAGATCCAGCGCGCAGCGCGGGGGGATTCGCTGCTGTACCGGCTGGGGGCGATGGCTCTGGAGCTGGCGCTCCTGGCGGCGGTGTGGTGGATCCTGGGGCTGAAGTTGCCGCTGGTGGGGGCGGTCGCGGCGGTGATCGTGGTCTCCAACCTGGTGCCGGAACGGGTGGGGACGCTGACCCTGGGGGTGATGCTGCTGGCGCTGGCCGGGTTTGTCTACTGGTACTACGGCGCGGGGCGGCTCGCGCTGGTGATCGCCATCTTCGGGGCGCTGGCGGCGGGGATGGGGGGCCTGGCGCTCAGGAGGGGGGAGAGATAGGCAAGCTGGGCAAGCGCCGGCGCGGGGGTCGGGTTACGCCGCCATGCGGGTGAGCCAGTTCATGAGCTCGTTGACCTCGCCGTCGGGGGCGTCCTCGAGGCCGAGCATGCGGCGGAGGGAGCTGGGGGTTTCGTTGAAGGGGCGGAGGGTGCAGGAGATGATGCGCTCCCCCTCGGCGGTGTCGATGTAGGCGACGACCTGGCCGGTGCCGGCGGGCTCGAGCTCGATCTGGAGGCCTGCGACCTCGAGGCGGTGCCCGCCGCCGCGGGACTCGCGCTGGACGGCGCGGGCGAGCTCGGCGTCGAGGACCTCGATGAGCTGGTGGTGGACGGAGTCCATGACGCCGGGGAGGTTGTCGATGCCGTCGGCGATCTCGGCGAAGACCTGGGAGATGACCTGGTACTCGCGGGTGGCGGCCTCGACGATCTCGCTGAGGGCGGAGCTGGGGAGTTCGAGGAGCCGCTCGGCCGCGGCGGCGGCGGGGACGGTCTGCCTCGGGAGGCCGGCGTCGTCGAGGGCGACGGAGCCGACGTAGCAGGCGAGGCGCTGGAGGATGATCCTGGAGTCGGCGGTGGCGGAGCTGAGCGGGGGGGGGACGTGGTGCCAGACGATCGGCTTGGCGAGGAGCACGGGCATGGACCAGCGCTTCATCAGGGCCGCGGCGACGTCGGTGTGGGTGTACTCGAGGGTGTTGAGCTCGGCCTCGTAGAGCCTGGCGGGGGAGGGGTGGGCGAGGTAGAGCTGCTCGTACTCCTCGCCGAGGAGGCGGACCATGAGCGGGACGCCGCAGTCGAGCATGAGGCCGACGACGAAGGCCTCGGAGGCGACGCTGGGGTACTTGGCGCGGGCGAGCTCGGCGGCGAGGCAGGCGCGGTAGACGGACTGGCCCCAGACGGCGCGGGAGATGCGGCGGGCCGCGTCGGAGGCGGCGGCGCGGCTGAGGTAGAACCCCAGGGCGATGGCCTTGACGCGCTCGATCCCCAGCAGGACCAGGGCGCGGTCGAGCTTGGTGACGGGGGTGCGCTGGGCGAAGAAGGCGGAGTTGGCGAGGCGGAGGAGGCGGCCGGTGAGGGCCCAGTCGGTGCGGATGACCTCGCCGTAGTCGCGGAGCTGGGCGTCGTGGCGGCGGGCGAGCTCGAGGATGCGGATAGCGACCTTGGGGTGGCTCTCCACGCCGATGCGGTCGAGGTGCCGCCCGATGCGCTCGTGCAGCTCCTGGACTTCCCCGGCCGCGATCTTCGCCCGGATCTTCATGATGCGTACCGCCGCCGCGTCCATGGCGCCCGGTCGCGGCGGCGGCGGGCGCGGGTCGTTGCTCCGTGCTGCCGAACTCCCGGGCGCAACCATCGCCGGGGGGCCGGAGCCGGAGCTCTTTTCGGCACGAATGTTCCGCGGCTTGCGTCCGGTCACCAGATCGGGTGATCGCGGGATGGTCCGAGAAGGCGGGGAGGGCGCGGAAGGGTCAGGGCTGGAGGCGGGTGGAGGACCAGGGGCCGGGGTGGAAGCCGGCGCCGTCGGGGGTGGGGGTGAGGTCTCGGACCCACTCGGCGCGGTCGTGGAGGCGGCCGGAGCCGCCGACCCAGAGCTCGACGCGGCGGGCCCAGAGGCGGAAGCCGCCCCAGTTCGGGGGGCGGGGGATGTCGATCTTGGCGTCGGCGGGGGGAGGGGCGACGGGGTCGATTCCGAAGCGGCGGAGGGTGTCGTCGAGCTGGGCGGAGAGGGCCGCGCGGGAGGCGACGGGCTCGCTCTGGCGACTGGTCCACGCGCCGACGCGGCTGAGCCAGGGGCGGGTGGCGAAGTAGGCGTCGCTCTCGGAGGCGGGGGAGCGGGTGACGGGGCCCTCGATGCGGACCTGGCGGTCGAGGGCATCCCAGTGGAAGCACGCGGCGGCGACGGGGTTGGCCGCGAGGGCGCGGCCCTTGCGGCCGTCGTAGTTCGTGTAGAAGACGATGAAGCCCGCGGCGGGGTCGAGGTCCTTGCAGAGGACGATGCGGGCGGAGGGGGCGCCGTCGGGGTCGATGGTGGCGAGTGAGAAGGCGTTGGGGTTGGGGAGGACCTTCCGCGCGGCGGCGTCGTCGAGCCAGGCTTTGACGATGGGGAAGGGGTCGGCGGGGAGGGGCTCGGGGAGGGACTGGTCGATGGCGGGGGCGGGACTTGCGCGCTGGACCCGCGCGGGCGGACGGCG
>JBIQJK010000190.1:0-5256 GCA_044507535.1 Planctomycetaceae bacterium | reverse complement strand
GCTCATCATCGCGCCTCCCTGCAACGGCGCGTGATTGTGCGCCGCTCCGGAGGCCGGCGTCCCCGCGGGATGAGCCCCCGCTTATGGGCTAGCGCTGCCCCGTCCGCTCCGGGCGCTCGGCGGTGGGGGGCGCCGCGGCGGGCGCCTCGCCGAGCTGCCGGTACCGCTCGCGGTACTTCCGCTCCAGCTCGCGGTGCTTGTTGTTCAGGTCGATCTCGCGCCCGTCGATGAAGGCCATCTCGACGTTGGTGGTCACCTCCAGCGGGTTGCCGTCGGTGACGATCAGCGTCGCGCTCTTCCCCTTCGCCAGCGACCCGAGCCTCCCCTCGACGCCCAGGATCTCCGCCGCCGACAGCGTGATCGCCCGCAGCGCGGCGTCCGGGTCCAGCCCGTACGCCACCGCCAGGGCCACGGCGTACGGCAGGTTCCGCTCGTGCGCGGTGTCGTCACCCGCCGCGAGCGTCCACCTCACCCCCGCCTCCTGCAGCCGCGCCGGGAGCGTGAAGGCGTCGTCGTACGGCGAGTCGTCCCGCTTGGGGAAGCGGAACGTCCCCGAGATGATCACCGGGATGTCGTGCCGCTTGAGCAGGTCGGCGCACATGGCCGCGTCGCGCCCCCCGACGATCACCGCCCGCAGCCCGAACCGCTGCGCGAACGCCGTCGCCGCGACGATCTGGTCGTACTCGTTCGCCTCGATGAACACCGGCGTCCGCTCGGTCCCCTCGCCCTTCCCCAGCGCACCCCGCATCGCCTCCCACCGCAGGTCCGTCGGGAAAGACTCGTCCGCCTCCTTCGCGGCCAGGTACGCCCCCGCCTGGACGAAGGCCGACTCGATCGCCGCGAGCCGCTCGCGGATCGACCGCATCTGCTCCTCGTCCGACTGGTCCATCCACCACGACCGCACCGGCCGCATCCACGGCCAGGAGACCACCAGCCCCGCGTCCGCCCGCACGGTCATGTCCTCGTACGTCCACCCGTCCAGCCGCAGCACGCTCGCGCGACCGGGGATCGACCCGCCCTGCGGGAAGACGCCCGCGGTGAGGATGCCGTTGGCCCGCGTGACGGGGAAGAGCGTCGAGTCGGGGTTGACCGCGACGGCCGCGAAGACCTCCGGCGAGACCCCGCCGACCTCGGAGTGGTCCCGCGTCGCCCGAACCGCCTGGATCTCGGTGAGCCCCAGCTGCGTGTACGGCGCGACCAGCCCCGGGTAGACGTGCCGGCCGGGGGCGTTGATGATCCGCGCCGTCTCGCTCGAGGGGGGCCGGCCCGAGCCCATGTCGGTGATCACCCCGTTCTCGAAGAGGACCCAGCCGTTCTCGATCGGCTCGGCGTCCACGGGGTGGATGGTCGCGCCGACGATGGCGATCGGCGTCGTCTGCGGCGGGGCCTTGTGCACCAGGTCCTGCGCCGCCGCGACCGAGGCCAGGCCGAGCAGCGCGGCCGCGCCCGCGGCGAGCAGCCGCAGGGGCGGGGCAATCAGGGCGAGGTTCATCATGCTCAGTGGCCCTCCAGTTCGATCATCAGCATCCCGCAGTCCCCGCACCGGGCCGTCTCCGGGTCGATCCCCCGCCGCAGCATGTCCAGGAACAGCTCGCGCCGGGCCTCGTCCGCCCGGCGGCGGGCGTCGTAGATCAGCGTCCCGCGCCGGCCGGAGCGGAGCTCCTCATCCAGCAGCGACGGCGGCGGGGCGTCGGCCGCATCCGCGTCGGCCTTGCCCTCCGCGCCCCCTTCGCCACCGCCGGCACGCCCGCCGCGGCCCTTCTTCTTCCCCTCGGCGAGGATCTTCTGGATGATCCGCGCCCGCTCCGCGGCGTTGGCCCGCCGCAGCCGCTCGTCCCGCTCCAGCGAGAAGTACTCCCGCCCGTCGATGTACGTCGCCACGCACCGGCTGAACGACGACAGCGGCGGCCCCGACCACACCGCCAGGTCCGCGTCCTTCCCCCGCTCCAGCGACCCCACGCGCCCGTCGATCCCCAGCTGGATCGCCGGGTTGATCGTCACGAACCTCAGCGCCTCCTCCGGCGTGATCTTCCCGCCGGAGTACTTCACCGCCTTGGCCGCCTCGACGTTCAGCCGCCGCGCTAGCTCGTCCGAGTCCGAGTTGTAGCTCACCACCACCCCCACGTCGTGCATGATCGGCCCCGCGTACGGGATCGCGTCCTGCACCTCCACCTTGTAGTTCCACCAGTCGCTGAACAGCGACGCCCCCAGCCCGTTCTCCCGGACCGCCTCCGCGACCTTGTACCCCTCCAGGTTGTGCTGGAACGTCCCGATCTTGAACCCGAAGCTCTCCGCCAGCCGGCAGAGCATCAGGATCTCGTCCTGCCGGTAGCTGTGGCAGTGCACCAGCCGCTTGCCGGCCAGGATCTCCGCCAGCGCCTCCAGCTCCAGATCCCGCCGCGGCCTCACCGGGAACGCCGTGGACCCCCGCCGCAGCGTCTCCGTCCGCGCCTTGCGGTACGCCTCCCACCCCTTGGCGTACTCCCGCGCCGCCGTGAACCGGTCCCGGATCAGCGTCTCGACCCCCATCCGCGTCTGCGGGTACCGCGTCGTGTTGCTGTCCCCCCAGTTCGACTGCTTGACGTTCTCGCCCAGGGCGAACTTGATCCCCGCCACCGCCCCCTCGAAGTGCATCAGGTCCGGGTGGGGCGCGCCCCAGCGGACCTTGTTCACGCAGTTCTGCCCGCCGATGGCGTTCGCCGAGCCGTGCAGGCTGTTCACCGTCGTGACGCCGCCGGCCAGCTGCCGGTACCAGTTCAGCGAGTCCGGGTCCGTCACATCCTGGATCCGCACCTCCGCCGTCACCGCCTGCCCCGACTCGTTCACGCCGCGGCTGATCCCGGTGTGCGAGTGGCAGTCGATCAGCCCGGGGGTGATGTGCTTCCCCGACATGTCGATCACCCGGGCGCCCGACCTGGACGGGGGCGCGTCCCCCTCCCCCAGGTCTTCGATCACCCCGTCGCGCAGCGAGATCCACCCGCGCTCGATCACCCCCCGCGGCCCGCTGGTCCAGATTGTCGCGTTGACCAGGACCACCGGCTCCTGCGGCGGCAGCGCGTCGAGCCCGTACGCCCCGAACGGGTAGACCCGCCGCTCGGGGATCGTCACGGGCTTCTCGTCCTCCTCCTCGCCCCCCTTGTCCGCGCTCGCCCTGCCGCGGCCGCCGACCCGGGCCTCCGCCGCCGGGGGCTCACCCGCATCCGGGGCGGGCGGGGGAGGGGGGGGAGGGGGGGCGGCCTTCGTCGCCGTCCACGCGAAGCGCGACCCGTCGGGCATCGTGCCGTGGCCGCGGATCGCTTCTCCCTCCAGCAGCCCTGTGATCGTCAGCACCCCCGGCGCGCCGAACGCATCGTGGTCGAGGATGAACGACACCCGCCCCGTGGCGTGGTCGATGCGGACGTTCCGCGCGCTGACCCTCGCCTCTTTCCCATCCTCCCCTGGGCTGGTCACCTCCACCCGCGCCGGCCCGCCCCTGGGGGCCGCGATCGTTATGGTGATCGCGTCGGGGATCGGCGGATCGAGCGCGATGCTCCACCGCCCCTCGATCGGCGCCGGCGCGGGATTGATCTCGTGCCGCCGACCGTCGATCCACACGTCGCGGACCTTCGTCCCCTTGTCGAACAGCGGCCCGTCCGCCACCACCAGGTTCGCGATCTTCCCCGCCTCCACCGCCCCAAGCCGGTCGTCCAGCCCCAGCAGCACCGCCGGGTTGACCGTCAGCATCGCCAGCGCGCGCTCCTGCGACAGCCCGTAGTGGATCGCCGTCCGCAGGTTCTCCATGAACTTCCCGCGCCCCCCTCCGCCCCCTCGCTCGGGCAGCTTCGACGTCGTCAGCGCGATCGCGATGTTCCCCGCGCCGTAGGCGTTGTCGAGCCGCCGGACGTTCGCCGGCGCCTGCTCCCAGGTCATCAGCTCCTTCAGGCTCACCTCGTCGGCCGCGCCGACGCTCTCGACCTTCGGCGCCTCCGGGAAGTTCAGCGGGATGATCAGCGGGCGGGCGTCGGCGCGGATGGCGTCGAGCCGGCGGAACTCCGTCCCCGCCCCGGCGATCACCGCCGGCCGCTCGAACTCCGCCGCGATCTTCGACGCCCGCAGCGCCTCCAGTTCGTCCCCCGTGTTGAACAGCAGCGGCGGGGCATCCTCGCCCGGGGCGAGGTGGTCCAGCGCGTTGGGGGCCGAGTCGAACCCCATCGCCCGCGCCTCCGCCGCCCGCTGCGGGTCGCCCCCGCTGATCGTCGCCCGCGCCGCGTGCAGCCAGTCCGCATCCGCCAGCGTCTGGCGGATCAGCGCGATCGCCCCCATCTGGGAGTTGGGGTACCCCGGCCACTTCTCGATCGGACCCGCGCTCCCCCCGCCCCGGCCCCGCCGCCCACCCCCGGCGTCGAGGGAGACCACCTGGAAGGCCCGCTCCTTATATATAGAGGCGCCCGGCAGGCTGGGGTCGCTCCCGGTGTCCCCCAGGGAGACCACGGCCGCGCTCCCCCGGAAGATCCCGTCGCTGGGGGCCGCCGCCGCGGCGGTAAACCCCATCTCCCGCAGGGTCCGGGCTGTTCGGGCGTCGATCGGAGAGCCTCGCTCCCGTCCCGCATCCAGGGCCGACCGCTGCGGCGTCACCCGCGGGTTCCAGTGCGCCCCCGGCGCGCCGGGGTCCGGTTTCGGGGTCTCGACCTCGACGTACGGGTCGATCAGCCCCGCGTAGATGTGCAGCCCCGTGCAGTCCCACACCGTCGCCCCCGCCGGCGGCTCCGGCGCATCCGGGTCGACCGAGACGATCGCCCCGTCGCGGATCACCACCGTCGCGCCCTCCAGGACCTCCCCCGGGCGCGGGTGCACGGTGGCGTTGACCAGCGCGTGCCACCCCGGCTCGACCCGTCGGGGGCCGTTGGCGGGGGGGAGCAGGGGGGTAGTCGGGTTGGGCTGGGGCCGGATCCCCGCCGCGGCGAGCACGGCGGCAGCGCCCGCGGCCGCGAGCGCGAGGAACGGGCGCACGAAAGATCGCTGCATCATGGCCACCAATGTACCGGGGCGGCGCGTCCGATGATGCGGCCGGCCCGAAAAACCGGGCAGCTTGGGCAGTCCGGGGGGACCGCGCCTGTGAACATGGCGGGAAGTTGGGCGGTTTTCAGGCCCCCGGCGGTACTATGGACGATTCCACAGCGGGGGGAAGTGACGGTCCAGCGACGGGGAGAGCGACCGATGGTGGATGAGGCACATGGCAAAGGGGAGGGGGCGACGCGCCGGGGTCGGGTTCGCGGC
>JBIQJK010000189.1:0-5265 GCA_044507535.1 Planctomycetaceae bacterium | reverse complement strand
CTCTTACGCGCGACTGCGGTCGGGCGCCATCAAGTCATTGATTCTGTGCACATTCCTGAGGCGATTCTCTCCCCTGCTGAGTTCTGTCGCTCTCTGTGTCCTCTGTGGCTCCACGGCGATCTCTGTGTTCCTGCCTTTTCCTCTTCTTGGCTTTGCTGCGCTGGGGTGAGCCCTTCGCTTTGTGCCCGGCGTGGAATGACAAGAACCCCCTGGCGCGGGGGTTCTGTCGTTGCGGATTGCGTATGGGATCGGGGTTGGGTCGTTACGCGCGGTAGGCGGCGGCGACCTTATGGAGGGCCTCGGCGACGATGCGGAAGTGGTCGTCGGTGAGGTTGTGGTGCATGGGGAGGGCGAAGACCTTCTGGGAGAGGGCGTCGGCGACCGGGGGGTGGTCCTTGACGAACGTGCTGAAGGCGGGCTGGCGGGTGAGGGAGCGGGGGTAGTGGATGGCGGTGGGGACGCCCTCGGCGGAGAGGGCCTTGGTGAACTGGTCGCGGCCGACGCGGAAGGCCTGCGGGTCCATCTGGACGACGTAAAGGTGGTAGACGGGGGCGGCGCCGGGGGTGGTCTTGGGGGCCTTGAGGCCGGGGATCTCGGAGAGGATGGCGTTGTAGCGGGCCGCGGCCTCGCGCCGGCGGGCGGTCTCGGCGACCAGGCGGTCGAGGCGCGAGCAGCCGATGGCGCCGGTGATGTCGTTCATGCGGTAGTTGTAACCGACCTGCTCGTGGAGGTACTTCTCGGTCTCGCCGTGGGAGCGGAGGAGGCGGACCCGGCGGGCGAGGTCGTCGTCGTTGCAGGTGACCATGCCGCCCTCGCCGGTGGCGAGGTTCTTGGTGGCGTAGAAGGAGTAGGTGACGGCGTCGCCGAAGGCGCCGATGCCCTTGCCGTTGTACTCGGCGAGGTGGGCCTGGGCGGCGTCGTAGACGACGCGGAGCTTGTGCTTGTCGGCGAGGGCCTGGAGGGCGTCGATGTCCACCGGGCAGCCGTAGAGGTGGGTGGCGGCGATGGCGGTGGTGCGGGGGGTGATGCGGCGGGCGGCGTCGGCGACGTCGATCTGGAAGGTCTCGGGGTCGGCGTCCACGAAGATGGGGTTGCCGCCGCGGGCGACGACCATGGAGACGGTGGCGATGTAGGACCAGGCGGGGACGAGGACGTCGTCGCCGGGCTGGAAGAGGGGCTCGTAGGCGAGCTGGAGGGCGCAGGTGCCGTTGGCGCAGGCCATGCCGTGGGCGGCGCCGGTCATGGCGGCGAAGCGGTTCTCGAGCTCCTCGCACTTCTTCCAGGCGCGGAGCATGCCGGAGCGGAGGACGGCGATGGCGGCCTGGATGTCCTCCTCGGCGAGCGCGGTGGCCATGAAGGGGACGGCGGAGTCGGTGACGGGGGTTCCGCCGTCGAGCGCGAGCTTGGCGGGGGGGATCTCGACGGCGATGGGGGGGCGTCGGGTGACGATGGGGGTGGACATTCGTGCTCCAGCGGCCTGGCCGCGGCCCGGCGAGGGGTACGGGATCCGTGAGGAAAACCCGCGGCGGGCGTGGCTGGAAGTTTAGCCGAAGATTGGGGTGGATGAGGGGGAAAGTGAGGGGCGGTAACCGGGGGCAGGGGGGCCAAGAGGGGCGGGATGCGACGGATTCGGTCGCGGGCATCTACCACTCGGCCCAGCCGCACTCGGGGCAGACGACGCGGGTCATTCGTATGCCGCCGACGTCGTTCTCGCGCTGGGGTATGCCGGCGAGGTCGTACCGGCAGTTCGGGCAGGATTGCGGCGGCGCCGGGATCGATGCCGGGCGCGGCGGACGGCGACGCCCATGCCCGAGCCTGGGCGGGATGGCCCTTCCGAGGACGGCGGCGACGAATGCAGCCGCCATGACCCTGAGCACCAGTGACCCGAGATCCGGTGTGGCCGCGACGATGAGACCGCCCGGCACCGCGATGATGATCGCCGCCGAGACGGCGAAGGGGATGGTGGGGCGGCGGAGCCTTCGGAGGGCGGCGAGCATCAAAGGACAGGACCGGATACAGCACGTTGGGCGTGTGCCGATGTCCTCACCAGCCGGGCGGCTTTGTGAACGGACCAACGGCATCGGACATCAGGGGCGGGAACTGCGACTGGGCGAGCGCCCTCTCTCGGATCTGCTTGAAGAACGTGGCGCAGGGCTTGAGCGTCTTTGATGGATGTTTATGCGGGTTGATGAGGCCGATCTTTCGGCCGAGGCGCTCCTTCACGATCCGGATGGGCGCGACCGGGTCCGAGTCGTTCGAGATGACGACGGCGCAGTCGTACTGCTCTTCGTGTAACCGTCGAAGAGCAGGTGCGTCGGCAGGTTCACGTCGGCGCCCTTCTCTTCCGTGCGGATGACGGACGAACCGCAGATCGTCCGGTGGGCTGTCGGCGAGAGGCATGCGTCGGGGATGGGAGAGGAACTGGCCGAGGTGGATGTCGAGGTTCGGGATCGTGCGCAGGGCTCGGAGATGGATCTGCTGGTTGATCGGCGCGGATGAGTTTCCGGGCCGGGCGCTTTTATGCTCAAAGAGAGCAGAAGCCGCCCGGGGAGGGCGGCTTCGCGGCCTGCACCGAAGCACAGGGGGGGTATCGAGGTCAGTCGCCGATCATCGTCGCATCCGGGCGTTCCGCCCGCAGTGGGCGGGACGAGATCGGGTCGCCGGGTCGGGGGGCCTCGGACGCTCGTGGGGGGCTACTTGTTCTTGGCGTCCCCTCGGGCGAAGATGCTGGCGACGTAGTTGAGGACGTCGGTGGCGCTGGTCTCGTTGTAGCCGAAGTTCTTGATGAGGCGCTGCTTGACGATGTCGATCTTCTGCTGGGTCTCGTCGTCGACGACGCTGGAGACGAGGTTCTTGAGCTTGATGGTGTCGCGCTGGTCCTCGAAGAGCTTGAGCTCGAGGGCGCGGTAGAGGCGGGCGTTGGTGTTGTACTCGAACTTCTTGCCGTCGAGCGCCAGGGCGCCGATGTAGTTCATGATCTCCTGGCGGAAGTCGTCCTTGCGGGAGTCGGGGATGTCGATCTTCTCCTCGATGGAGCGCATGAGGCGTTCGTCGGGCTCGTCGTCGCGGCCGGTGTAGCGGTTCTTGACGCGCTCCTTCTGGGTGTAGGCGCGGACGTTCTCGATGTAGTTGGCGCACAGGCGGCGGATGGCGTCCTCGTCGGCGCTGATGGCCCGCTGGACCTCGCCCTTGATGATGTCCTCGTACTCCTCCTTGACGACGCTGAGGAGCTCGCGGTAGCGCTTCTTGAGGTCCTCGTCGCTGATGAGGGAGTGGTGGGCGAGGCCGGCCTCGAGCTCGTTGAGGACCATGAAGGGGTTGATGGCCTTGTCCTCGACGGCCTGTCGGCTGACGAGGGTGTTGGAGATCTTGTCCTGGATGTAGCGGGGGCTGATGCCGTTCATGCCCTCGCGGGGGGCCTCCTCCTTGAGCTCCTTGATGGAGTCCTCGGTGAAGCCGGGGATGGCCTTGCCGTTGTAGAGCTTCATCTTCTGGAGGACGGTCAGGCCGGCCTTCTTGGGCTCCTCGAGGCGGGTGAGGATCGCCCACATGGCGGCGACCTCGAGGGTGTGCGGGGCGATGTGGATGTTCTTGATGCGGTCGGGGCCGAAGTCCTTCTGGTAGATCTTGATCTCGTCGTCGAGGCGGATGTTGTAGGGGACGTCGATCTTGATGGTGCGGTCGCGGAAGGCCTCCATCATCTCGTTGGACTGGAGGCGCTTGTACTCGGGCTCGTTGGTGTGGCCGAGGATGACCTCGTCGATGTGGGTCTGGGCGAACTTCTTGGGCTTGATCATGTGCTCCTGCGACGCCCCGAGCAGGTCGTACAGGAAGGCCACGTCGAGCTTGAGGACCTCGATGAACTCGCAGATGCCGCGGTTGGCGATGTTGAGCTCGCCGTCGAAGTTGAAGGCCCGCGGGTCGGAGTCGGAGCCGAACTGGGCGATCTTGCGGTAGTTGATGTCGCCGGTGAGCTCGGTGGAGTCCTGGTTCTTCTCGTCCTTGGGCTGGAAGGTGCCGATGCCGACGCGGTCCTTCTCGGAGAGGATGATGCGGCGGACCTTGACGTGCTCCATGGCCTGGCGCCAGTCGCCGGCGTAGTGGCGCATCAGCTCGGCGTAGACCTTGCGGCAGAAGGGGCAGAGCTCGCCGTGGAGGCGGAGGCGGCCGGCGCGGTGGACGGGGGCGTAGCGCTCGTTGAGCGAGGCCATGAGGTCGTCCCGGGCTTCGCGGGGGACGAGCATCAGGGGCTCCTCGTGCATGGGGCAGGGGAAGGCGTGGTCCTTGCCGCCGGGGCCGCAGTGCTCGTCGAGCTGCCAGCTGAAGGAGTAGAGGGCGCCCGCGTCGGTCTTGCTGTAGGCCTCCAGGCCCTTCTTGAGGAGGCGGGCGATGGTGCTCTTGCTGGAGCCGACGGGGCCGTGGAGCAGGAGGATGCGCTTGTCGGTGCCGTAGCCCTCGGCGGCGGAGCGGAAGACGTCCACGAGCTGCTGGAGGGCGAAGTCGAGGCCGAAGATGCCGTCGGCGCCGTTGTCGATGGGGTCGCTGAAGAAGTGGTAGCGGACGACGTCGCGCTTGAAGAGGCGGTACTTGTCGAAGCCGTAGGAGAGGATGGCGTCGTAGAGGCGCTGGTAGGCGTTGCGGGCGACGCCGGGGTTGGCCAGGGCGATGTCGAGGTACTCGAAGAAGGTCCCCTCCCAGTGGTGCTGGCGGAAGGACCGGCGGTCGAGCCGGGACTCGATCAGGGACAGCACCTCGGCGGCCCCCGACTGCCCGTCGCGGTCGGCCCCCTCGAAGCCGGGGGCGTTGAACTTGGTGAGGTCGTCTCGCATAGCGCCGCTCTCCCTTGGGACGCCGCGCCCGGCTCCACCATGGGACGGGGGCGGTCGCCTCCCGGATTGTGCAACAATGCGCGGACGCTACCGGCCGGCAGCGCCCGGACGTGCCCGTCCCCCCTCGCCCCCGCTCTCTCTCCTCGCGGCCCCCGCCCCGTCCTCAAGCCCGCTCCGGCCGCTCCGCCACCAGACCCAACGAGCCGCCGGGGGTGCTCGCCCGGGCACGCGGCGGCTCAGGTGAGCTATCGGCTCGCCGCGAGGGGCTCGACAGCCCAAAGGCCCCGATCCGCCTCCCCAGGTAGTACGAACCGGCACGGCCCTCGGATCACTCTATTCTCGGACCGGGCGAACCGGGGTGGGGTCATGAGAGGGCGAATATGTGCCGAGCGGGGCGGCCGGGCGGCTCCGGGGGCTCGGTCCGGGGTGGGGGTGG
>JBIQJK010000188.1:0-5271 GCA_044507535.1 Planctomycetaceae bacterium | reverse complement strand
GGCATGCGTAAGTCCTCCTCCGGCCTGGAGCTACGTTCCGCTCGAAAGCCGTAGCGATGGAGTACCTCGGGAGGGGACATCAAGCAAGCGGGTCCCCAGTGCCCGCTCCGCCCCCCATGTGTCGGCCAACGCCGCTCCCCGGGCTGTGTGTTCCGTATGTTGTGGTAATCTCTCTGCATGAGCAATGCGAGACTGAGTCCGAACCGGGGTCGGTGGCCTGTGCTGCCGTTCGTTGTTGCAGGTCTGTACGCCCTGGCTCTGGGCACTGTGGCCATGGGGCAAGACGCCGACTGGGTCGAGATGAGCGTTGAGGGACCGCCCGGACGTGTCAACCTCGCTATGGCCTACGACAGCGCCCGAGCCCGGACGGTCCTCTTTGGCGGCACCAACGGCGTGCCCTTCGGGGATACCTGGGAGTGGGACGGGCGTGAGTGGGCTCAGCGGGCCGACGGCGGCCCTCAAGCTCGCGTCAGCTTCGCCATGGTGTACGACAGCGTCCGGGAGCGCACCGTCCTCTTCGGCGGCGCCACATCGACCGGGCACCGCGGCGACACCTGGGAGTGGGACGGGAGTACCTGGACGCAGCGCATCGTCAGCGGGCCGTCGCCGCGCCTGAGTCACGCCATGGCCTACGACAGCGCCCGTGGCCGCGTGGTGCTCTTTGGTGGCTCCAACGGCCCATCGTACTTTGGCGACACTTGGGAATGGGACGGCAGCGCGTGGATCCACCGCGACGTGCCCGGCCCTCCCCCACGGCTGTCGCACGCCATGGCGTATGACAGCACCAGGGGGCGTGTCGTGCTCTTCGGGGGTTACGGCGCCGGCGCCACCCTCGGTGATACCTGGGAGTGGGATGGGGAGGATTGGACGCTGGTTGCCGAGTCCGGCCCGCCGGCACGCTACTTCCACCCGCTCGCCTTCGACAGCGCCCGCGGGCGCGTCGTCCTCTTCGGTGGCAACGGCGGCGGACGGCTGGGCGACACCTGGGAATGGGACGGCAGCACGTGGACGCAGCGCTCGTCCACGGGACCCAGCCGGAGATATTGGCACGCCATGGCCTACGACAGCGCCCGCGGCCACGTCGTGGTCTTCGGCGGTCACAGCCCGGCCGACCTCGACGATACCTGGCTCCTCCCCAGCAGCCCCCTGCCCCAAGTCCTCGCCGATCCGGCGGGCACGACGACCCCCGAGGGCGGCGAGGCGTCGTTCACCGTCTTGGCCGCGGGCGCAGCGCCGCTGTCGTACCAGTGGCGACGTGACGGTGTACCGATCGCCGACGGCCCCGGCGGGGCGTCGCCGGGCGGAGGGACCGTGACCGGGTCCGACACGCCCGTGCTGTCGCTCTCGGACATCCGACCCTCGGACGCGGGCGAGTACGACTGCGTGGTCTCCAACGCCCTCGGGAGCGTGACCAGCGGGGCCGCCCTGATCGCGGTCGTCGCCGGAGGCTGCGCTGCCGACTACGACGGCGACGGGGCTGTCAACTCCAGCGACATCAGCGCCTACCTTGCATCTTGGCTTGCCAGCGTCCAGGACGGCACGCTCGACGCCGATTTCAACGACGATGAGCAGGTCAACTCCAACGACATCAGCGCCTTCCTCACCGCATGGCTCGATGCGGTGCAGGGCGGGTGCTGAGGCTACACCATCAGACGCGAGCGTAGCTCCCGGCTTCTCGTTGTGCCTCGCCGCCGGCGGCAACGCGGGCGGGCGCCGCCGCTATACGAGCAGCCCCGGGTAGAACTGGGCGACCGAGGGGCTGAAGTACCTGCGTCCGGCCATGGCGGCGGCGATCCCCTCGTAGACCGCCTCGGGGGCGTCGTCCTTGAGGATGTAGCCCATGGCCCCGAAGGCAACCGCCCCGCGGACGGCCCAGTCCTCCATCGTGCCCGAGAGCGCCAGCACGCGGGCCGGGTGGCCGCGGTAGCGCAGGTCCTCGACGGCCTCGAGGGAGTTGCGGCCGGGCATGTCGATGTCCAGGAGGATGATGTCGGGCTGCAGCTGGACGGTCATCGTCACCAGCTGATCGGCCGTAGCGAGGCTCCCGACCACGTCTAGGCCGCGGTCGGGGGTGAGCACCCGTGCGAGCGCGTCGCGCACGCCCAGCTCGTCGTCCACCACGAGCACCCGAATACAGTCGGCTGCCTTGACGCCGCCCATGTGTCCTCGGCTCCTACACGCACCCCCGGCCGCCCGCCTGCGCTCCGCAGGCGTCCATGATAAGTGATTCGCGCCGCCCGGTGGCCCCCAGTGTGAGTTCCTCTTCATCGAGCCGCCTCACCCCAAGAGCCGGGTCGGCGCGGCGGCCCCGATCGGCCCTCCCCGGCTGACAGGCGCCGGCGGGCGGCCCAGGGAGGCGGGGGTGGGCGTCGGCTCGCGGCGGCGGAGCCCTCCTCGCCGCAGCCGACTCGCCGAGGCCCGAGGGCGGGCGGGCGGAAGGCGAGGCTACTTTGCCGGCAACCGCTCCGCGCCCGCCTCTGGCACATGCCTGTGTCTTCACCCTCATTTTCCGCAGGCAGTTGCCCTCGATCTGCGCCCCCCACCGGGGCTGGGCTCACGTCGGCGTGACGCCTGTCCGATGCGCCCAGCGGCAGCGCCGGCGGGCCACGAACGCCCGCCCCACGCCCCCGGCCGCGGGGGCGGGGACCCGGCGCGACCGGCGAGCCCCTCCTTCGAGACACGCCCGATGGGACCACGAACCGTCCTCGTCCATGGCGACTTCCACCTGGCCGTCCGCCTGCGCGCCGCCCTGGGCGATGCCGGGCTGCCCGTGGTCGCCCACCTGACCAGCCCGGTGGAGCTGGAGGAGGCCATCGCGGCCCTCGCCCCGGGGGTCCTTGTCACCGCCATGGCGCTCGAGGGCCGCGACATCATGCCGGCGGTCTCGCAGGCCGTCCGGCGGCTGCCCGGCCTGCGCGTGATCGTGCTGACCCCCTGGATAGACCGCGCCGGCGCACGCGCCGCCCTGGCCGCAGGGGCCTGCGGGGTGCTGATCACCGGCGAGGACGACGCGGCGCTGGTCCGCAAGGTGGTCTTCCTGGCCACCGGCGGGGCGATGCTGGTGGAGACCTCGATCCCGGACCGCCCGCCGGGCAGCGCGGCGGCCATTCATCGGGCGACCGGCGGTGAGGGCGTGGCCGGCGGCGCCATGCGCCGCGAGGCGGCGAGCAAGGGCAGGAGCCCCCCGGCCGCGGCCGCGCAGCCCCCCGGCCCAACGGACTGACTGGGGAGCAGGACGCCGCGGGCGCCGGGCCTCGCCCCCGGCGCCCGCGCGTCCGACAGAGGAGGTGCCCCGTGACGCATGCCGATCCCGCTCAGGCCACCAGCGTTCGCCCCGAGCAGCCCCGAGAGGGGGGCCGCCCCCCCGCGCCGCCGGCCGGCTCCGGACGCATCCTCGTCGTTGACGACTCCGCGGTCCTGACCAGCCTGCTGCGGACCGCGATCGCGGGGGCGGGCTACCAGGTCCACACCGCCGCGGCCGCCGAGGAGGCGATCGGCGCCCTCCGCGCCGCGGCGTTCGACCTGGTGATCCTCGAGCTGGCCGTCGCGGACGCCGCTGGCCGGCCGCTGCTGCGGCTGCTCCGCGACCAGGGCGCCCCGACGTCGCGGCTGCCGGTGATCGTGCTGACCGACCGCGCCGACCGCGCCTCGGTCCTGGCGGCGATCTCGATGCGGGTCAGCGGGTACATCCTCAAGTCGCAGTTCCGGCTCGAGTCGCTGCTGGAGCGGATCCGTCAGACGGTCGTGGGGCAGGCCCCGCCGGGTGAACGCCGAGGAGGGCCGACAGCGGGCGGGGAGGGCGCCGCTGGGACGGACGGCGCGCAGGCCGGCGCGGGGAGGCCGGCGGCGAGCCTGCGCGAGCTGCGGCCGCTGCTGAGCCGCTCGCAGCTGGAGGAGCGGCTGCGGGGGTGCGAGCAGCTCCGGGCCTTCTCGCCCTCGGTCAACCGGGTGCTCAAGCTGACCTCGGCGCCGGGGGCGTCGATGGACTCGCTGGTCACCGCGGTCTCGCAGGACCACGCCATCGCGCTCAAGCTGCTGAAGCTGGCCAACTCCGCGGCGCTGAACACCGGCGAGCCGGTGGACTCGGTGAAGAAGGCCGTGCTGCGGATGGGGATGGACAAGGTCCGGCAGGCCGTGCTGAACATCGGCGTGGTGGACCGCTTCAGCAGCGCGGTGCTGACCGAGCGGTTCAACTTCGCCAACTTCTGGGAGCACTCCATCGCGTGCGGTCTGATCGCGGCGGAGCTGGCCAAGGCGGCGGGGTGCATGGACGTGGACAACGCCTTCGCGATGGGGCTGCTGCACGACGTTGGCCGGGTGGCGCTGATCGAGCAGCTCCCGGAGGAGTACGCCATGGTGCTGGAGGCCGCGGAGCGGCTGGGGGCGCCCCTGGAGCAGGCCGAGTCGCGGCTGCTGCTGGTCAGCCACGCCGACGTCATGGGGCGGCTGCTGCGGAGCTGGCGGTTCCCCAAGGAGCTGGTGGACCCGATCACGCTCCACCACGTCTCGGCGTCCAACGCGCGGAGCCTGGCGCCCAGCCGCGCCCAGGAGGTGGCGGTGCTGGCGCTGGCGAACCGGCTGGCGCACGCGCTGCTGCTGGGTAGCAGCGGCAACGACGTGGTGTACCCGGCGGCCGACCTGATGGACATGCTCCATGTGGACGCGGGGCTGGTGGCGCGGCTCGAGTCGGCGATCCCCGACGAGACCGGCAAGATCAAGCTGAGCATGCTGGCGGTCGGCAGCGGGGAAGAGTGGCCGATGGTCCGCGACCGGCACCGGGCGGGGCTGGAGCGGCCGCTGCGGCCGCTGTTCGTCTCGCCCGACCCCATGCGGGACACGCTGCGGATCTTCTGCGGCGCCCTGGCCGACGAGGACGCGGGCCTGGAGGAACCCAACCTCGCGGTGCTGCACATGCCCGACAGCCGCGCCCACGCCGAGGCCGGCAACCTGCTGCGGGCCGCCGAGTCCGCCGCGGGCGTCTCGGGGCTCCCGCTGATCGTGCTCTCCCCGTCGGGCAAGGCGGCCCCCTCGGAGGCCGGCCTTGGTGAGCGGGCGGTCGAGTTGCTCCCGACGCCGGTGGCGGTCGCCCGCTTCACCGCGGCCGTGAACCGGATCGCCCGGCCGGCGTGACCGCGTGGGAGCTACGCTCCGCTCTCAAGCCGTAGCTCGCCGGCGGGGGCGACTTCCCGCGGCGCCGCCAGGCGGAAGACCAGCCTGCGCCCGCAGGCGCGGCACGTATCCAGCGAGGGGTCGTCGTCCGGATCGGGGGGA
>JBIQJK010000187.1:0-5282 GCA_044507535.1 Planctomycetaceae bacterium | reverse complement strand
GGGGGTGGGGGGGGGCATGATAGTCGCCGTTCATTCTCTGACACTCCTATCACAATTCTCCCGATTTCCTGTCACAAATGCCCCGCACCGCGCATCCATAATAGCGGACTACAGACGTTCGTGTTGCATGAGATGCCGGCTTCGTTGTTGTCGGAGCGTACCCGCCTTCAACGTCCGTGCATCCACGCTCATTCAGGGAGGCGCATCGATGCTTCGGCTGTTTACCTTTGTCGCTATTGTCGCTGCGTTCATGTCTCTCGTGGCCTGCCAAGGCGTGTACGAGCATAGGGAGAAGCGGTACAGGTACTGGGACGAGAACGGTACGCTCAGGTACGAGGAGATCGACAGCCAAGATAAACTCAGAATCGAGACCAAGCCGATGCGCCGCATCGTCATCGAGCGCCAGGAGAACTCTTGGCACTATTACTATGAAACCACGCTCTACCACGACGACCAGGTCATCGACACCTGGCAATCGGCCACTCTCGCCGAGTCCGTACAGCTTGTTCCCACGGTGATCCAAGCTACCGGATGGGACATCGATGAGACAGGAATCATCGAGATTCAGGATCTCGTCCAAAACAACTGGATCGACCCAGAGACGGCTTGGCACAACGCCAATCCATGATCACCGCCGACTCGAGATTCACGGCGACCGTTCCATCCCGCCGAGCCGACGCGCGGCGGGATGGTTTTCGTCGACGATGGCATCCGAACATGCGCGCCGGGCATTTCGTAGTCTTGACGATATGCGCCGCCATGAACGGATGTCACCATCTGCCGACGGTGCGGACGGAGGATCTGCCCGATTGGGTCCGAGAACGGGCGATAGATCAGGCACTGACGCACGCGATCGTTGAGGACATAGCGGGACGCGGGGACGTCACGATCCAAATCGACGATACGACGGAGCCGCCTACGCCTCGTGTTCTCTACTTGGCGACCGAGGTGCGCGACTGCGAGGCAATGTGGGTGCCGCTCCATCATGGCAGCCATGGCCTTGAAATCGATGTTGCCCTGTGGGGCATTGGCCGTACCGAGCCGGTCAAGATCCGTTGTCTACTGGACACCGGCGCAGATGCGACTGTCAGTCTTACGAAGGCCTCCGCACGGAAAGCCGGGGCCGTGATCCTAGCCGACTGGCCGTGTATAGACATGTACGATGCCGCGGGGGGCTGGCAAAGCAACGCGGTCTCCCTCCTTGAGCAGATGGGCCTCGGAGGGGAGCAGGGGCCGACACTCGCGCCGGTACGGGTGAACATCCGTCCAAGTGGTGGACTTTCGAGCGGCCTGCTGGGCATCCATGCGCTTGAGCGGTTCGCTCACATCCTAATTGACTGGAACAAACCGCAAATCTGGCTGGCACCCAACAGGATCGATGAAGCGCCCATGTTAGTCCAAATGCGGCAAGCGGCGGGGCCTGGGCGGTGGGAGTGGATACAGTGGAGGCGGCGCTCGCACGAACGACAAGTGATCAACGCATGGCGTTGCGTTACTATCGACATCGATGGTGTGATGTATGAGGCGCAGATTGATACAGGTTCGTCGGTCCCCCTGAGTGATCCATTCGGCCTCCTGGACTTCGCGCGACCGAAGCTCGGGGTCATGCGGGCTGTCTCCGGTCTGGCGTGGAAAGAATCTGGGCGGGTGCCGGAAGTGCGCCTCGGACCATTGTGCTGGACAGACGTAGAAGTCTCTCGCCCGCGGAGAGTGCGCACGAGCGCCTACCCATACCTGATCATCGGCCGTCCGCTGCTGGAGTCACACCCGATGCTTCTGGACTTCGCAGGCGATCGCATCGGGTTCTGGTTGGAGGAGCCACGATTCCATCCGTCCGCGGCGCCCTCGGCTCGTCTTGCGCCTTCCTGCACGGAGAACCGTGCCATCGATGCCGATTTCACCAGACGGCAAGGGATCATCGACGCTCCTCCCGCCCTTATATCAACTTCTGATCGACCAGCACCTTCTGCACCGCCTTGACGGTCTCCCCCGTCGCCTCGGTCATCGGCAGCCGCAGCACGCCGCTGTCGCGCCCCATCAGCTTCATCGCCGCCTTCAGCGGGATCGGGTTGGTCTCCAGGAACATCGCCCGGCTCAGGGTGTACAGCTCGCGGTGGACCGTCAGGGCCTCGCCCCAGCGGTTGTTCAGGAACGCCTCGCACATCGCGCTCAGCTTCCCCGGCACGATGTTCCCGATCACGCTCACCACCCCCACCGCCCCCACGCTCGCGAACGGCAGCGTCATCGAGTCGTCCCCCGACAGCACCGCCATGTCCGGACAGCGCATGACGATCTCCGTCGCCGAGTCGGTGGACCCCGTCGCCTCCTTGCACGCCCGGATGTTGGGGTGCTTGCTCAGCCGCTCGATCGTCGCCGGCGTCAGGGCCACCCCCGTCCGCCCGGGGATGTTGTACAGCATCACCGGCACGTCCCCGGCGTCGGCAACCGCCATGAAGTGGCGGTACATCCCCTCCTGCGTCGGCTTGTTGTAATACGGGTTGACGCTCAGCGTCGCGTCCGCCCCGAGCTTGGCCGCGAGCTTCTGCAGTTCGATCGCGTGCGCCGTCGAGTTGGAACCCGTCCCGGCGACGACCATCATCCCCTCGGCCCGCCCGCGCTCGACGCTGGCCCGCACCAGGTGCTCGTACTCGTGGTGGGTCAGCGTCGGGCTCTCGCCGGTGGTGCCGGCGACGACGATCCCGGTGATCCCGCCCCTGGCTTGGTCGGCGATGTTCCGCTCCAGGCGGCCGAAATCGATCTCCGAGCCGTTGGGCGTGAAGGGGGTGACGATCGCGGTGAAGGCGCCGCGGAAGCGGCGGCTGGTGGCGTGCTGCTGCGTCATGCGTCCGTGTCTCCAAGCCCCCGCCCCGCGTGCGCGGGCGCTCCTCGCCCGGATCAGCCCGCCCCGCCTCCTCCGCTCCCGGCCCCCCCATCGTTCCCGGCCCCTCCATTCTTAGCCCGCCACACCGCGGTCTCCCCCTCGACCGGCTTGACCCACTGGGACATCTGGATGTCGTCCACGTAGCGCCCGGGCCCGAAGCGGAACTCCTTGCGCCGCCGCCCCTCCTCGACGAACCCGAGCGCCGGGTACAGCCCGATGGCTCGCTCGTTGGTCGCGAAGACCCCCAGGCAGACCTTTTCGATCGTCTCGTGCGCGGCCCCCCAGTCCAGCAGCGCCGTGATCAGCGCCCGCCCCACGCCACGCCCGCGCCATTCGGGCGCGACGCTGATCCCGAAGTGGCCGTGGTGCTGCATGATGCGCTTGGGGATGGTGCGGAACGTCAGCTCCCCGATCAGTTCTCCCTCGCGCTCGGCCACCAGGAACAGGAACGTCGGCCTGGCCGCGGCCTCCTCGATCCGCTCCCGCATCCGATCCGGGTCGGCGTTGAACTCGTCGGGCTGGGTGACGCTGAACGCCCCCTCCCCCACCTCCCGGCGCGTGTACGCCGCCAGCGCGGCGGTATCGGCCGCCGCCGCTGCCGTGCGGATGACGATCCGCTCCCCGCCCTTGAGCGCGACCTCCCGAGGCTCGATGCGTCCCACGGCTGACCTCTTTTCTCCGCCCCGTCCGCTTCGCGCCCTACACCCGCTTCCTCGAGAACACGATGTAGTCCGTCACCGCCACCTCCCCGCCGCACTCGGCCACCAGCCGCGCGACCTGGCCGCGGTGGTAAGACGAGTGGTTCACCGCGTGCGCCAGGATGTCCGCCACCACCGACTCGTACCCCACGCCCTCCGTCGAGGTGTACCGCACCACCCGCCCCATCTCCGCCTCGGTCAGCCCCTCCATGTACGCCCCCCAGGCCCGGTCCATCTCGCCGCACGCCTCGATGGCCCGCCCCAGGCCCCAGGCCGGGAACATCCCCTCGTCCAAGCTCGGCGGCTCGGCGCGGCCCAGGCGGGACAGCCACATCCGCCGCGCCCACTGCACGTGCCCCCAGATCTGCAACGCCTTCACCAGCGAGGGCGCCTGCGACGCCGCCCCCTCCTTCTCCACCGACGCGGCCGCGGAGCGCAGCGACTCGTTCACCCGCGCGTTGGCCCACAGGTCGTACTCGAACATCCGCCTCGCTCGCGCCAGCTCGCTCACGGTTTGATTCTCCTCAGAGTTTTCACCACCAGGGACACGGAGAGCACGGAGTGGGCACGGAGAAGAGTCAAGGCAGGGTTTCAAGACAGGAAAGCCGTGTGCCTGTCCGCGGCGCCTCAACGCTCCCACGCCTTCGGCCTCTCCCTCCTAAAGCCCAATCTGCTGGTTCAGAGCATGCAACGAGGGCGCAAGGATCTTCCCAACCGCTCTGTGCCCCTCCGTGTGCTCCATGGTGAAGTCTCTTCCGTCTTATGCAGGCAACCGACCCGACCCCGGCCGGACCCCCGCGCGGGCGGACTCATCGATCAGCCGCTTCATGTCGCTCACCGCCGTCCGCAGCCCGGTGTACACCGCCCGGCTGACGATGGAGTGCCCGATGTGCAGCTCGGTGATCCCCGGCAGCGCGGCGATCGGCCCGACGTTGTGGTAGTTCAGCGCGTGCCCCGCGTTGAACCGCATCCCCCCGCCGCCCCCGCCGCGGGCCGAACGGATCCGCCGCCCCGCGTCGGCCACCTTCTCCAGCTCCTGCGCCAGGTCCCGCGCCAGAAAGTCGCCCCCGCGCCGCGCGAACGCCGCGGCGTACGGGCCGGTGTGCACCTCGCACATGTCGAACCCCGCCGCCGCGGCCGCCTCCACCTGCGCCGGCTCCGGGTCGATGAACGCCGACACCAGGATCTCCGCCTCGTGCAGCGCGGCGACCGCATCCTTCAGCCGCGACAGGTGCTTGACCACGTCCAGCCCTCCCTCCGTCGTCACCTCCATCCGCCCCTCCGGCACCAGGGCGCACTCGTGCGGCCCCCCAATACCTAGCCCGCGGGCCTTCAGCCCCCGCGCGATCCCCACCATCTCGTCCGTCGCGGCCATCTCCAGGTTCAGCCGCACCTTCAGCATCCCCGCCAGCCGCTCCACATCCCGGTCGTTGATGTGCCGCCGGTCCTCCCGCAGGTGCACGGTGATGATGTCCGCCCCGCCGAGTTCGGCCTCGTGCGCCGCCCGCACCGGGTCCGGCTCATCCGACCGCCGCGCCTGCCGGATCGTCGCCACATGATCGATGTTCACGCCGAGCTGCACCATGCGCCAAGTCTACGCCGACCCGTGGCATGGGCTTCCAGCTGGTGTGTAGATTCCATCCCGACTGCGGCGGGGTCGGGGCTAACGCCGGATGGCGTAGGCCAGGACCTTGATCGAGGCC
>JBIQJK010000025.1:0-36086 GCA_044507535.1 Planctomycetaceae bacterium | reverse complement strand
CGCCCCCACCGCCCGCCCCTCCCCCGCCTCCGTCACCGCCGCGGCGCTGCCCCTGCGCGTGGGCCGGCGCGGGCGAGAGCACCAAGATCGAGGCAAGGGCGACACCGACGATCGTGCGAATGCCAATCCAACCAGATCTCGACCGCATACCCGGCTCCTTGTCCCCTCGATACCCTCGGGGCGCAGCAACACCCGTTGCCTCCCTCATCGTCTAACGCGTCCGAGCCGCGTTATTGCACCTGAGAGGATACTGGACCAACCACGTTCGGGGGTTATTCCCTGTTGGTTGCAAGCATGGCCGGCATGGGGCGGTCAGCGTGCCGCGGCGGGGGCGGAGGGGGAGGCCGGCCCCTGCTGCCGCCTCTGGCGGCGTTCGGACATCATTCGGACGAACTCGTCGAACAAGTACCCCGAATCGTGCGGCCCCGGGGAGGCCTCGGGGTGGTACTGAACGGCGAAGACCGGCCGGTCCTTGAGCCGGAAACCGGCAAGGGTGCCGTCGTTGAGGTGGAAGTGGGTCGGCTCGCCCCCGACGGCCTCGAGCGAGGCGGGGTCCACGGCGAAACCATGGTTCTGGCTGGTGATCTCCACCTGGCCGGTGACGCGGTTGAGGACCGGCTGGTTCGACCCGCGGTGGCCGAACTTGAGCTTGTAGGTCTTGGCGCCCACGGCGAGGGAGAGGAGTTGGTGGCCGAGGCAGATCCCGAAGGTCGGGATGGAGGTGGCCGCGTCGCCGCTGGTGATCACGGCGCGAAGGGTCTCGATGGTCCTGGTGACCGCCGCGGGGTCGCCGGGGCCGTTGGAGACGAAGAGGCCGTCGATCTCCCCGGAGCGGTAGAGGCGGAGGATCTCCTCGGCGGGGGTGTCGTGCGGGATGAGGCGGACGTCGCAGCCGCGCTGGGTGAGGTGGCGCAGGATGTTCTGCTTCGCGCCGCAGTCGAGGGCGAGGACGGTCAGCCGCTCGCCGGACCGCGTGCCGATCGGGGCCCAGGCCCCCAGCGGCTCGGACCACTGCGTCCCGTCGGAGCAGCCGACAAGGGGGACGAGGTTCTGCCCGTCCATGGACGGGGCGGAGCGGGCGATCTCCACGAGCTGTTCGTCGGAGATCGACTCGTCGTCGGTGATCGCCCCCTGCATGACGCCGGCGGTGCGGAGCCGGCGCGTCACCGCCCGCGTGTCGATGTCGGCGATGCCGAGGATGCCGCTGTCGGCGAGGTAGGAGGAGAGGTCGCCGGTGGCCCGGAAGTTGGAGTAGGCCCTGGCGAGTTCCCGCACGACGAAGCCCGCGACCTGCACGCGCGGGGATTCGACGTCCCAGGGGTTGACGCCCGTGTTGCCGATCAGCGGCGAGGTCATGACGAGGATCTGCCCGGCGTAGGAGGGGTCGGTCAGGGCCTCCTGGTACCCGGACATCGAGGTGTTGAAGACGACCTCGGCGGCGCGGACGATGCCGCGGCCGACGGCGCCGAAGGCGACGCCGTGGAAGACCGAGCCGTCCTGGAGGGCCAGGCGGCCGGGGGAGGTGGAGCCGGGCGAGCGAGGGGCAACGGCGGCCGCGGCGGGGGTGCTGGGTCGGGAGGAGGGGTTTTCTACGGGCATCAAAGCCGAGTATAGCGCGATCCCGCCGCCCACCCGGCCGATGCGGGGGGATCGTGTACCATCCAACCGTCCATGCGCACGCTTTTCGGCGGAGATGAGGTGCTGGCCAGCCCGCGGACCGGCGGCGTGTACGTCCGCGTGGCGGTGGAGCGCGGCATCGATCGTTCAGGCGGCGAAGGGGGGCGAAGGGGCGGAGAGGGAGGCGGGGGAGGGACGCTCACGTACTGGACGGACAGCGAGGTCCAGGTCGGCGACCGCGTGGATGTGCCGCTGGGGCGGGGCGATGCGCTCGCGGCGGGGATCGTCGTCGAGGTCGGCGGAGAAGAACTCCTCGACGGCTTCGACCCCGGCCGGGTCAAGGCTGTCGGGCGGGTCGTGGGATCACGGCTGCCGGAGAGCCTCGTCGAGCTGGCGAGGTGGATGGCGGGGTACTACGTCTGCCCGCTGGGGATGGTGCTGGCGACGATGATGCCCGCGGCGGTGAAGCACGGGACGGGCAAACGCCGCCGCACGCTGCTGGCGCTCGCGGAGGGGCAGCCGGCGTCCGCCGCTACCCCCCCGCTGCCGCCCTCGGCGCGCCGGGCGTGGGAGCGGATCGCGGGGCTGGACGCGGAGGTCTTCCCGATCGCGCCGAAGGAGCTGGCCCTGATGATCGAGTCGGGGACGCTCGGGCCGATCAACCGGCTCGTGCGCGCGGGGCTGCTCAAGGAGGTCGAGCACGAGGAGATCCGGGCCCGGGAGCTGCCGTCGCTGCCCCCAACCACTTCCCACGCCCCACTACCGACGCTTGACGGCCTGATGGCTCGCCCGGCCGCGCCGGAGCTGACGCCGGCGCAGCGCCGCATCGTCGAGGGGATCAGCGCGACCATCGGCGGCTTTGCCGCGCACCTGCTCCGGGGCGTGACGGGGTCGGGGAAGACCGAGGTGTACCTGCGGGTGATGGAGCGGGTGCTGGAGCGCGGGCAGTCGGCGCTGGTGCTGGTGCCGGAGATCTCGCTGACGCCGCAGACCGCCGGGAGGTTCGAGGCCCGCTTCGGGCTGGGGGCGGGCGGGGGCGGGGTGGCGGTGCTGCACTCGGGGCTGACGGCCTCGCAGCGGCACAAGCAGTGGGCACGCGTCGCGGCGGGGGAGTGCCGCGTGGTCGTCGGGGCGCGCTCCGCGGTCTTCGCGCCGCTGACGAACCTGGGGCTGATCGTCGTGGATGAGGAGCACGACGCCTCGTACAAGCAGGACCAGCTGCCGCGGTACCACGGGCGCGACGTCGCCATCAAGCGGGCGCACCTGGAGGGGTGCCCGATCATCCTCGGCTCGGCGACGCCGAGCATGGAGAGCTGGGCGAACGCCGCGGCCGGACGCGGGGGGGCGAGGTACGCGCTGTGGACGCTGGAGGAGCGCGTCGCGGGGGGGACGCTGCCGCGGGTGGAGCTGGTGGACATCGCCGAGGAGCGGCGGCTGGCGCACAGCGGCGGGCAGCGGCCCGGGCTCATCGGGCCGACGCTGGGGCACGCGCTGCGGCGCACGCTCGAGGAGGGGGGGCAGGCGATCCTGCTGCTGAACCGGCGTGGGTTCGCGAACTACATCTGCTGCCTTGATCAGCGGTGCGGGTGGTCGCTGCGCTGCGACCAGTGCGACGCGGGGATGGTGCACCACCGCATCAACCCCGTCCGCGCCGGCGGGTTCGTCCGCTGCCACCACTGCCTGAGCGAGCAGCGGATGCCGAGGGTCTGCCCGCTGTGCGAGGGGAAGGTGGGCGTGCTGGGGGCGGGGACGCAGCGGGTCGAGGAGGAGCTGGCCGGGCGATTCGGGCTCGTGGAGGGTGAGACATTCCTCCGCGTGGACGGGGACACGATGCGGTCGGCGCGCGACTACTTCGATGCGCTCACCCGCTTCGGCGCCGGCGAGGTCAAGGTCCTGCTGGGGACGCAGATGATCTCCAAGGGGCTGGACTACCCCAACGTCCGCCTCGTGGGGGTCGTCGACGCGGACACGTCGCTGCACCTGCCGGACTTCCGCGCGGCGGAGCGGACCTTCCAGCTCATCAGCCAGGTGGCGGGCCGCGCGGGGCGCGGGTCGCACCCGGGGCGCGTCGTTGTTCAGACGATGAACCCGGGCAACCCCGCCGTTCTCCTGGCCGCGAGGCACGACTACGTCACGTTCGCGGATCAGGAGCTGGCGATCCGCCGGCGCAGCGGGCTGCCACCGGCGACGCGGATGGCCCGCATCGTCGTGCGGGACGAGGATGCGGCCAAAGCCGAGTCGCACGCCCGCGCCGTCGCCCAGGCCCTCCGCGTTGCGGCCGCGGCCGTCCCGGGAGGGGACCGGATCCGGATGGATGGGCCCGCGCCGTGCCCGATGTCGCGGCTGGCGAACTTTTACCGCTTCGGGATCGAGCTGACCGCGGAGAGCCGGGGCGTACTGCAGGCGGTGCTGGGCGCGGCCAGGGCCGCGGGGGCCGTCAAGAGCGACGCCAGAACGGCGGTGGATGTGGACCCGCTGGCGCTGCTGTAGCCGCTTGTCTCCCCGGTTCGGGTGAGCGACGATCGATGTCCGCCGGCTCGAATCAAGTTTTCCTCATCTCTGGGTGGGTATTCTGTCCAAGATGAGCCTGCGCACGGTCGTCCGCCAGACGTTCAACGCGCTCCCCGGCCCGCTGGCGTTCCACGCCGAGGAGCTGGTGGCCACGCTCAAACCCGATCCCTACCGGCGGCGCGTGCGGGAGCGGGTCCGCAGGCTCTACGAGGCCGCGGGGCGGCCGACGGCGGTGGCCCAGGGGCCGTTCCGCGGCATGCGGCTGGCGTACTGGCCCGCGTCCACGATGATGGGCTATTCCATGATGGCCAAGTTCGTCGGGACGTACGAGCGGGAGATCTGGCCCTTTGTCGAGGAGGTCTGCTCGCTCTCCCCCGACGTGCTCATCGACGTCGGCTCGGCGGACGGGTACTACATCGTCGGCTTCGCGCGGCGGCTGCCGGGCTCGCGCATCGTCGGCTACGAGATGTCGCCGAGCTGCGTGCACGCGATGCGGCGGAACTACCGGCTCAACGGCTCGCCCGGCCGGCTCGAGCAGCGAGGGCGGTGCGACCCTGCCGCGCTCCGATCGGCCCTCCGGGGCGCCGATCGGCCGGTGGTCGTGTGCGATGTGGACGGGTACGAGGATGCGCTGATCGACCCCGCACGCGTGCCCGAGCTTCAAAGGGCCACGATCCTTGTGGAGGTGCACGACCCGCTCTCCCCCGGCGTCGCCGGCCGGTTGATGGAGCGGTTCGCGGCGACGCACGAGATCCGCGTCGCCAACGAGAGCCCCCGCACGATCGATCTGCGCCCCGCCGGCTGCCCGCTCAGCGACGCGGAGTTCCTCGACGCCGCCCGCGAGTTCCGCGGCGACGTGACGGGGCTGTGGTACTTCATGCGTCCGCGGATGGAGGGAAACGCCCCGTAGAGTCGGGCCCGACTCACCCCGCCGTCGGCGCGGACTCCGCCGGGAGCAGGTCGCGGACCCGCAGCTCGTGCTCGACCATTCGGCGGGGGAGCGTGAAGCTCACGCCCGTCGGCGTGAGCCGGCTCTCGACCCAGCGGGGCCGCACCTTCGTGAACTCCATGGCGGACCACGGGATGGAGAGCGGGGCGTGGGTGCCGAAGTTGATGCCCGGGATGAGCCTGAGATGGAGGTAGTCCTCGTCGGCCGCCCAGATGACCGCGTTGTTGTACGCGGCCCAGTCGCCGAAGCGCAGGGATCCGAACGTGCCGCGGGCGACGATGCGCCCGCGGGGGACGGCGGGGAACTCCGCCGCGGCCGCCCGCCAGCCGCCGAACTGCCCGATGAGGTACATGATGCCCCCGGTGGTGACGACGTAGAGCGCGACGACCAGGACGACGAGCAGGATCACGCCATGGGGCTGGGGCATAGCGCCGGATCGTACGGTGGGGCGAGGGGCGGGTTGCGGGCCGCGGCGCATCCGGCTCGCCCTCCCGCTGCCCGCTGACCGATATCCTCACCCGTGCACCTCCACCTCAACGGCAAGCTCGTCCCCGCCTCCGAGGCGGCGATCTCCCCGCTCGACCGCGGGTTCCTCTTCGGCGACGGGGTCTACGAGGGTCTGCGCGCCGTCCCGGCGCCCGGGGGCGGGGCGCACGTCTTCGCCATGAACCGCCACCTGGACCGGCTGCGGGCTTCCCTCCGGGAGGTCGCCATCGCGTTCGACCCCGCGCCGCTGGTCCCCTGGACCGCCGAGCTCCTCGCGGCCGAGGGGCTGACGGACGCCTTCGTCTACTGGCAGGTCACCCGCGGCACGCCGGGCCCGGACGATCCGCCGCGCTCCCGCATCCCCCCCGCCGGGCTCACCCCGACGGTCATGGGCTACTGCTCTCCGCAGCCGCCGCTGAGCAGCTTCGCCGCTCCCCCGTGCCGGCGGGCGGTGACGCTGGAGGACATCCGCTGGCGCCGCGGCGACATCAAGTCCATCTCGCTGATGGGCAACATCCTGCTGACCATGCAGGCCGCCGCGGCGGGGGTGGACGACGCGATCTTCATCACGCCGGCCGGGCTCGTCGGCGAGGGGATCGCCACCAACGTCATCCTCGCGTTCGCGGATGGGCGCATCGCGACCCCGGCCTTCGACAGCGCGCCGCTCCTCGGCGGGATCACGCGGGCGATCCTCCTCGAGGCCGCCCCGGAGATCGAGCAGCGCCCCATCCGCGCCGGTGAACTTGCCGAGGCGAGCGAGGTCATCCTCATCGGCACCACCACCATGGTCACCTCCGTCACCGAGCTCGACGGCCGGCCCGTTGGCGGCGGCGTCCCCGGGCCGGTCGCGCGGCGGTTGCTGGGCCTGCTGCTGGGAACGATCCGGCGCGAGAGCGGGCTCGACGCGGTCGTGTCGTGATCCATCCCCCCGGCCCGGCACCTCCACCTTTCTTTCTAAGTGCGGCGTGAAACCCCCTGAACACCCCAGCCAAGCGTCCCGCCCCCGCGGCATAGACTCGCGCATGGCCGACCTCGCGGGCATCCGGGTGGTGGTGATGGGCCTGGGCCGCTTCGGCGGCGGGGTGGGCGTCACCCGCTGGCTCGCGGAGCAGGGGGCGGACGTGCTGGTCACCGATCTGGAGACCGAGGCGAGCCTCGGAGGCTCCGTCGCGGCGATCGGGGATCTGGTGGAATCCGGCCGCGTCACGCTGCGCCTCGGCGGGCACAACGTCAGCGACTTCACGACCCGCGACCTGGTGGTCGCGAACCCGGCCGTGCCGCGGCCGTGGGAGAACCGGTTCCTCCGCGCCGCCGAGGCCGCGGGCGTGCCGGTGACGACGGAGATCGCGCTGCTGGTGTCGCGCCTCCCGTCGCGGGCCCGCACGATCGGCGTCACCGGCTCGGTCGGCAAGAGCACGACCGCGGCGATGATCGCGCACGCCCTGGGCGAGGCCGCGGGGGACACCGTGCTGGGGGGCAACCTCGGCGGCTCGCTCCTGGGGCGGCTGGGGAGCATCACCGGGGGGACGTGGGTGGTGCTGGAGCTCTCCAGCGCAATGCTCTACTGGCTTGAGCGCGACCCGGCGCTCGCCGGCGAGCGGGCGTGGTCGCCGCACGTCGCTGTCGTGACCAACCTCGCCACGAACCACCTCGACTGGCACGGCGACCTCGACCACTACCGCGCCTCGAAGCAGCGCCTCCTGCGCCATCAGCGAGAGGGGGACCACGCGATCCTGGGCCCCAGCGTGGCGGACTGGCGCGCCGTCACCCCCGCGGCTTCCTGCACCGTGGACGCCGAGGCGCTCGGACTTCCCCTGGCCATTCCCGGAGCGCACAACCGGGAGAACGCCGCCGCGGCCCTGCTCGCCTGCCGCGCCGCCGAGCCGGGGATCGACCCGGCCCGATTCGCCGGAGCGATCGCCGCCTTCCCCGGGCTCCCCCACCGCCTCCAGCTCGTCGCCGAAGTCGGCGGCGTGCGGTTCTACAACGACTCGAAGTCCACCACGCCCGGGGCGGCGCTGACGGCCGTCGCGGCCATCGCCGCGATGCCGGGGATGAGCCGCGAGCGGATCCACCTCATCGCCGGGGGGTACGACAAGCAGATCGACCTCTCCCCCATCGCCGACGCCGCCCCGGGGCTCGCCGGCCTGTACACCGTCGGCCAGACCGGCCGCGCGCTGGCCGACCTGGCGGTCTCGCGCGGCGCCCGGGCCCGGTTCGCCGAAACGATCAGCGGGGCGGTCGAGGCCGCGCTGCCGGGGCTGGCCCCCGGTCACGCCCTCGTGCTCAGCCCCGGGTGCGCCTCGTGGGATCAGTTCGAGAACTACGAGAAGCGCGGCGAGCTCTTCATCCGTTGCGTGCAAGCGCTCGCCGCCAAGGGGTGAAACCATGCCAAGCACAGCCGCGTCTCGAACGACCGCCGCCGGAGTGCTCGCCCTGCTCCTGCTCGGCTGCGCCACCGAGCCCCCGCCCACGGAGCCCATCGCCGGGCCGGGGCAGCTCACCGCCGAGTCGGCCAAGATGCCGCCGGACCTCCCGCCGGAGTCCGACGGCACCTCCGACCTGACGCCGCCCGGCGGGCAGCGGCCTCCGCGCTACGAGCGGGTCCGCGGCCCCGGCGACCTCCCGCCGCCGCCGCCGCCCGCGCCGGTCTTCACGCCTCCTCCTCCTCCGCCGCCGCCGCCGGGGCAGGCGCGGGCCGAGCCCGGGCTCCGCGAGGTCTTCCCGAACGTCCGCATCGACCGGGCCGCGGGAGTCGTCGAGTTCGACGGCGCCATCGCCTGGGATGTGCACGACCCGCAGACGCCGATGACGTACCTCGAGCTCGTCGTCTGCACGCCGGACACCAAGGAGCACGAGTCGCTGGTGGTCAGCAGGGCGCGGCCGTCGAACGTGCACGCCGCCCTGCTGCTGCTGGGTCTCGAGCCGGGGAAACCTGGGAGCTTTACGTGGGAGGGTGAGAAGCTCGTGCCCATCGACCCGGAGGGGCCGCCGGTGGACGTCCGCTTCGTCCTTGATGCGGGCACCGAGAGAGAGAAGGTGGTGGACCCGCTGACGTGGATCGTCAACGCCAAGGGCGGGCAGAGCTTTGCGGAGCGCGAGGGTGACCCCTCCCGCCCCGGTTTTCTCTTCGCGGGCTCCCGGATCGTCAAGCGCGACCTGGGGGAGGGGGAGCGGGAGTTCTACCTCGCCGACGGCTCCGACGGCTCGCTCGTGGGGCTGACGACCTTCGGCTCCGAGACGATCGCGTGGCGGCGGACCATCAGCCCGGATTCCTCCATCACCGAGCCGGAGTGGATCGCCAACGTCTCGCAGGTGCCCCGGCTGGGGACGCCGGTGGTGGTCCGCATCACCGCCCTGCCGGAGGCGGCGGCGGATCCGTCCCCGCGCGCCACGCCCTGACCATCTCACCCGGGACTTGCCTCAAGCTCAAAGCGCAGGACGCGGGCCGCGCCAGGCGCTACCCGCGTCGCTGCGACGTGGTCTGTCGGGCCGAGTTGGCCCCGGTCGGGTCAGGGGGTGAACTGCACGGGGACGTCGCGGGTCTGCCCGTCGATGTCAACGACGGTGAGCGTCAGCGGCCGGCCGTTGAGGAAGCCGCTGGCGGCGAGGTTGGTGAGGAAGTCCGCGGCGTCATCGACCTCCGCCGAGCCGACGCGGATGATGACCTGGCCGCGGCGCAGGCCGGCCGCGGCCGCGGGAGAGTCCGGGTCCACGGCGGCCAGGGCGATCCCGCCGCGGATCTCCTGGCAGGTGAGCCCGTAGGCCATGATGGCCCGCTGCGCGTCCATCTGGCCGACGTCGGTCTGGGCCAGGTCGCCCAGCTGCACCGACAGGTCCACCTCCTGCCCGTCGCGCCAGACGCGGACGACGGAGCGGTCCCCGGGCCGGTTCACCGTGATGGCCGAGCGGAGGATGGTCATGCTCGTGATGGGGCGGTTGTTGAAGGAGAGGATGATGTCGCCCATGCGCAGGCCCGAGCGCTCGGCGGGGCCGCCGGGGACGACGCCGGTGACGTACACGCCCTGGCCGTGGTAGCCGGCCTGCACCATGTACTCGCGGTTGAGGGCCTCGGCGCGGTCCGGGTCGTCGCTGCCGCGGACGGCGGGCATCTGGATGCCCAGGAACCCGCGGGCGACGGCGCCGTCGGAGATCAGCTGCCCGACGACCGCCTCGATGGTCTCCAGCGGGATGGCGAAGCTGATGCCGGAGTTCTGCCCGCCGCCGTCGCGGGTGCTCCCCGCGGTGGCGATGGCGACGTTCATGCCGACCAGCCGGCCCTTGATGTCCACCAGCGGGCCGCCGGAGTTGCCGGGATTGACCGCGGCGTCGGTCTGGATGAAGTTGGTGTACCCGCCGCCGGGGGCGTTGATCACGGCCCGCGGGTCGCGCCCCAGGCCCGAGACGATGCCCTCGCTCATCGAGAACTTGAACCCGAAGGGGGAGCCGAAGGCGTAGACGCGGTCGCCCTGCTGGAGCCGCTCGCCGGTGGCCCGGGCGACGGGGAAGAGGCCCTCCTGGGTCCGGACCCGCAGGACGGCGATGTCCGTCGAGCCGTCGATGCCGACCATGTCCGCCGCGACCGTGCGGCCGTCGTGGAACTGCACGACGATCTTGGGGGCGCCCCTGACGACGTGGGCGTTGGTGACGATGTGCCCCGCGCCGTCGAAGACCCACCCCGATCCCTGCGCCAGCCGCATGGACTGGAACCCGCGCGGGGAGCCCTGCTCGATGGCGATGTGCACGACCGAGGGCTCGACCGCGGTGGCGATGTTCCGCGTCGCGGCGTTGATCCGCTCGAGGATGTCGTCCTGATCGAGGGCCAGCCGCGCCAGGCGGATCTGCGTCTCGCTGTTGGCGTAGCCGATCTGCCGCACCGCCGCCGGCGCCGCGAACAGCGTCACCAGCGTCGTCAGCAGGACCACAAAGGCGGGGCCGTACGCGGTGAAACGACGCATGAAAACTCCTTTGTATCCTTGCGCGGGTCGCGTGACGTCAGGTCGCGGGCTCGGCCCGGTCACGGTCGGTCGGTCCATCTGGCTTTCTTGGGGCTGATCCAGGCGTGCTTTCGGGCCCACTCCCCGGGGCAACCCCGGGCCCGGCCGCCGATGATTTCCTCTGCTCGGCGCCGCTGACGCGGCCCAGCTTCTCGCCCTCTCCGGGCCTCATTTTGTACCCGTGCCCGCCGATCCGACGCTCGGCGACACGCCGCACCCACTCCGCCCCAGCCAACTCCACTCTACGACCCAGCTGGTCCACCGGTTCTGCGAACCGGGGTGCACGGGGCGACATCCCGAGAAGATCCTGCAGAACCAGCACCTGCCCGTGGCACGCGGTCCCGGCGCCGATCCCGATCAGCGGCACCCGCGTCCGCGCCATGATCCGCTCGGTCACCTCCGGGGGCACCGCCTCGACCAGCAGGAGCTGGCACCCGGCGTCCTCCAGGGCGACGGCGTCCTCCACGATCCGCTCCGCGTCGGCCGCGGTCCGCCCGGCGGAGGCGTACCCGCCTGTCAGGGCGGCCCGCTGGGGGCGGCTGCCGACGTGCCCACAGATCGGGATCCCCGCGCGGACCATCTTCGAGACCATCGGCGCGAAACTGCGGTCGGCTTCAACCTTGACCACGTCCGCCAGCCCCTCCACCAGGAAGCGGCCGGCGTTGCGGATCCCCTCCGCCTCGCTGGTGTGGTAACTCAGGAACGGCATGTCGCCCATCACCAGCCGCGTGGGCGCCCCCCGCCGGACCGCCGCCGTGAGGGCCAGCAGCACCTCCAGCGGCATGTCGATCGTTCGCTCGAACCCCAGAATCACCTCCGCGGCGGTGTCCCCCACCAGCAGCACCGGCACGCCCCCTCGCTCCAGCCACCGGGCCGTCGTGGCGTCGTAGCACGTCAGGCATGCGAACGGCGTCCCCGCCGCGGCCATCGACCCCAGTGTTGCGAGCGTGATCCGCTCGGCCTTACCCCCTGCCCCGCCCGCTGCTGGTGTGGCGCTTGGTTGTTCCATGCCCCACTTTACGGCCCGACGGGCCGGTATCCCCCCCAGCACCCCTCACAAACTGCAATCACCTTCGCCCGGCACCGGCTGTACCATCGCCCCATGCAACGCTTGGTCCAGCCCGAGTACATGGACGACCCCGCCGCCACCCGGGAGGAGCTCCGGACCGCCCTGGAGTACATCCGCTGGGTCAACCGGGCCCTGGGGGGGAGCCGGGCGCTGATCGGCCACCTCGCCCGCTGGTCCCGCCGCTGGCCGAAGGACCGCCCCGTCACCCTCCTCGACGTGGGCACCGGATCCGCGGACATCCCCCTCGCGGCGGTCCGCTGGGCGAGGCAGCGCGGGTTCGACCTCCGCGTCACCGCCGTGGACCTCCACCCCACCACCCTCGACCTCGCCCGGGAGCACGTCGCCGGCGAGCCCAACATCACGCTCGTCCAGGCCGACGCCCTGAAGCTGGCGGACCTGTACCCGCACGACTCCTTCGACTACACGCACGCTGGGATGTTCCTGCACCACCTGGGCCAGCTGGACGTCTGGACGTGCCTGCGGATCATGGATCGCCTCGCCCGCGCGGGGATCGTCTGGAACGACCTGGTCCGATCCCGTCTGAGCCTGGCCGCGCTGCGCGTGCTGCTGATCGGCACGCCGCGGGAGGTCCGCCACGACGCCCGGGTGAGCATCCGCGCGGGGTTCACCCGTGCGGAGGTTCTCGACGCCGCCAAGCGGCTCGACCTGACCTACACCGCCTACCGCCGCCACCTCTTCTACCGCTTCACCCTCGCCGGCGAGAAGCCCCGCGCCTGGCGCTGATACGCTCACGGCATGACCGCCGCGCCGCACGCACTCGTGATCGGCGGCGGACCCGCCGGGTCCGCGGCGGCGATCTCCCTCGCGGCGCGGGGCTGGCGGATCACGCTCGCGGAATCCCGCCCCTTCCCGCGCATCAAGGTCTGCGGCGAGTTCATCTCCCCCGCGGCGACGGCGATCCTTGAGTCGCTCCTCCCGCCGGCGGATCTCTTCGCCGCGGGGGCTTGCCGCATCGACACGCTCATCCTGAAACACGGCCGGCGCTCGGCGACGTGGCGGATGCCTGCGGCCGCGTGGTCCATCGGCCGCGCCGCGCTCGACGCGATGCTGCTGGACCGGGCCCGCGCTGCGGGCGCATCGGTCCTCCAGCCCGTGCGCATCGCCTCCGTCGAGTACCACGACGATCATGTCGCCGCGACGACGGCCGTGGGCGACGTGATCCGCGCCGGGGTCGCCATTCACGCCGACGGCTCCGGCCGCCACGACCCCGCGGGCCTGACGCCCAACCGGCGCGGCGCCGTTGCGCTCAAGTGCCACCTCCGCGCCGGGGCCCTGCCCATCCGCGACTTGCACATGCGCTCCGCCGCCGGCGCGTACATCGGCGCTTCGCCGATTGAGCGGGACCGGGCCACGCTCGCCCTCGTGACCCGCGCCCCGCTTCTGGCCGCGCACCGCGGCAGCGCGGACGACATGCTCGCGGCCCTCTGGCCCGGCTTTTCAGCGAGTTGGCGCGCCACCGAATGGCTCGCCTGCGGCGTGCCCTCCAGCGGGTACATCGCCCCCGGCCACGGGCGATCCTTCCGCATCGGCAACGCCGCGGCCGCCGTCGAGCCCGTCGGGGGCGAGGGGATCGGCCTGGCGCTCTGGTCCGGCGTGATGCTCGCGGAGGTCCTCGCCTCGACCCCGGACCTCCGCGACGCGCAGCGGGCGTTCGCCCGCCGCTACCGCCGGCGGCTGCTGATGCGCCGCCCCGCCTGCCTCGCCGCCGCGGCGGTCCTGGCCCGCCCGCGATTGACCCGGGCCCTCTGGCCGACGCTCGCCCTGCCTTCGCTCAGCCTGCGGCCGTGGTACGCCCTGACGGGCAAGCCCCTCAGCGCGACGACCGCTTCTTCCTGACGGCGGCCTTCTTCCTGGCAGCGGGCTTCTTCCTAGCCATCGGCTTCTTCTTCGCCGCAGCCTTCTTCCTTGCCGTCGGCCTCTTTCGAGCGGCGGACCTCTTCCTGGTCGCGGCCTTCTTCTTCGTGCCGGCCTTCTTTGCGGCCTTGCGCCGGGCGGGCGGCTCCGCCGGCAGCCCCTCGAGCTCCCGCACCGCCGCGAGCACCTCCTCCGCGTGCCCCGGCACCGAGACCTTGTCCCACCGCTTCCGCACCACGCCCTCGGCGTCGATCAGGTACGTCGTCCGGATCACCCCCATGTACTTCCGGCCGTACATCGACTTCTCCCCCCATACGCCGTACGCCTCGCACACCTTCGGGTTGTTCGCCTCGTCCCGATCCGTGTCCGCCAGCAGCGGGAACGTCAGGCCGTGCTTGGCCGCAAACTTCGCGTGCGACTTCTCGTCGTCCGGGCTCACCCCGAGCACCCCCGCGCCGATCTTCGAGAAGTCCGGCGTGTGGTCCCGGAACTGGCACGCCTGGTCGGTGCACCCGGAGGTGTCGTCCTTCGGATAGAAGTACAGCACGAGCGTGCGGCCCGCGTAGTCGCTCAGCGTGTGCGTCTTGCCGTCCTGGTCCTTCAGCGTGAAATCCGGGGCCTTCGCCCCAACGTCGATCAGCGGCATGGCCGTCCTCCGCCGCGGCGGGCCCGCCCTCCCGTTCGCCGCCGCGGCGCGAGTCTACGCCCTCAGCCCGCGTTGCGCGTGCTCAGCGTGCAAACGACAACCGGCGCCGGCGCTCCTCCGCCGCCGACGCCGGTCGGTTCTTCACTCCGCCGCCGCGCCGCATCCGCCCATCACACCCCCGTCACCCACCCGATCATCGCCTGCAGCAGCACCACCGCCAGCGCGACCGCCGCGGCGACCGGCATGGCTACGGCCCAGACCGACGACGACCGCTCGACCCCATCCGCCTCGGCCGGGACGGACCCCGGCGCGGGGATCAGCGACAACCGCCCCGCGACCTCCGGCCCCATCGGCCGCTCGCCGGAGCGTGCCGAATCCTGCACGATCGCGATCACCAGGTTGGCGTCGAACGGCCGCAGCCCCATCCGCGTCGCCAGCGCCACCAGCCGCCGCCGCTTCTCGGGGGTCAGCACCGCGGCCCTGCCCCCGTCCAGCGACTCCGCCACCCGCACCGCCAGCACCCACCGCGCGTCGGTCGCGCTCAGCCCCGCCGCGGCGATGTTCTCCCTCCGCACC
This sequence comes from Planctomycetaceae bacterium, assembly GCA_044507535.1. Lineage (GTDB taxonomy): Bacteria > Planctomycetota > Phycisphaerae > Phycisphaerales > UBA1924 > CALAFV01. The sequence continues at coordinate 21,360 of JBIQJK010000025.1, read as the reverse complement.
ACCGCCTTGGGCGACTCCCCGCGCCGCGCCCGCCTCGGCGCGGGTTCGGCAACCGCCGGGGCCGCGGCCGAGCCGTCGCCGGGCCGGAGGGGCGCCCTGACGAGCACCGTCTGCCCCGCGCGGTTCGGGTCGGCGTCACCCGCGCCCACCAGGCGCAGGGCTGGTCTGATCTTCAGTTCGCTCATGATCCGGCTTCAACCTAGCAGCGCCCCCAGCGGGCGTGGCTCTAGCGACAGTTTGTCCCCCGCCGCGGCCCCCGCAAGGACCGCGAGGGGTTACACGGTTCATCTCTTCCGGCTGTGCGGGCGGCCGCCGCGGAGAACGCCCGCCACCAGCCGAACCTCCGCGGCCCGATTCCGTACACTTCCCCCTCGGGGCGGCCCGACGCCGATAGAAAGCCATCGATGACGACAACAACCGACACCCCCTCTGCCCCCCTGGCCCCCGCGCCGGCCTCTGATGCGGGGCCGGCTCCGGCGCCGCTCTCCACGCCGCTGCCGGAGATCCCCACGCCCCTCGATGCGGGAGAGATCACCCGCCGCCTCGACCTCGCCGCCCGGCGCGGCCGCCTCCCCGGCTACGCCGCGACCGAGGGCGCCGCCGGGACGCTCTTCGAGGTCCGCGACTTCGGAGCCCCGTTCGAGGGGGTCCTTCGGGCCCGACTGGAGGGGGGCGTGCTGCGGTTCTCGACGGCCGTCCAGCCCCGCGTCCCGGCGATCATGGCGGTCATTCTCCTGCTGACCATCTGGCCGGGGGTATGGTTCACCGAGTCCGCGCTGGCGTCGTTCTTCCCCTCCACGCCGTACATGTGGGAGTGGACCTGGTGGTGGTACCTCCCGCTGGCGATCGCCAGCGCCCCGTGGGTGATGTGGTCGGCGATGAAGAAGTCGCGCGCGAGCATCCACTCGGGGGCGCACGAGCTGATTGGGAAGATCGCCGCGGAGCTGAAGTAAGTCGCCCCGGCGCGGAGGCGAGGGCTCACCCGATGCCGAGGTAGGCCTTGCGCACCTCGTCGTTGCGCTCCAGGCTCCGCGCGCTGTCGCTGAGCTTGATGTGCCCGACCTCGAGGACGTACCCGTGGTGGGCCACGCTCAGGGCCATGTGCGCGTTCTGCTCCACAAGCAGGATCGTCGTCCCCGAGGCGTTGATCTCGCGGATGATCCGGAAGATCGTCTGCACCACCTGCGGGGCCAGGCCCAGCGAGGGCTCGTCCAGCAGCAGCAGCCTCGGCCGGGCGAGCATCGCCCGCGCGATGGCGAGCATCTGCTGCTCGCCCCCCGAGAGGGTCCCGGCCATCTGGCGCAGCCGCTCCCGGAGGCGTGGGAAGAGTTCGAGCGCTCGCTCGCGGTCCGCGGCGACCTGCGTCCGGTCGCGGCGCGCGAAGGCGCCCAGGTCGAGGTTCTCCGCCACCGTCAGGTTCGCGAAGATGCCGCGGCCCTCGGGCGAGTGCGCCAGACCCAGGCGGACGATCTGGTGCGGCGGCACGCCGGCGATCGGCTTGCCGTCGAAGACGATCGAGCCGCGGCTGGGGCGCAGCAGCCCCGAGATCGCCCGGAGCGTCGTGCTCTTGCCCGCGCCGTTGGCGCCGATGAGCGTAACGATCTGCCCTGCCTCCACCGAGATGGAGATCCCGTGCAGGGCGTGGATCGCCCCGTAGTGGACGTGCAGGTCGCGGACTTCCAGCAGCGCCACGGCTAGGCCTCCTCCCCGCTGGTCGCCGCGGCCGCCTCGTCGGGGGCGGCCCCCTCGGTCGAGCCCAGGTACGCCTCGATCACGCGCGGGTTCTGCTGGATCTCCCCCGGCGTCCCCTCGGCGATGATCACGCCGTGGTCGAGCACCGTGATCCGCTCGCAGATGTCCATCACCACGCCCATGTCGTGCTCGATCAGCAGGATCGTCAGGCCGAAGCGCTCCCGGATGGAGCGGATCAGGTCGCGCAGCTCGCGCTTCTCCTGCGGGTTCATCCCGGCCGCGGGCTCGTCCAGCAGCAGCACTTTCGGGCTGGTCGCCAGCGCGCGGGCGATCTCGAGCCGCCGCTGGTCGCCGTAGGACAGGTTCCGCGCCTGCTCGTCGCGCCGGTGGGCGAGGTCGAAGATCTCCAGCAGCTCCATCGAGAGCGCCGTCATCGCGCGCTCCTCGCCGACGTGGTAGCGGGACCGGAGGATCGCGCCCGCCATCGTCTCCCCGGCGCGCAGGTGGGAGGCGATGCGGACGTTGTCCAGCACGCTCAGGTCGGGGAAGAGGCGGATGTTCTGGAACGTGCGGGCGAGGCCCGCCTTGGCCCGCTGGTAGGGCTTGAGGCCCGTGAGCGTCAGGTCGCCGAGGCGGATCGTCCCGGTGTCGGACTTGTAGACGCCGGTGAGGAGGTTGAAGACCGTGGTCTTCCCCGCCCCGTTGGGGCCGATCAGCCCCGCCAGCCGCCCCTTGGGCAGCTTGAGCGAGAAGCTCGAGACCGCCTTGAGGCCGCCGAAGGAGATGGAGATCCCCTCGACGTCCAGCAGCAGCGGCGCGGGCCCGGCCCCGGGGCCGTTGGTCATGGCGGCGTGGGTCGTCATAGCGAGACCCTCCCGCCCGCCGTGCCGGGCTCGCCCCCCGCGCCGAGGTCGCCGCGGGCCGCGAGCGGACGCGGCCGTCGCAGCTCCCAGATCTCCCGGATCCCCAGCAGCCCCTGCGGCCGCACGATCATCATGATGATCAGAGCCAGGGCGTAGAGCACCATGCGGTAGTCCGCCAGGTTCGCCCCCGTCTCGCGGGCGAGCCAGCGCATCGCCTCCCATCCCCCCAGGGCGAGCACGATCAGCACCGCCGACCGCACCCGGCGGCGCGACAGCGCGATCCACACCACGGCCACCGGCACGATGAACGCCATCGCCCATCCCCAGATGCACGGCGGCTGGCGGAGCAGCTCCGGCAGGATCGTCAGGATGACCGCGGCGATCGCGGCCCCGGAGATCGACCCCAGGCCGCCGAGGACGACCATGATGAGGATGTCGAAGCTCTTCTGGAAGCCCAGCTCCTGGGCGTTGAGCTGCACGCCGACGGTGTGGGCGAAGATCCCCCCCGCGACGCCGGCGAAGAACGCCGCGATGACGAACGCCCGGACCTTGTACCGCGTCGTGTGGATGCCCATCGCCTCGGCGGCGATCTCGTCTTCGCGGATGGAGAGGAACGCCCGGCCGTAGGTGCTGTACTTGAGCCGGAAGGCGACCACCAGCGTCACCGCCGCCACCAGCCAGGCCCAGAAGAGGCTGCTGTAGAAGGGCAGGCCGCTGAAGCCCAGGGCCCCGCCGAGGTACTGCGGCAGCTCGTAGATCGGCGTCTCGGCGATCTGCTCCGCGTCGTAGAGCGTGTCGGACGTCTGCGACTGGATCAGCACGCGGACGATCTCGCCGAAACCGAGCGTCACGATGGCGAGGTAGTCGCCCTTGAGCCGCAGCGACGGCAGGCCGACGACGTAGCCGCAGATCGCCGCGAGCAGCCCCCCCGCCACCAGCGAGCCCAGGAAGAGCAGGTCCCCGGACTTGAGCAGCGGGTCGCTCCGGCCGTGCATCATGGCGCTGAGGACGCCGCCGTGCATGTTGGGGTCGTCCCAGAGGCGGAAGGACCCGTAGTAGACGATCGCCGCCGAGGTGTACGCCCCGACGGCCATGAACGCCGCGTGCCCGATGGAGAACTGGCCGGTGAAGCCGTTGACCATCGTCAGCGACACCGCCAGGATCACGTTGGTGCCGATGTCCAGCAGCAGCTTGGCGTAGAAGTCCCCCATCAGCGGCCGGACCCACAGCTGGAGCACGACCGCCAGGAGGATGCACGCCAGGAACGGGGCGGCCGACCGCGCCGGCGCCAGGGCCGCCGGCGGCCGCAGCCGCAGCGTCTCCTCTCTCAACCGGTTGCTCGCCGTCGTGCCCTTCATGCCGTCACGCCCTCGGTTCCCTTAGACCTTCTCCGCCGCCGTGGAGCCGAGCAGGCCGCTGGGCCTGAAGAGCAGCACGAGGATCAGCAGGCTGAACACGTAGAGGTCCCGCAGCTCCGGGGAGATGTACGCGGCCCCGAAGAACTCCAGCAGCCCGATCAGCAGCCCGCCGAGCATCGCCCCGCGGATGTTGCCGATCCCCCCCACCACCGCCGCCACGAACGCCTTGAGCCCCAGCAGCACCCACGTCGCCGCGGCGGGCTGGTTGAGCCCGGAGTACTTCTGGCTGTAGAGGAAGCCCGCGGCCGCCGCCAGCATCGCCCCCAGCACGAAGGTGAAGCTGATCACCCGGTCCACCGGGATGCCCATCAGCGAGGCGTTGGCGGGGTTGTAGCTCACCGCCCGCATCGCCCGTCCGAGCCGGGTCCGGAAGACCAGCCAGTCCAACGCGACCATCAGCACCACCGCCGTGCCCGCTCCGATGACGTCCACGAGCCAGATCTTCACCCCCGGCGTGCCGTTGCCGGTCGCGCCGGCTGCGGCCCCGCCGATCTCGAACAGCGGCACCGCCGGCACCAGCGGCGGCATCGGCTGCGGGCGGGTCCCGAACATCCAGTTGAGCTGCCCCAGGTTCTGCAGCAGCAGCGACACGCCGATGGCGGTGATCAGCACGTTCAGACGCGGCGCGTTCCGCAGCGGCTTGTACGCCAGCCGCTCCAGGCAGAACCCAACCACCCCGCAGGTCGCCATCGCCATCACCAGGATCACGCCCCCCCCGAGGAACTCCAGCGACGGCGTCCGCCTGAACACCCCCGCCAGCAGCACCAGCGCCGCGCACCCGGCCACCCACGCGGCGACCATCAGCAGCGTCGGGCCCACGCTCGTGGCGGGGATCCTCGCCCGGACCGCCTCCGGCGCCGCCCCCCGCCCCAGGCGCTCCCAGAGGGTCGTCAGCACGCCGGCCGCGCCGATCACAAAGAGCAGGATCCACACCCAGTCCGCCACCGGCGACCCCGACGCCGCCCCCGCCCCACCCCACCCCACGCCGACCGCCGCCGTGAACGACACCCACGCCCCGAGCACGAACACATCGCTGTGCGCGAAGTTGATGAACTTCAGGATGCCGTACACCATCGTGTAGCCCAGCGCGATCAGCGCGTAGAGGCTCCCGACGGAGAGGCCATCGATCAGAGTTTGGAGAAACTTCTCGATCACGCGGGGGGGAATGGTACCGAAAGAGAGCCCCCCGCGTGGGCCGGGGGGCGCATTTGTGCCGAGTCCTTTGGAGGTGCGGCCCCCCGGGCGCCCGCGCCCGGGGCCCGGGTCCAGCCTCGGGCGGTCACTCCTGCGGCGGCTCGATCGTCGCCACGTACACCGGCTTGCCGTCCTTCATCTGCACCACGACCGCCGACTTGCTCGCGTCCCGGTTCTTGTCGATCGTGATGACCCCCGTCACGGCCGGGAAGTCCTTCGTCTCGGCGATGGCCCTGGCGAGGTCCTGCCCGCTGAGCGACTTGGCCCGCTTCATGGCGTCGAAGAGGACCAGCGCGGCGTCGTACCCGAGCGCGGCCAGGCCGTCGGGCGTCTGCCCGCCGTACTCGGCCCGGTACTTCTCGACGAACTCCCGGACCTCGTCGCTCGGCTGGTCGGGGGCGTAGTGGTTCGCGTAGTAGCACCCCTCGATCGCGGAGCCGGCGATCGCGGGGAGCTGCTCCGAGTCCCACCCGTCGCCCCCCAGCAGGGGCACCGTGATCCCCAGCCGGCGCGCCTGCAGCGCGATGTTCCCCACCTCCGTGTAGTAGCCGGGGACGAAGATGATGTCCGGGTTCGCCGTCCGGATGTTGGTCAGCTGCGCCGAGAAGTCCTGGTCGCCGCTGGAGTACGCCTGGTCCGCGACGATCCTCCCCCCCAGCTGCGTGAAGTGCCGCTTGAACTCGTCGCCCAGGCCCTTGGAGTACGCCTGCGCCTGGTCGTACAGCACCGCGGCCGTCGCCGCCTGCAGGTTGTCGCGCGAGAACTTCGCGACCACGTACCCCTGGAACGGATCGATGAAGCACACCCGGAAGACCATCGGCCGGTTCCGCGTCACCGCCGGGGCCGTGCTCGAGGGCGTGATCATCGGCACCCCGTACTGCTGCGCCACCGCGCCGCCCGCCAGCGACAGGCTGCTCGCCACCTCCCCCAGCACCGCCGTCACCTTGTCGCTGGTGACCAGCCGCGTGACCGCGTTGCCCGCCTCCTTCGACTCCCCCTTGGTGTCGTAGGTGATGATCTGGATCGGCCGGCCGTTGAGGCCGCCCGCGGCGTTGATCTCCTTGAACGCCAAGCGGATCCCCTGGTCGGTGGACTGCCCGAAGGTCGCCTCCTTCCCCGTCATCGAGGCGTAGTGCCCGATGCGGATCGGGCCCGTCCCCCCCGCCCCTCCCGCGGGCGCGGCCGAGGCCCCGGCGCCCGTGCCCCCGGCCGGCGCCGCCTCATCGCCCGACGGGGCCGCCCCCTCGGACGGGGCTTGCGCATCCCCGCCGCTGGCCGCGGGCGTCTGGTTGGAGTTGGAGTCGCAGCCGCCAAGCGTGAGCGACGCGAAGGCCAGCGCCAGCGTCGCCGCCGCTGCAACGAACCCGGACCGCAGTGTGATCCATGACATGATGGGGGTGCCCCTTTGTGTCTTACAGCGTAGCGGCCGCAGGCACACAATGTGCCGCTGACAACGCATCATCCGATCGCCTACCGGATGAAAACCGCCCGGTTTATACCAGTCCGCAGCTACGCTTTCAAACGATGTGGAGCCACGATGACATCCTCGACGCCGCCGCGCAGGCCCTGCGCGGCGCCGAGGCCCGGTTGAGCGCCGAGCAGGCCGTGGACGGCCTCGACGCCCTCGAGGAGGTCGAGCTCCACGCCCTCCTGGCCGCGGGGCTCGCCCCCGGCCCCCTCTCGGACCCCTTCCAGGGCCGCCCGGCCCCCCCCACCTGGGGCGTCCTCCGCGAGCAGCCTTACCCGGGGGACCGCACCGCCTCGACCCCTCCACCCGCCGATCCTGGGGCCACCGGGGACGACGAGAACGCCCCTCTCGCCCGCGAGAGCGACCGTCAACGCTGCGACATCGTCCTGACGCCCGCCCCGGGGCTCGGCCTCGCCGACCCCGTCAAACGGGATAAGCGGGCCCGGGCCGAGCGTCGCAAGCTCGCCGGCACCCTCTTCGAGAGCCTGGCCGTCCAAGAAAACGCGGAACCCGCCCCCGACCCTGCCTCCATCCCCCCCGAGGAGGCCTTCTGGCTCGAGATCAAGCTCGTCGGCCAGTTCTGCTACGAGGCCGGCATCCCCGGGCCCAACCGCACGTACGCCTCCCAGCTCGTCCGCGGGGCCGCGGCCGACCTCGCCAAGCTCGCGAAGGATCCCCACATCCACCACGCCGCCCTGCTGATCATCCTCTTCACCGAGACCGAGGAGATCGCCCGCCACGACCTCGTCCAGGCGATGCACCGCTGCCTCGACCGCGGCGTCGCCGCCTCCACGCCCCTGACCGCCTCCTTCCCCATCACCGACCGCATCGGCAACCGCGTCTGCACCCTCGCGTTGATCCGGGCAACGAGATGACCCCCGGTCCTTTTCAACTTGGCCCTTTGACCATTTGCCATTTGGCCATTTGCTATCTGGCCATCTGAATCCCCGCCACCTCCTCGATCGCGTCCGCCGCGGCGCCCGCCGCGCTCCGCCCCTCCAGCCGCCGGACCACCTTCCCCAGCTCCTCCCGCTGGTCCTCCGCCGCCCCCGGCTGGCGCATCAGCCGCACCATCGCCATCGCCAGCTCCTCCCCGTCTCGATCGAAGTACGGGATCAGCTCCGGCACGATCCGCTTCTCGGCGATCAGGTTCGGCAGCGTGAAGTGCGGCGTGGAGACGATCCAGCGGATCACCGCCAGGTACATGAACCGGTTCGGCCGGTAGAACGTCACCATCGGCCGCCGCTGCTTGGCCACCTGCAGTGTGACCGTCCCGCTGACCACCATCGCGTAGTCGCACCACCGCACGACCGCGTCGGTGTCCCCCGAGAGCATCTCCAGCCCCTCCGGCCATCCCCCCAGCGACTCCGCCCGCTCCCGAAGCGCGGCGGCGACCTCCGGCTTGGTCGCGGCGACGACCCCGCGGATCCCCGGCGTGACCTGCCTCAGCCGCCGGAACGCATCCAGCAGCACCGGCAGCGAGCTGGACAGCTCCGCCGGACGCGATCCCGGCATGAGCGCCAGCTTCGGCGTCCCATCCCGCGGCAGGACCGCCGCCCGCCGGTCCAGGTCCGCCTCGTCCAGCGGGTGGTCGAAGAGCGGGTGCCCGATGAACCGCGCCTGCACCCCCCTGGTCAGGAACCACGACTCCTCGAAGGGCAGCAGGCAGAGCACCAGGTCCGTCAACCGCCGGAGCTTCCCGATCCGCCACGGGCCCCACGCCCAGATCTGCGGCGCGACGAGGTGGACCACCTTGATCCCCCGCGCCTTGGCCATCTTGCAGATCGGGAAGTTCGCCGCGGGGGAATCGACGGGGATGTGCACCGCGACCGGGTTCTGGTCGAGCCACCGCCGGATCCGGCTGTTGATCCGCTTGTGCTCGAGGATCTTGGCGATCCCGGGCATCCCCATGACGGCGTCGTGCCCCGTGGGCTCGATGATCGTCGCCCCCGCCCGCTCCATCTTCGGCCCCCCCCAGGCGTAGATCGGCAGGCCCGGGTGGCGGCGGCGGAGCTCGGCCACCACCGCCGCGGCGTGGTCGTCGCCGCTGGGCTCGAAGGCGGTGAACAGCAGCGCGGGCCCACCCCCGGCCGCCGCGGCGGGCCGCCCCTCGCTCACATGCACTGTCTCCACTGCGCTTCCCACGGTGGACGCCTCGCTCCAGGACCGGCCTCAAGCGTACGCACCCCCTGGCCGCACCAGAACGCCCGCTCTCGCACCCCTCGGCAACGGAGCGGGCTGATCCGATCCGAGACACCGCCTTTCCGGGCATTCCCCGCGCCACTCCGTGGCCCCCGTCTCCCCCGCGCTGCTTCACCACCGCGCCGAAGGGCTCCCTCGTGAAGCCCTTCCGCCGCGACGCCCCCTACCCTCCCGCTCCTCGAAGGAACCACCACCATGGCCACCCCCCCCACCCCGCCCGCCTCCGCCCCCGCCCCGAAGAAGATCGTCCTCGCCTACTCCGGCGGCCTCGACACCTCGGTCATCCTCCCCTGGCTCAAGGACCGCTACCCCGGCGTGAAGCTCGTCGCCTACGCGGCCGACCTCGGCCAGGGGGAGGGCGAGCTCGCCGGCATCGAGGACAAGGCCCTGAAGTCCGGCGCGGATGAGGTCATCGTGGACGACCTCCGCCAGGAGTTCGCCGAGCAGTACTGCTTCCCCATGCTCCGCGCCCACGCCGTCTATGAGCAGGACTACCTCCTGGGCACCTCCATCGCCCGCCCGCTGATCGCCAAGGGGCAGGTCGAGGCGGCCCGCAAGACGGGCGCCGACGCCGTCGGTCACGGCGCCACCGGCAAGGGCAACGACCAGGTCCGCTTCGAGCTGACCTACATGGCCCTCGCCCCCGATCTACAGATCATCGCCCCCTGGAAGGACCCGAGCTTCGAGCTCACCAGCCGCGAGGCCGCGATCGACTACGCCCAGAAGAAGGGCGTCCCCATCGCCCAGACCAAGAAGAAGATCTACTCCCGCGACCGCAACCTGTGGCACTGCTCCCACGAGGGCGCCGAGATCGAGCACCCCGACCAGCAGGTCTCCGACGACGTCTGGCTCATGACCGAACCCCTCGCCGAGACCCCCGACGAGCCCGAGGCCGTCACCATCACCTTCGAGGAAGGGAACCCCGTCGCCATCGACGGCAACCCCCTCCGCGGCCACGAGATCATCGCGACCCTCAACGACCTCGGCGGCCGCCACGCCGTGGGCCAGGTCGTCATGGTCGAGAACCGCCTGGTGGGCATGAAGTCCCGCGGCGCGTACGAGACCCCCGGCGGGACGATCCTCTACGCCGCCCACAAGGCCATCGAGCAGCTCACCCTCGAGCGAGAGACGCTGCACTTCAAGCAGCAGGCCGCCCTGAAGTACGCCGAGCTCGTCTACTACGGCGAGTGGTTCCACCCCCTCCGCGAGTCCCTCCAGGCCTTCGTGGACCACACCCAGAAGCGGGTCTCCGGCCGGGTGACCGTCCAGCTCTACAAGGGCCACGCCACCGCCGTCGGCGTCACCAGCCCCCACTCCCTCTACGACCCCAAGCTCGCCAGCTTCGCCATGGACGGATACGACGTCACCGCCGCCCGCGGGTTCATCGACCTCTTCGGCCTGCCCATGAAGGTCGCGGCGCTGCGGGACCAGCGATAAGACCGGCCGCGTGGGGACTTCCTGAAGAAGACTCGCCACGGAGGGCCCGGAGGGGCACGGAGCGGTTGGGAAGCCCGTTGCGCCCTCGTTGCATGCTTTGACACAACAGGATTGGATTTGAAGATGGGCAGGACAGGGCGTGGGAGCGTTGGGACGCTCCGGATGGGCGGGCCGTCCCCTCGTCTTGAGACCCTGTCCTGACGCCTCTCCGTGGTCGCTCCGTGATCTCCGTGGCTCCGTGGTGAAATCTCTTCTGCCTATGGCAGCCGCTTCACCACCCGCGCCGGGCTCCCCACCACGACAACTCCCGCCTCCACGTCCCGTGTGACCACGCTCCCCGCACCCACGACGCTCCCCTCCCCGATCGTCACCCCCGGCAGCACGATCGACCCGCCGCCGATCCACGCGTCCCGCCCGACCCGGATCGGCCTGGCCCACTCCCGCCCCGACCGCCGCACATCCGCCTCCAGCGGGTGACCGGCCGTGTACAGCTGCACCGCCGGCCCGAACATCGCATCATCCCCGATGTCGATCGCCGCGCAGTCGAGGAACACACAGTTGTAGTTGATGAACACCCGGCTCCCCAACCGGATGTTGAACCCGTAGTCGCACGCGAATCGCGGCATCACCATCACGTCCTCCCCCACCGCCCCGAGCAGCCGCCCCAGCACCGCCCCTCGCTCCTCCGCCGCGGCCTCGTTGAACTCGCGGCACAACCCCTCCGCCCGCCGCCGGGCCTCCACCAGCTCCGGGTCCGTCGCCACGTACAACTCCCCCGCCAGCATCTTCTCCCTCTCGGTCATCGCGCCGACCTCCGCATCGTCCGACCGCCCGCCGCCCATCCCCCACTCTACTCGCCCGACCACTCGCCTCTTCCCCGCGATGAGTTATGCTCCGCTCATGCCGACCACCCGCCCCCAAGGCGTGTACCCGTTTGCTCTCGCCGCCGCGGCGGTCCTCACCCTCACCGCCCCCGCCTCGGCCAACGCCGGCGCCGCGCTCGGCCTCGCCGCACTCGGCCACCTCCTCATCGGCTGCGCCATCCTGGGCGTCATCGAGGGGCTGCTGATCTCGAGATAACTCGATGCCCCCCGGAGGCGGGCGATCCTTCTCCTGATCGCGGCGAACTACCTCTCGGCTTGGATCGGCTGGGAGGCGATGATCTCCCTGCGATTGACGCTCAGGGAGTATGTCTTCACCGGCCCCGTCCTGTTCGTCGCTCACAAGGTCCTCCTGGTCCTCATCCCCGCGGCGTTGGTCCTGACCGTCATCGTCGAGTACCCCCTCGCCCTCCTCGCCACCCGGCGGCCGCGGCGGCCGCGGCGCGTCCTGCTCGGCGTCGTCGGCGTCCACCTGATCACATACCCCCTCCTCGCCCTCTGGTACTCGATGGTCAGCAGCACCTCGCTCTACACCCGCACCACCCACGACCACACCCTCTCCTTCGTCCCCGCCGACCTCGACGCCTGGGTCTATTACATCGACCCCGACGACGGCGGCGTCTGGCGGATCCGCCCGACCGGCCGCGACCGCGAGCGCATCGCCGATGCCGGGCCGATCGATCCGGACGACGCCATCTTCGCGTGGACCACCCCCGAGGGCCGCCACGACCTGCGCGGCCCCGGCCCCGATCGCTACACCGGCATCAATCTCGTGGAGAACTTCGCGGCCCACGCCGCGGTGCACCCCCTCCAGATCGACCCCGACGACTTCTTCAACTTCCCCAAGGAGCGGGGCCGGGCGCTCGACCTCCGCCCCGAGAACGATCGGGCCTGGCAGGTCCGCACGACGTGGAAGGCCCACGAGGGCCTCAAGGCCCGCAACGAGAAGACCGGCGAGTCGTACACCGTCGCCTTCGAGAACCCCCTCTTCCCGAATCAGTTCCACGCGAAGAGCGCCACCATCCTCCCCGGGGACCTCGTCGTCTACCAGCTCGGGAGACCGTACCCGGATGGCTCCGAGTCCGTCATCGTCGTCCTCGACCTGAACACCCGCACCCTCGGCCTCCTCGACCGCGGCCGCTGCCCGGTCGTCGGGCTCGGCACGCCCCAGGGGGACGAGTGACCGCCCCCCTCCCCGACGATGTCGCCGGCGCCCTCGCGGCGCTCGGGTACGACCGCCGCTGGCTCGATCTCGGCCTCCTCGACACTGCCACGCCGATGGCCCAACTCGCCGACTTCGACCGCGGCGACGATCCCCACGCCGAGCACCACCGCTACAAAGCCATCACGGCTTTCCTCGCGGCAACGCCATTGCTCTCCGACAACCTCCTCGATGGAATCGTGCACCTCCTCCGCATCGACCCTGACCAGGTGATGGCCTCGAGCGTCCGGGCCCACCACCTTCTCCCTCACCCCGGCCTCACGGACGCCCAGTTCCAGCGCATCGCCTCCCTGCCCGAAGTCGAGCAGCACTCGCCCCGCGAGGCCCGGCGTGCCCGCCTGGTGCGCCGCCTCGCCGCCGGCGAGTGGTCACCGGATCTCGTGGAACGCTGTCTCACCGACGGCGACAGCATCGTCCACCGGGGGTTGCTCGCCCACCCCAGGCTCGACCGCGCCACGCTCCTCGCCCTCTCCACCCGGGGCGTCAACAAGGCCATCCGCAATCACGCCGCCCACCTCCTCCGCAGCCGCCGCTTCCGCGATCTCTGACGTTCCCCCTCGTCGAACTTCATCACCCGCCGCCCCTTCACGCCCCCCTCCCCCCTTACCTCCAACTCCCCCTACCCTCTCAACCGGCAAGCATCGGCGTCCCCGGCCGCGGCCCCGCGGCATCGACGCCGACCCATCCTGTTCCTCCGTATCCACCACGCGGCCCGCTGAAGACCCGGACCCGCCGATGACCACCGCCACGCCCCATCTCCCCACCGTCACCATCGGCTCGCGCCTCGCCCTCGCCTGGCCCGAGGGCCTCGCACGTCTCCCGCGGGCGCTCGCCCCCCTCGCCGAGATCGCCTTCAACCTCCGCTGGACCTGGACCCCCGCCGCCCGCGACCTCTTCCATCGCCTCGACCCCGACCTCTGGGCCCTCTCCCGCAACAACCCCGTCAAGGTCCTCCTCCACACCCCGCAGGAGAATCTCGACCGTCTCGCCGCCGACTCCGGCTACCTCGCCGACCTCGCCCGCGCCCTGGCCGACCTCCACGCCCACCTCCGTACCCCGGCCCGCATGTCCCCCGACAACGCGGACTCCCCCGAGCACGCCCCCCGCGGCCTCTGCGTCGCCTACTTCTCCGCCGAGTTCGGCCTCGCCCAGTGCTTCCAGATCTACAGCGGCGGCCTGGGCATCCTCGCCGGCGACCACCTGAAGTCCGCCGCGGAGCTGGGCCTCCCGCTCGTCGGCGTCGGCCTCCTCTACAACCGCGGCTACTTCCACCAGTGGATCGACGCCGCCGGCCTCCAGCACGAGGACATGCCCGACCTGCAGGTGGACGAGCAGCCCGTCCGGCGCGTCGTGGACGCCGACACCGGCCGCCCCATCCGCGTCTTCGTCGAGCTCCCCGGCCGCGCCTGCCACATCGCCGTCTGGCGCTGCGACGTCGGCCGCGTCCCCCTCTACCTCCTGGACACCAACCTCCCCGAGAACGCGGAGGAGGACCGCCGCATCACCGACAACCTCTACCTCGGCGACCACCAGCACCGCATCAAGCAGGAGATCGTCCTGGGGATCGGCGGCATCCGCGCGCTGGCCGCGATGAACATCGAGCCCTCCGTCTGCCACCTCAACGAGGGCCACTCCGCCTTCCTCACCCTCGAGCGGATCGCCCGCTTCCGCGAGCGCCTCGGCCGGAGCATCTCCTTCGACCAGGCCCGCGAGGCCGCGGCCGCCGGCCACATCTTCACCACCCACACCCCGGTCCCCGCCGGCATCGACCGCTTCGACCCCGGCCTGGTCCTGGCGTACCTGAGCCCGATGCTCGGCCCCATCGGCCTGGACGTCGAGGGCCTGCTCGCCCTCGGGCGCGAGCGCGTCGAGGACAAGCGCGAGCCCTTCTCCATGGCCGTGCTCGCCATCCGAACGTCCCGCTTCTGCAACGGCGTCTCCGCCCTGCACGGCCGCGTCTCCCGTGAGATGTGGCAGCGCATCTGGCCCGACACCCCCGCCCGCGACGTCCCCATCGGCCACGTCACCAACGGCATCCACACCGCCACCTGGGTCGCCCCGGAGATGGCGGACCTCTACGACCGCTACCTCAACCCCGAGCACGCCCCGGTCCCCCGCTGGCGCACCCACCCCGACGACCCCGCCGCGTGGGCCAACATCGACCGCATCCCGGATGAGGACCTCTGGCGCGCCCGCGCCGCCGCCCGCGCCCGCCTGATCGACTTCTGCCGCACCCGCCGCCGCTGGCCGGCCGCCGACGGCGCCAAGCGCCCCTCCGCCTCCCAGCCCGCGGACCTCTCCCCCGACGCCTTCACCATCGGCTTCGCCCGCCGCTTCGCCACCTACAAGCGGGCCACGCTGCTGCTCCGCGACCCGCCGCGGCTGCGCCGGCTCCTCGCCGGCGCTGCGGGCAGGGACGGCTGCGAGGTGCAGATCGTCATCGCCGGCAAGGCCCACCCCGCGGACGAGCCCGGAAAGCGACTCATCCAGCAGATCATCGACTTCGCCAGGGACTCCTCTCTCTCTCACCGCATCGTCTTCCTCGAGGACTACGACATCGAGGTCGCCGCTCACCTCGTCGCCGGCTGCGACATCTGGCTCAACAACCCCGTCCGCGGCCAGGAGGCCTCCGGCACCTCCGGCATGAAGGCCGCCCTCAACGGCGTCGTCAACGTCTCCATCCTCGACGGCTGGTGGGACGAGGCCTACGACCCCGAGCTGGGCTTCGCCATCGGCGGGCGCGACGAGTGGACCGGCGCCCGCCCACCGGACCCCGCCGCCCACGACGAGGCCGACAGCCAGCGCCTCTTCACCCTTCTCGAGGAGCAGGTCCTCCCCGAGTTCGCCCGGCGCAATGATGCGGGCATCCCCGCCGAATGGCTCGCCCGCGTCCGCCGCTGCATCGCCCGCCTCGCCCCCGCCTTCAGCACCCACCGCATGGTCCGCGACTACGCCCGTTCTCTCTATCTCCCCGCCCACCACGCCGCGGCTCAACTCGCCGCCAACGACCTGATGGAGTCCCGCCAGCTCTCCGACCACATCGACCGCCTCCGCGCCAACTGGCGCCGGATCCGCATCCCGAACATCGCGGTCACCTCCGACACCCCCCTCGCCATCGCCGCCGAGGTCGAGCTCGGCGACCTGCTCCCCAACGAGGTCGAGGTCCAGCTCTACGCCGCGGACTCCGCCGGTGAGAACGGCCGGGCCCTCCACCCCATCACCCTCCGCCACGCCCGAGCCCTCGGCGACGGGCGGCACCGCTACGAGGGCGCTGTTCCCGGCGTCTCCCTCAACGGCGAGCCACCCTCTTCCGCACACACGCCCAACCTCGCCGTCCGCATCCTCCCGCACGACCCGCGCATGATCACCCCCTTCATCCCCGGCCTGGTCGTCACCGAGCCCGTCCGCACCGGCGCCCTCCGGCCCGCGGAGCCCCCGCGTGGCTGAGCTGACCGTTGCATTCCTCGGCGACATCGTCGGCTCCCCCGGCCGCCGCGCCGTCGCCCGCGCCCTGCCGATCCTCCGCGAGCGGCACAGCGCCTCGATCGTCATCGCCAACGGCGAGAACAGCCGCAACGGCTCCGGCCTCTCCCCGGACAACTACCGCGAGCTGCGGCGGATCGGCGGGGGCGCGAAGCAGAACACCGGCCTGAGCGCCATCACCCTCGGCGACCACTGCTTCCGCGACCGCCAGATCATCCCGCTTCTCAAGGACCCCGCCGAGCCCGTCTCCCGCCCCGCCAACCTCGCGGCCCGCGCCCCCGGAAAGGGCCTCATCCGCCTCGAAACCGGCGACGAGGGGCGCCCCCTCTACATCCTCACCGTCCTCGGCCGGCTCTTCATGTCGGTCCCCGCCGACAATCCCTTCGACGCCATCGACCGCGAGCTCGCCGCGATCCCCGAGCCCGACGCCCTCGTCATCGTCGAGGCCCACTGCGAGGCCACCAGCGAGAAGTCCGCCCTCGCCTGGTACTGCCTGGCGAACTGGAGCGGCCCCGGCAAGCCCGCCGTCGTCGCCGTCCTGGGCACGCACACGCACGTCCAGACCGCCGACGCCCGCCTCCTCGAGCACCGCCTCGCCGCCATGACCGACCTGGGCATGACCGGCCCCCACCGCAGCGTCATCGGCCGCCACGTCAGCGCCGTCCTCGAGGCCATGGCCACCCAGTCCCCCGTTCCCCTCGACGTCGCCAGCGACGACGTCCGGGCCCAGGGCGCGGTCATCACCATCGACACCGCCGACCGCCGCGCGGTGTCGATCTCGCCGGTAGATATCTCCGCGGACTAAACCTGTTCTCGGTAGCGCACGAGCGCTGCATGCGTCCGATCCACCAGCTCCCGCAGCGAAAAGTCGTCCGGGCATTCAAGGTTGATGAGGTCGGACTGCACAAGAAGGCGATAGAGATCGTCTTCGCTCAGCGTCCGATCGGTCCGCCAATCTCGCAAAAGCAGCTCGGCCTCGCTTCGCTCGGAAGGAGGCAGGCCCGCGAGGTGAGGAGGAACGTGCTCCTCCGCCCACGAGTACAACTCCTCGCTGGTGGCGTTCGCACCAATGGAGTAGTTCATCAGCCAGCCGAAGATCGTCAGCGCCGAAACCGGCATCCCCGGGGGCGTGCGCCCTCGTCCCGTCGCTCGTGCCCCGATACCCGCCGGAAGATAAAGCCGCCTGAGCCGCGCAATCCCGCGGAACAACATCAGATCGACGCCCCGCCCCGCGACGCCGCCATCGCCAGCGTCCCCCCGCGCGACCGCGTCTGAATCATGTACCGCTGCAGGTTCACCCCCGGACACTCCGTCGGCTTGAGCTCCTGGTGCGTGTACACCCGGCTCAGCGGCACCCGGTACAGCGCCATCTGCTGCGCCACGAACCGGTCCAGCGCCGCCAGCGCCCGATCCGTCGGCCGCTGGTAGTTGAAGTGCCCCAGCACCATCACCCCCAGGTTGTGCTCGTTCGTCTCGCTCACGTGCGCCCCCTGGTACCGCACGCTCCGCCCCTCCCACACCCGCCCCTCCGGGTCGATGATGTAGTGGTACCCGATGTCCGCGAACGGCTGCCCCGCGCGGTTCACGTGCGCCCGCCGGATCTGCTCCAGCCTCGCCTTCACATCCCCCACCGTCCGCAGGTCCACCGGCGGCATCCCGTCGTGGTGCACCGTGATCCGGGTGATACCCCCCATCGGGTTGATCTCCCGCGGCCGCGCCACCCCCGCTCGCGTCCACGCCGACCGCGGCATCACCCCCTCGGGCAGCCCGATCTCCCCCGGCGCGGGCCCCGGCTGCGGCATCGGCTGCGGCGTCGCCACGATCGGCCCATCGGACTCCGACGGCCACCGCGGCCCCGGCAGGGCCGACGACGGCCCCCGCGAACCCTGGCACCCCGCGAGCGCCGCCGCGCCAAGCAAAAGCCCTCCCCGCAGCAACGCCTCGCGGCGGGACAGCCGGCCCTCATCAAACTGGTTCATCTGGCGATCGCTCACACCTCGACCATCGGCATACCGCCGCCTCCGGCTGCAAGTCTCGCGCCCGCACCCGGCCCGCGGCACCGAAGTCTACCTATTGGCGAGCCCTCCTGCACCCCGCGCCCGCGCAACCCCCCGAGGTTTCAGAGGTTATCCGGACACGCCCCCCTGACGACCGCTCACCCTTCCCCACACCGTACGCCCTCCAGCCCCGACCAAACCCTCACCCCTCTACTCCTCCGCCCTCTTCAACCACTCCTCCTCGTGCCGCTCCTGCTCCTGCTGCACGGCCGCACGCTCCTCGAGCAGCGCGGTGCACCGGTCCCGGTCGCGGTACACCTCCTCCTGGTGCAGCAGCTCGTCGATCTCCGCCAGCCGCTTCCCGAGCCGCTCGATCTCCGCCTCCAGCCTCTCGGTCTGCATCCAGGAGAGCCCCCCGCCGCCCTTCTTCCCCTTCCCGTTCCGGCTCCCCGCCGCGGCGGGCGCCTGCCGGGCCTCCGCCCGCTTCTTCTCCTGCTGCTCGGCGCGCCGCCTCGCCTCCGCCTCCTCCTGCTCCCGCTGCTTCCTCAGCGCGACCTGCTTCTCGTGCCACTCCGTGTACGTCCCGTGGAAGACCTCCGCCCCGCCGTGCCCGTCGAGCACGATCAGGTGGTCGCACGTCGCGTCGATGAGCGCGCGGTCGTGGCTGATGAGGATCAGCGTCCCCTCGTACCCGCCCCCGTCCGGGTCGTCCTCGTCCGGCAGGCTCAGCGCCTCCTCCAGCCGCTCCGCCGACATGATGTCGAGGTGGTTCGTCGGCTCGTCGAGCACCAGCAGGTTCTTCGCGCTCGCCAGCAGCCCCGCCAGCCGCGCCCGGCTCCGCTCCCCGCCGCTGAGCACCCCCATCGGCTTCTCCTGCTCGCTCCCGCTGAAGAGGAAGCTCCCCGCCAGGTTCCGCGCCGCCTGCTCGCTCAGCAGCATCCCCGCGTTCTCCCGACGCACGATCTGCTGGAGGTACTCGTACACCCGCAGCTCGCCGTCGGGCTCATCCGGCAGCTGCGAGTAGTACCCGATCACCACGTTGGCCCCCAGCTTCGCCGACCCGCGGTCCAGCTCGAGCTGCCCCAGCAGCGCGCGGACGAGCGTGGACTTCCCCGCCCCGTTGGGCCCGATCACCGCCCACCGCTCCCCGCGCGAGATCGTCACCGTCAGGTCGTCGAAGAGCACCTTCCTCGACCCCGGCGCGGCCCCGTCCTCCTGCTCATCCCCCGGGCGGAGCGTGTACGCCTTGCTCGCCCCCCGCACCACCGCCACCAGGTCCCCCGACCGCGGCGGCTTGGGGAGCTCCAGCCGCATCGCCGCCAGCTCCGCCGGACGCTCGAGCGTGTTGTCCCGCTTCTCCCGCTCCAGCTTCGTCGCCCGGCCGCGGGCCTGCTTGGCCCGCTGCCCCGCCTTGTACCGGCGGATGTACGCCTCCTCGTGCCGGAACTTCGTCTGCTGGTTCTCGTACGCCCGCAGCTGCGCCAGCCGCCGCTCGTACCGAAGCTCCGTGAACGCCGTGTAGTTCCCGGGGTACTCCACCAGCCGCCCCCCGACGTCCCCGCCCGGCGGCCGCTCCACCTCGATGATCCGGCTCACCACGTTGTCCAGCATGTACCGGTCGTGGCTCACCATGATCACCGCGCCGCGGAACTCGTTCTTGAGGAACCCCTCCAGCCACTCCCGCCCCGCGATGTCCAGGTGGTTCGTCGGCTCGTCCAGCAGGAGGATGTCCGGCTCGTCCAGCAGCAGCTTCGACAGCGCCAGCCGCCCCTTCTGCCCCCCGGACAGGTTCTTCACCCTCACCCCGAACTGCGCGTCGGTGAACCCCAGGCCGTGCAGGATCGCGTCCACCTTGTGGTCCACCGCGTACCCGCCCGCGTCCTCGATGCGCTTCTCCAGCTCCGCCTGCCGCGACAGCAGCCGCTCGAGCTCCGCGTCGTCCGTCGCCGACGCCATCGCCTCGTACACCCCCTCCAGCTCCCCGTGCAGGCGCGACAGCTCGATGAACGCCGAGGCCGCCTCCTCCCGCAGCGTCCGCTCCGGGTCCAGGTCCGGGTCCTGCGTCAGGTACCCCGCCCGCGCCCCGCGCTGGAGCACCACCTCCCCGCTGTCGGGCTTGTACTGCCCCACCAGCAGCTTCATCAGCGTGGACTTCCCGCACCCGTTCCTCCCCACCAGCCCCACCCGCTCCCCGGGCTCCACGGAGATCGACACCCGGTCCAGGATCACCTCCTGCCCGATCGAGTACGTCAGGTTCGTCGCGGCCAGCAGCGGCATGGGGGGTCATGGTACGCCCCCCACCCCGCTCCCCGGTCCCCACAGGAAAGCCCCAGCGCCCCCGGGCGGTTGCACGGGCCGCACCTGTCTGTTAGCGTGCCACGGTCTGTTCTCCCTTCCGAGCACACCCAAAAACCGCGGAGCCCGGGCCCACTCCCCAGGCCCGCGGCCCCCGGAGGCTTCGTCCATGCCCCTCTGCCGACCGCTCCGCCGCGGCTGCGCCGCCGTCGCCCTCCTCCTCGCCGCCGCCGCCCACGCCCAGAGCACCCCGCCCGAGCCCGCCCCGGGCGCCCCCGTCGTCGTCAGGCTCGAGTCCGGCGAGTCCCTCCGGGGCCTTCTCGCCGAGCGCACCGCCGACGCCGTCGCCATCGACCACCCCATCCTCGGCCGCCTCACCCTCCCCGCGGCCTCCGTCGCCTCCGTTGAGGCCGACCCGGACGCCACGCCCCCGATCGTCCAGCCCACCCCGCCCGGCGCCATCGTCCCCATCCAGGAGCCGGCCGACGTCCCCACGCCCTCCAAACCGCGCCTCGGATGGCTCGAGGGGTGGGAGGGCTCCTTCGACCTCGGCCTCTCCGGCTCCGAGGGGAACACCGAGCGTCTCAGCCTCCGCACCGGCTTCTCCGCCAAGCGGCTGACCGACGAGACCTCCACCACCATCGACGCCCGCTACTTCTACGCCAAGGACGGCGGCGCCACCAGCGACAACAAGTTCCGCCTCGACCTCCGCAACGACTGGCTCCCCGACGAGGGCTCCCGCTGGCGCCCCTTCATCCAGAGCAGCCTGGAGTGGGACCAGTTCCAGGACTGGGACGTCCGCCTCACCGCCCACGCCGGTCTCGGATACGAGTTCATCAAGACCGACACCACGCTCTTCGTCGGCCGCGTCGGCCTCGGTTTCGCGCGGGAGTTCGGCGGCGAGGACCACGACTTCCACCTCGAGGGCCTCCTGGGCGCCGACTTCGAGCACCGCATCAGCGACCGCCAGAAGATCACGGCCACCGCGGACTACTTCCCCAACCTCAGCGACTTTGGCGAGTTCCGCATCGTCGCCAAGGCCGCCTGGGAGATCCTCCTCGACCCCGAGAGCAACATCGCCCTCAAGATCGGCGTCGAGGACCGCTACGACTCCGACCCCGGCGATGCGAAGCGCAACGACCTCGACTACTTCGCGACCATCGTCATCCCCTTCTAGCCGCGGCAGAGCCGTCCGGGAAGCCCTTCCC
>JBIQJK010000024.1:29502-36398 GCA_044507535.1 Planctomycetaceae bacterium | reverse complement strand
CGGCGACGACGCTCGCCGCCCAGCTGGTGGGGGCGCCCGGGGCGGGGTTGCCCTGGATATAGAAGGGTTGAGGGGCGCCGGGGTCGCCGACAAAGTAGCCCGCGGCGCCCGTCGAGAGGACGGCGCGAAAGCCAACGCGGCCGTCGTTCATGATGGGGGCCGCGAAGCTGGTGGAGCGGAAGGTCACGTCGGGGACCCCCGGAACCGGGGCGCCGCCGATGGCGTGGACGGAGATGGGCCCGGCCCCGGCCGGGGAGAGACCGGGCACCAAGAGGAGGGATGCGGCCACGAACGAATACCGGAGATAGGACATCGCTACGGCTCTCCACGAGCCCCCCACAAGGAACGGGACGCTCGGCGCGGGGGCGGTGTGAGCCCGTCAGCGGGACTTTTTCGGCCGCGGCGGGTTCCGGCGGGCGACCGGCCCTAGGCGGGCTGCTCGGCGGGAACCTTCTCGAAGGTGAAGCTCTTGCCCCGGTAGTCCACGAGGATCTTGTCGCCGTCCTCGAACTCGCCGTTGAGGATGCGGGTGGCCAGCGGGTTCTCGATGCGCTGCTGGATGGTGCGCTTCAGCGGGCGGGCGCCGAAGGCGGGGTCCCACCCCTCGTCGGCGAGCTGCTTGCGGGCGAGGTCCGTGAGCTCCAGCTCCATCTGCCGCTCGGCGAGGCGGGCGCGGAGGCGGGCGAGCTGGATGTCGGTGATGCGGGCGAGGTCGTCGCGCTTGAGCTGGTGGAAGACGACGATCTCGTCGATGCGGTTGAGCAGCTCGGGGCGGAAGAAGCCCTCGCGCATGCCGAGCTGGAAGCGGGAGGTGACCTCGCCGGACTCCAGGTCGGGGCGGAGGCCGGTGCCGCGGACGTCCACGCCGGGGCCGCGGCGGAGCAGGTCGCGCACCGCGGCGTCGATCTCCCAGTCCTCGGCGCCGCGCTCGGTCATCTCCTGGATCTCGCGCGAGCCGATGTTGCTGGTCATGACGATGATGGTGTTTCGGAAGTCAACCGTGCGGCCCTGGCCGTCGGTGAGGCGGCCGTCGTCGAGGACCTGCAGGAGGATGTTGAAGACGTCCGGGTGGGCCTTCTCGATCTCGTCGAGGAGGACGACGGCGTAGGGGCGTCGGCGGACGGCCTCGGTGAGCGCGCCGCCCTCCTCGTAGCCGACGTAGCCGGGGGGCGCGCCGATGAGGCGGGCCACCGAGTGCTTCTCCATGTACTCCGACATGTCGATGCGGAGGAGGGCCTCCTCGGTGTCGAAGAGGAACTCGGCCAGGGCGCGGCAGGTCTCGGTCTTGCCGACGCCGGTGGGGCCGAGGAAGAGGAACGAGCCGATGGGGCGGTTGGGGTCGCCAAGGCCGGAGCGGGCGCGCCGGACGGCGTTGGCGACGGCGCGGAGGGCCTCGTCCTGGCCGACGACGCGCCGGGAGAGGTTCTCCTCCATGCGGAGCAGCTTCTCGCGCTCGCTCTCGACGAGGCGGCTGACGGGGATGCCGGTCCAGCTGGCGACGATCTCGGCGATGAGCTCGGCGTCCACCTCCTCGCGGACCAGCGCGTCGCCGCGGGACTGCCGCTCGTCCATCGCCTTCTCGGCGGCGGCGAGCTGCTTCTCGAGCTCGCGGATCTCGCCGTATTGGATGCGGGCGGCGGTCTCGAGGTCGCCGCGGCGCTGGGCCTGCTCGAGCTCGGTGCGCTTGTGGTCGATCTGCTCCTTGAGGCTCTTGACGGCGTCGAGCTCCTTCTTCTCCTCCTCCCAGCGGGCGGTCAGGGCGCGGTTGCGCTCCTGGAGCTCGCCGAGCTCGCGCTCGACGCGCTCCAGCTCGCGGGCGCCCGCGCCGGCGGCGGCCTTGCCGTCGTGCTTGCCGTCCCTGGTCTCGAGCTTGAGGGCCTCGCGCTCGATCTCCAGCTGCATGATGCGGCGGCGGAGCTCGTCGAGCTCGGTGGGCATGGAGTCGTTCTCCATGCGGAGGCGGCTGGCGGCCTCGTCGATGAGGTCGATGGCCTTGTCGGGGAGGAAGCGGTCGGCGATGTAGCGGTGGGAGAGGCTGGCCGCGGCGAGGATGGCGTTGTCGAGGATGCGGACGCCGTGGTGGGCCTCGTAGCGCTCCTTGAGGCCGCGGAGGATGGCGACGGTCTCCTCGACGGAGGGCTGGTCCACGTAGACCGGCTGGAAGCGGCGCTCGAAGGCGGGGTCCTTCTCGATGTGCTTGCGGTACTCGTCGAGGGTGGTGGCGCCGATGCAGCGCAGCTCCCCGCGGGCCAGGGCGGGCTTGAGGAGGTTGCCGGCGGAGACGGCCCCCTCGGCGGCGCCCGCGCCGACGACGGTGTGCAGCTCGTCGATGAAGAGGATGATCTGGCCGCCGGAGGCGGTGACCTCCCTCAGCACGGCCTTGAGCCGCTCCTCGAACTCGCCCCGGTACTTGGCACCGGCCAGGAGCTGGCCGACGTCCAGCGCGATGATCCGCTGGTTCCGCATCCCCTCGGGGCAGTCGCCGTTGACGATGCGCAGCGCCAGCCCCTCGACGATGGCGGTCTTGCCGACGCCGGGCTCGCCGATGAGGACGGGGTTGTTCTTGGTGCGCCGCGAGAGGACCTGCATGCAGCGGCGGATCTCCTCGTCCCGACCGATGACGGGGTCGAGCTTGCCCTGCTGGGCCTTCTCGGTGAGGTCGATGCCGTACTTCTTGAGGGCCTCGTAGGTGCTCTCGGCGCCGGGGTCGTTGATCGTGCTGACGCCGGAGGACTTGCGGATGTCTCGGATGGCGGCCTCGAGCGAGCGGCGGGTCTGCCCGCCGACGACGCTCAGCAGCTCCCTGGCGGGGCCGGGGGACTCGATCAGGGCCAGCAGCAGGTGCTCGGTGGAGACGTAGGCGTCGTTGAAGCCCTTGGCCGCGGCCTCGGCCTTGTTGAGGACGTCGAGCAGGGCGCGGCCGGGGGAGCCCGCGCCGGAGGAGGTCGTCGGGAGCCGGCCGAGCTCGGACTCGGCGGTGGAGGCGAGGCGCGCCGGGTCGGCGCCGGCCCTGGAGAGGATGGACCAGACGGTGCCGCCGCGTTCCTTGAGCATGGCGGCCAGGACGTGCAGGCCGGTGACCTCCGGGTTCTGACGCGCCGCGGCGTCGGACTGGGCGTCGGCGAGGGCCTGCTGGGCGAGGGTGGTGAGGCGGTCGGTGCGCATGGATGGGCTCCCGGGGGGAGGTTCGTGCTGATCCGGTCTGCCGGATTGTTGGGCAAAACAGGGGCCAGACGTGAGAGGCTTTAGAGGGGGGTTTTAGGGGGCGCGGACTGCCGGAATGGCAGGAGGGCGTCGGTGGTCGGCCAGCCGGCCCCGGGCAAGCACCCGGCGATTTTTGTTAGGATGATCGCCGAGGAGAACGCCTCAGATGGGTGTCAAAGCGTGGAAGGCGAAGATCGTCGTTGCCGACCCGGGACTGCGGGCCGCGCTGGATTTCACCTTCCGGCAATGGAACCACTGGGCGGAGCGGGCCTGCATCGCCGTTATGGGCCTGCGGCGCGGGGACTACGGGGAGGAGGGGCGCGCCGTCTGGCGGTTTCTCTCGGAAAAGGGCACATACGGCACGTCCATCCTCGACAAGATCACCCTGGTCACCGGACGCGGCATCAAGAACGACGAGGAGCGGGCGGTCGCCTCAGATTTCCTGAACCGGCACGGGCTGTTCGAGCCTCTCTGTGCGGCGAGGGACGCGCTTGGGCCGAACTTCTGGTACCAGTTTCAACGGGCGATCCGTGAGCGCATCGAATCTCACGAGGCCAAGCTGCAGCAGTGGCACGCGGACCACGCGGAGTGGATCGAACGGCGGCGCGAGTGGGAGGAAGAACACCGCGCCTACATGAAGGTCCGGCCGGTGATCGAGGCGTTCGAGGCCGCGGAGGGGCAGTCCGGGCGGCGGCGGGGGCGGTGGCGCCGGTGGCTCGATTTTCTCTCCAGCCATCCCGAACTCGCCGCGTGGCGAGGGGGACCGGCGACCATCGTGCCGCTGAGCAATGAGGAACTGGCCGCCTGTCGCAGGCGCCGCCGCCGGGCCGTCGCGGAGCAGGCGCGGCTGTTCTTTGAAAAGAACCCGGAGTTGCGGGCGCTCGACCGCGAGCACGACGAGTACCAGGAGAAGTTCGCCCGCCCGTGGGCGAAGCGCCGCAACCCCGACGGTTTCCGGCATCGGCCAACGTTCACGCTCCCTCACCCGGACTCCCACCCGGACTGGCCGCGGTTCAAGGGCAACGCCGGCTGGCGAGACCTCAGCGTCCCGGACCGCACGGTGTCGCTTGAACTGCTCTGCCCGGACGGGTCGCGCCGCTGGTTCAACGTCCGGTTCGTGCCGGACCCGCGGCTCGCGTCGCTCCGACCGGCGACGCAACCGGTGCGCCAGGGAAACACCACGTACCACTACGTCAGCGACGCGATCGGCGTCACCGAGCAGCCCGTCCAGCCGCAGGGGATCAAACTCATCCTCCGGCCGGACGGCGCCTTTCTGAGCGTGAGCGTGTCGGTTCTCGCCCCGCCGTGCGGGTTCGACGTGCGGCAGTCCGCGATCGAGAAGTACGGCTCGATCTGGGCATGCCGCAAGTACAAGCAGGACCACCCCGACCGCCCGCTCGTGACGTGCGCCGTGGACCTCGCCGTGCGCCACAACGGGGCGCTCACCGTGGCGAGGGATGGCGAGGTGTTCGCCCGGCGCCTGCTGCACAACCGCTTCTTCCTGCCGGGCGACGACCGGGAGCGGGCGATGAACATCCCGAGCCTGCTGGAGATCGCGGTGGTCAAACGCCAACTCAGGCGGGCGCGGCGGCAGACGGGGCACATCGCCCCCGGCAAGCCGTCGTGCGCTCGCCTGCAAGCGCACTACCGTGCCTTGTGCGAAGACCGGTACAAGAAACTCGTCGCGGCGATCTTCGGCTACGCCCGGCACCACGGCGCCGAGGTCGTCATCTTCGAAGACCTGAAGAACCTGCTGCCCAACGCGGTCAACGAACGCGGAGTGAACCGCGCGCTCCAGTCATGGAACAGGGGCGCGATCGTGCGCTTCGCCCGCCAGAGCGCGGAGGACGTCGGCCTGCGGGTGGCGATCGTTCCCGCGCCCCACACGAGCATCGTCTGCGCCCGCTGCGGCGCCCTGGGATGCCGGTTCGAGCAGACGCGCGAGGGCGTGCGCATCGCGAAACTGGGCCCGTGGTTCGGCTGCCGCGCGTGCGGCCGGCGCATCCACGCCGACCTGAACGCGTCGGAGAACCTCCACAAGGTCCTGATCGGGACGTTCCCGGAGGTCCGTCGCATCTCGCGGGACCCGCCGGTGCTGTCGGTCGCCGGCGTGATGGTGGACCAGCGGGAGGCGGACCGCCTGGCCGCGGCGTGGCTGGGCGGGCTGTCGGTCGGCCCGACGCCGTTCTGAGGTGGCGTCAGGAACGGGCTTCGGGTATATTGGCGTCGCTTCCGCCCGCACAGGGCGGCGCGGCGGACCGGCTATAGGCCCGTCCGTCCTTCGTCGGGAACTGTCGAGCCGGGAGTGGCGCGGCGGGGCCTCGGCCCCGTCCGAAACCTCAACCCCCATCCTGGGGAGTGGTGGGCTTCCCGGCAACCCGGCGGCTGATCCATACGCGGCCGCCGCGAACGCCGAGCGCCCACGCCGACGCCGGACGGTTCGCGGAAGTCGCAACGCTCTTTGACAGCCCAAGTTGCGCTCAGGAGGCCCGATGACCGGCTTGGCTCTCCGTTCAAAAACAGCCGATTCGCGGAGGAACGCTCCGAAGTGCCGACCGGTCAACCTCTTACGGGCGGGAGTCTGCATCGGCCGACGAAGAGCGAAGGTCAGTGACAGCGCCAGAAGCCAGGCCATGTGGCCCGTTTCGAGCTGCATCGGCCGACGAAGAGCGAAGGTCAGTGACAGCCCGTGATCTTGACGTGTCGGTCGGTGAGCCAGCTGCATCGGCCGACGAAGAGCGAAGGTCAGTGACAGATCACGCCGCTCATAACCCCCCGGGCTTGCGGTCTGCATCGGCCGACGAAGAGCGAAGGTCAGTGACAGGTGAAGGGCGAGCTGGTGGCGCAGGCGCGGGAGCTGCATCGGCCGACGAAGAGCGAAGGTCAGTGACAGATGCTGCCCAGGCGGTCGTCGTGGCCGAACTCAGCTGCATCGGCCGACGAAGAGCGAAGGTCAGTGACAGATATCGCCTCCTCTCCCCCTCCCCGGATCCCCGCGCTGCATCGGCCGACGAAGAGCGAAGGTCAGTGACAGCCCGCGACGGTCTTTGCACCCAACGCCCCCTCCGGCTGCATCGGCCGACGAAGAGCGAAGGTCAGTGACAGGCCATGTGGCAGGAGTGCGAGCGGGCGGACTGGATGCTGCATCGGCCGACGAAGAGCGAAGGTCAGTGACAGCAGGCCATCGCGGACCGGAGCGGGTGCAGCATCGGGCTGCATCGGCCGACGAAGAGCGAAGGTCAGTGACAGCCAGCGAGTCCGAGTGACAGCCCCGATTCGAGGTTGCTGCATCGGCCGACGAAGAGCGAAGGTCAGTGACAGTCGTCCTCGCGCTCCAGTTCCGCCGCGTGCAGCAGCTGCATCGGCCGACGAAGAGCGAAGGTCAGTGACAGACGACCTCCCCTCCCCCGCGTCGGCCGCGGCAGGCTGCATCGGCCGACGAAGAGCGAAGGTCAGTGACAGGGTGTCGCACGCGGCGTCCACCCAGCGGAACCACTGCTGCATCGGCCGACGAAGAGCGAAGGTCAGTGACAGACTACCTCCCCTCCCCCGCGTCGGCCGCGGCAGGCTGCTGCATCGGCCGACGAAGAGCGAAGGTCAGTGACAGGCCTGCTCGGCCGTCGCCGCGAGGTTGTCCACGGCTGCATCGGCCGACGAAGAGCGAAGGTCAGTGACAGACCTACGAGTGGCTA
>JBIQJK010000024.1:0-29402 GCA_044507535.1 Planctomycetaceae bacterium | reverse complement strand
GAGAGCGCCCACAGCGCCCTCGCATCGGCCGACGAAGAGCGAAGGTCAGTGACAGACCTACGAGTGGCTAGAGAGCGCCCACAGCGCCCTCGCATCGGCCGACGAAGAGCGAAGGTCAGTGACAGTGAGCGGCTTCGACGACTCGCTTGACGGCGGCTTGCATCGGCCGACGAAGAGCGAAGGTCAGTGACAGTTCAGCCACGCTTCCTCCCCCTCGGCGAGCTGCCGCATCGGCCGACGAAGAGCGAAGGTCTGTGACGGCAGATGCAGCCAAGGGGCGGACTCGAACCGCCCCTCGCACGTATCCGCCGGAAAAGGGCGAATGCCAGTGACCGAAGAACGGGTCCGGCCGTTCCGCAACACTCAATCGCCGCCGCGGCAATCAGGCAGAGCCCGCCTCAGCAACATCATCCCCCGCGCCCCCTGCTCCGCCCTTCTGAGATCGCGCAGGCCCTCAACCCGTCTACGCCACCACGTCCAGCCGCTCCCCCACTCCCGGCGGGCTCGCGCCCTGGGCGACCTTCGCCGCGGCCTGGATCATCTGCACCGCGGCCTGGCCCTGCTGCTCGGCGTGGTCGAGGACCTTCCGGGCGACGCGGATGCTCGCGGCGGAGGCAAGATCAACGTTGCCGACGTCGGGCGTGGCGGAGATCGTCATAGACCCCGTCATCGGCCGGCGCGGGAGGCCGGCTCAGCGAATCCTGGGCGGGCGCCCGGCACCCGGCGGTCCGCGCCGGCATCCGGGCCGGTTATCCGGACGGTCTCGTTGAGGTCCGGCGGCACGGGACCGGGCGGGGCCCACGCGGCGTGGTAGGCTTGCGATGGGGCGCCCATGCCGACGGTCCGCCGGTACGCCAGCCCGATCCTCGCGCAGCACGCCGCGGCGTACCTGCGCCGCCACGGGATCGTCGCGACCGTCGTGGGGCACCTCAGCCCGTTCCCCGGGACGGAGATGCACCTGTTCCCCACTCCCGGCCGGCCCCTCACCGGTTCTGGGCCGTTCGCCGTGGTGATCGATCGCGCGGCCCAGCGGGACGACGCGGCACGCCTGCTGGACGAGTTCGACCGCTCGCCGGCGGAGGTGGAGGAGGGGTGGGAGGCGGAGTCGCTGCCGGACCTGTCGCTGCTGGACCCCGCGCTCGCGCCGCCGTGCCCGGCGTGCGGCGAGGCGCTGCCGCTGGAAGCCGCGCTGGAGGCGTGCCCGGCGTGCGGAGCGGAGGTGGACGTCTGCGCGCTGCTGGCGGACCGCCGCGGCCCGGAACTGCTCGCGGCGTGCATCCCCGCCCCCGAAGCGCCGGACCTGCCGGAGGACGTCCTCGCACGGGCGGAACTGTCCTGCCCGACCTGCGGCTACGCCCTGCGGGGCCTGCCCCACGAGGGCGTCTGCCCGGAGTGCGGGGAGCGGTACTCGAAGCGGGGGATGCTGGAGGGGCGATAACCCCCCGGGACGTGGACCAGCCGACCGACGCGGCCGATCCTTCCCCCGCCGCTCCCCCTTGCGGCCCCTAGTATGCCAACTCCACAGGAGCCAGAAGGACCCGCTCTATGCCTCACATCATCGCCGAGCCCTGCATCGGGACCAAGGACACGTCCTGCGTGGACGTCTGCCCTGTTGACTGCATCCACCCGACCAAGAACGAGCCGGAGTTCGAGACCTCCGACCAGCTCTACATCGACCCCGACACCTGCATCGACTGCGGCCTGTGCGTGGACGAATGCCCCGTGAAGGCGATCTACCCGCAGGAGGACCTGCCGCCGGAGTGGAACAAGTACATCCAGCTCAACCTGGAGTACTACAAGGCAAAGTAGGGATCTGGACGGGTTTTCCAGCCCCCCTCCCCGTCGCGGAGACGATTCGAGCGTCCCTCCGTCACACCCGGTGTCGTTCTGCGCTGGGCATGGCGGAGGACCTCCCCATGTCGAACCGTACCACGCTGGTGTTCGCCGTCGCCGCGGGCCTGCTGCTCGCTTCGGCCCACGCCCCCGCCCCCGCCGGCCCCGTCGCCCCGACGCACAAGACCCTCACCCAGGTCGAGCCGCGGATCCCCATCGGCCCCGACACGACCCCGGGGAACTCGGCGACGGTCTATCACATCTTCGAGCCGGGGTCGTACTACCTCACGGGGGACGTCACCGGCGTCGCCGGCCGCCACGGGATCCTCGTCTCCGCGCCGGACGTGACGATCGACCTCAACGGCTTCAGGCTCCAGGGCGTGGCGGGCTCTTCGCACGGCATCTTCGCCCAATCGACCGCCCGGAACCTGGTGGTGCGCGACGGCGTCCTCATCGGCTGGGACGACGCCATCTCCGGCCAGAACAACCCCAACGCCCGCTACGAGCGCATCAGGATCGACGGCTGCCGCGGCCGGGGCATCGTCGCCGGTATGCACAGCGTCGTCGCCGACTGCACGGTCTACGACTGCGCGGACGAGGGCATCCGCGGGAGCGACTTCTGCACCGTGACCCGTTGCACCGTCAGCGCCTGCGAGACGGGCATCCTCCTCCTCGCCACCGGGAAGGTGACCGACTGCTTGCTGGAGAACAACACGCTGCACGGCGTCTTCGTCGGCTCCCGCGGGCTGATCCGGGGCAACCACTGCGTCTTCAACGGCAACTCCAGCGGCGGCGCCGGGATCTACGTCCCCGGCCAGTTCAACCGCATCGAGGGGAACTCGCTGGTGCAGAACGGCCGCGGGATCCAGGTCACCGGCACGCGCAACGTCATCGTCTCCAACTCCGCCTCTTTCAACGCCAACAACTACACCATCGGCGAGACGAACACCGTCGGCCCGATCACCAGCGACCTCGCCGCGGCCAGCGCGTGGGCCAACATCGCGCACTGACCCCTCCCCCGCGCCATCCCGGCCGCCCACGCATCTCACGATCCGTGCGCACACCGCGGACGATCCTGCGCGCTCAATCTGGAGTGATCGAAAAAACTCCGGCCCCAGCCCCGGCAGCCACTTACGCAACCTAGTCCCCCCTTACCACCGCTCCCCGTGCGCACAACTCGCGACGCGCAGCCCCGGGTAGACGGACCCTGTGATCCGCCGCGGACGGCGATCCGGGCCCCACACCCGAGGGCTTGCCGATGGCCTACCAGCTCGAACCGTTCGACGATGTCCCCCTCACCCCCGCGCTGCTCGCCTCCCTCCTCGCCGAGCACGCCCGCGCGACCCTCCCGCGCCTGAACCTCGCCTGGCGCTACTACCGCAACGCCCCCGAGCGCGCCGGCCCCACCTCCAACGCACCCTCCCGCGCCGCCGCCCTCGCCCAGGCCGCCGGCCTGCCAACGCGCCTCACCGGCCGCCCCGGCGCCCAGGACCGCGAGGTCGTCATCGAGAACGACATCGCCTGGCGCATCCACACCATGATCGAGTTCATGTTCGGCCGACCCGTGCGGCTCGTCTCGGGCGCGGCCGACCCCCGCCGCGCCCGCGCCATCGAGCGCATCCTCGAGTCCGTCTGGGAGGCCTCCGGCGGCATCGCCCTCCTCCAGGACCTCGCCCTGCTCGCCCACGTCTACGGCCACGTGGACCTCCTCCTCCGCGCCGACCCCGACGCCAACCTCGCCGCCGCCGCCGCGAACAACATCGACCCCGCCTCCGCCGCGGCCATCGCCGCCGAGCTCCTCCGCATCGAGGCCGTCGAGCCCACCCGCGCCGTCCCGCTCCTCAGCCCCGACGACTACCGCGCCATCTCCGCCTACATCATCCACCGCCAGCGCCCCGCCCCGCCGTCCGACGCCCCCGCCGAGGCGCCCCTGGCCCGCTGGCTCCGCTCCCTCCGCGCCGGCCCCCTCTCTGCTCCCGCTCCCCGCCGGCGCGACCAGCTCGTCACCGAGATCCTCTCCGCCACCCACCGCCAGGTCTATCACACGGATGTGAGCCCCGGGTCCTCCCCCGGCGAGCCTCGCCTCGTCGTCGACGAGCCGCTCCCCTTCAACCTCGGCCGACCGCCGGTCGTCCACATCCAGAACCTCAGCCAGCCCTTCGCCTACGAGGGCCTCGGCGAGGTCGAGCCGCTGATCCCCCTCCAGGACGAGCTCAACACCCGCCTCAGCGACCGCGCCGCCCGCGTCACCATGCAGTCCTTCAAGATGTACCTCGCCAAGGGCATCGACGGCTTCGAGAACACCCCCATCGGCCCCGGCCGCCTCTGGTCCACCGACAACCCCGACGCCTCCATCGAGTCCTTCGGCGGCGACGCCGCCAGCCCCAGCGAGGACCGCCACATCGAGGAGATCCGCGAGGCCCTCGACAAGGTCAGCGGCGTCCCCCCGCTCGCCACCGGCGTCGTCCGCGCCCGCGTCGGCAACCTCACCAGCGAGAACGCGCTGCGCATCACCCTCACCGGCCTCCTCTCCCGCACCGCGCGCAAACGCGTCACCTACGGCCGCGGCTTCGCCGACCTCTGCTCCCTCATCCTCGCCGCCCTCGACCAGCTCGGCGTCTTCCCCACCGACCCCGGCGCGGGCGAGCGCGCCGTCCGCGTCGAGTGGCCCGACCCCATCCCTCAGGACGAGCGCGACGTCCTCGCCGCCGCCAGGACCAAGCTCGACCTCGGCGTCCCGCGCGCACGCATCCTCGCCGAGCTCGGCTACGCCGCGGCCGACCCCGGCGTCGTGTAACCCCCGTTTCCATCCCCATCCCGCTCGCCGCACAAGGAGCCGCACCATGCCCGCAGCGCCCGACACGCCGCTCGACCCCGGCACGCCCGACGAACCCACCGATCCCGGCAACGACTCCGGCAACGACGCCGACGCCCGCGCCGCCGAGCTCGAGGCCCAGCTCGCCGACCTCCGCGCCCAGCTCGACGCCACCCGCAGGCAGGCCGCCGACGCCGACCGCGCCCGCGAGCTCCAGCGCCTGCTCGTCCAGGCCCGCGCCCTCGACCTCGACGCCGCGACGCTCCTGATCCAGCGCGACATCGCCGACACCCCCGAGCCCGACCTCGCCGCGGCCGTCCGCGACCTCCGCCGGCGCAAGCCCCACCTCTTCCGCCCCGCCGCGCTCCCGACGTCCATGAGCCCCCGCCTCGCCCCGGCCGGCGCGGGCGACAACCCCGAAGAGCTCGCCGAGCTCGCCGCCACCACCGGCGACCGCCGGGCCCTGCTCCGCTACCTCAGGGCCCGCCGGCGCTGAAAGGAGACAGCGCACACCGCACATCACACACCACACATCGCACATCAGCACATCACAAGCGACGCAGCACCCAGCACTCAGCACCCAGCACCCCTCCCAGGAGCCCCCCATGCCCTTCACCGGAAAAGCCACCTTCACCGCCGGCGCCGACCTCCCCGAGCTCGTCGAGGACGTCAGCGACATCGTCTCCATCGTCAGCCCGTACGAGACCCCGCTGCTGGACCACCTCGGCGACCCCAAGCGCGTCGCCGTCAGCACCGTCCACGAGTGGCTCGAGGACGAGCTCCTGCCCAACACCGACACCGTCAACCAGTCCAACTTCTCCCCCAACGCCACCGACGCCACCAGCGTCACCGTCGCCCACGGCGACCGCTTCCGCGTCGGCGACCAGGTCCGCCCCGACGGCCTGCGCGAGATCATGCTCGTCACCGCCATCAGCGGCGACACCCTCACCGTCGTCCGCCGCTACGGCGGCACCGCCGGCGGCCCCCTCTCCGACGGCATGAAGCTCTACATCGTCGGCAACGCCGCCCTCGAGGGGGACGACAAGCCCGCCGCCCGCTTCACCGCCCGCTCCCGCCGGCGCAACCACACGCAGATCTTCACCGCCAGCATCGAGGTCTCCGGCTCCATGCAGGCCGCCCGCGCCTACGGCGTCCGCGACGAGGTGGACTACCAGAAGCAGGAGCGGCTCCGCGAGCTCCTCCGCGACCTGGAGAACTGCGTCATCAACGGCGTCGCCGCCCAGAGCAACCCCCAGGGCTCCTCCACCGTCCGCCGCACCATGGACGGCATCATCGGCCGCATCTCCACCAACGCCTTCCAGCCCGGCGCCAACGGCTTCCCCGACGGCGGCGGCGACGACGGCAACGAGCTCACCGAGAGCCTCCTCAACACCGCGCTCCGCCTGATCTGGGAGCAGTCCAACGGCCCCGTGGACACCATCGTCGTCGGCGGCCTCCAGAAGCGCCGCATCAACTCCTTCATCTCCGCCAACCGCTCCTACACCCCGCGCGACGCCTCCGTCCGCGACCTGGTCTCCGTCTACGAGAGCGACTTCGGCGTCTGCCGCATCGTCCTCTCCCGATGGGTCCCCGCCGACGCCGTCCTCCTCCTCGACTCCTCACGCATCGAGGTCCTCCCCCTCAGCGGACGCTCCTTCCACTACAAGCCCCTCGCCGCCACCGGCGACGCCGAGTCCGGCATGGTCCTCGGCGAGTACACCCTCGAGATGCGCAACGAGAACGCCCACGGCGTGATCCGCGGCCTGACCGCCTAGCAGCCCGCCCTCGGGGGGCCCCCCACCCCGCCCGCGGACGCCCCGGCACGGACACCGCCACCGATCCGGCCGACACCGCGGGCCGCGTCCCCTCGCGCGACGGCGCGCGGGGGCGCTTGAAAGACAGTCTTCTCGCCACGCAGTCACCGAGATCACGGAGCGGTCACGGAGAGGAGTCAAGACCGGGCATCAAGGCACGAAGGCCGCGCCCAACCACTCCCGACGGCGCATCGCCCCCACGCTCCCTCCCACCCCTCTTCTAGCCCACTCCTGTTGGATCACAACATGCAACGGGTGCACACGTCTCTTCCCGACCGCTCCGCGCCCCTCCGTGCCCTCCGTGGTGAAACCTCTTCATAAGGACGACAGCCATGTTCACGAGAGACCGAGACCTCCTCGCCCTCGAGCCCACCCTCTTCCGCGACATCGCCTGGGCCGGCCAGCGCCTCCTCAGCGCTGCCGGCTCCGTCAGCGGCACGACGCTCACCCTCTCCACCGGCGACGCCGCCGCGGCCGGGATCACAACCGGCCACGTCGTGCTCATCGACGGCCTCCCCCTTGAGGTCATCGAGCGCACCGGCCCGCAGACGCTCGAGGTCTCGCTCCTGCGCGACGCCGACTCCTCGCCCGCCGTCCCCCCGCTCCCCCTGAGCGACCGCCCCGTCGTGGTCTACACCTTCGCCCCCCAGGCCGCGATCGTCCACGCCCAGCTCCTCCGCGCCGCCGGCATCGACCCCTCCATCCCCGGCGCCCCGGACGAATCCGCCGTCACCAACGCCGACGCCCTCCGCCTCGTCGGGGCCCTGGGCACGCTGCACCTCATCTTCTCCGCCGCGGCCGCCCTCGGCGGCCCCATGTCCCACCTCGCCGCCCGCGCCCAGCTCTACCAGCACCGCTTCCGCACCGAGCGGGCCCGCACCCCCGTCCGCCTCGACCTCGACGGCGACGGCGAGACCGACACCATCCGCCACCTCCACATCTACCGCCTCCTCCGCGCCTGACCCCACCCCCCACTCCCATCCTGATTTGACCCTTTGCCCTTTGGACCCCCCCATGCTCCTCCTCAATCCCCCGCTCGTCCGCTTCGGCGCCCACACCTGGACCGACGTCGCGCTCCTCGCCATCGACCGCACCACCACCCGCCCCGCCGAGGAGTGGTCCGACGCCGGCCCCCACCCCGTCTTCGCCGACGCCCCCGAGCAACGCACCCAGATCCGGGTCGTACGCAACCTCCTCCGGGACGACCTCGCCGCCCACAGGCCCGGCGACCAGGCCGCTCTCGCCTTCCACACCTCCCCCACCAGCTCCGACGCCTCCCGCCGCCAGTTCACGATCCCCGCCGCGGTCATCACCAGCGTCACCCACGAACTCGCCACCGCCAAGCACGCCCGCCAGACCATCACCCTCATCGCCCTCAGCCCCGACGGCGCCACCGATCCCATCACATCAGCCCCCGCACCGCACTGAACTGACGCTCCCTGATGTGTGATGTGTGTTGCCTCGCAACATCACACATCACACAGCACACATGGACTCCGCACGTCCCCTTCCCCCCGGATCCACCCCATGCCCTCCTCCTTCGACAAAGCCGGCCTGTTCAACTCCGGCCCCCACCGCTTCCGCCGCCTCGCCGCCGGCGTCCAGACCGTCCCCGCCTTCGCCCTCGACGGCGCCTCCCCGGGCGCCATCCCCCTCGGCCCCCTCGAGCTCATCATCGAAGTCCGCGGCCGCCTGGTCGCCCCCACCGACGCCGCCCTCGACGCCCTCCTCGCCGCGATCCACGCCAAGCTCACCTTCCCCGCCCACGCCGCCAACCTCATCGACCACCACGGCCGCGTGTACGAGGACATGTCCTTCGTCCGCTTCGAACCCGCCGACCGCACCGACCGCGCCCGCCAGGTCACCCTCCCCTACACAGCCCGCTTCATCCGCTTCCTCAACACCTGATTCCACCCCAAAAGGGAGCCCCGGGCGCAAGCCCGGGCCGGACGCTCCGCCGCCGCCTTCGCGCGAGAAGAACTCACCAGAGGAACATCGAAAAGACAAAGCCCTTCCAACGCGAAGGACGCGAAGAGCGCGAAGAAGAGCATGAAGACAGGAACACAGAGGTCACAGAGATCCACAGACGTCACGGAGAAGGGCAGAGGCTGGGATCAAGGAAGGGTGACCGGCGGTCGGGCGGCGTAGAGACGTGATGACGAGATGGCGTCCGTTTGCCCAGGCGTGTGCGAGGTCCGGAAGCCACCCCCACCTGCCACCCTCTGCGATCTCTGTGGATCTCTGTGGCCCCCGTGCTCCCGCCTTTCTTCGCGCCCTTTCCTTCCTCCCCTTCCTCACGCCCCGGCTTTCCTCGCTCGGTCCCGCCCCTTTCCTCAGAGGCCCCACGCCATGCCCGAAACCCAACTCGCCACCGCCCTCGCCCAGTTCGGCGCCGCCGGCCTCATCGGATGGATGTGGCTCTCCGAGCGCCGTGCCGCGGCCGTGCGCGACCGGCAGCTCGCCGAGGCCCACGACCGCATCCAGCGCGACCGCACCGAGCTCGACGCCCTCCTCGCCACCCTGGAGCGCAACACCCGCGCCCTCGCCGCGGTCCAGGCCGGCCAGCGCCGACTCGCCGAGATCCTCGACCGCTTCCTCCCGGGCCCCCCCACGCTCACCGTCCCGTCCCCCCCGACCGCCCCAGACGGCGCCGAGCGTCCCGCCGTCCCGGGCCGCCCCCGGCCCCGCGCCCGCACCGGCGACCTCTGATTGCCACACTTGGTGGTACACTCCCGATGGATGATGACGACGATGAAGGCCCCCGCCAACCCCGCATGACGCCCGCGCCCCCCACACCCCGGCCCGCCTCACCCACCATCGCCGTCGCGGCCACCGCGGCCGCCGCCGCCTTCTTCATCCTCAGCGCGTGCGCCTCCGAGCCCCCCTCCTCGCGCTCGCCCCTCCCCCCCGTCTCCGGCCCCCGCGCCGGCCAGACCGAGACCGGCGCACCCCGCGCCGGCGACTCCGACGCCCTCCTCCCCGAGCGCATGCGCATCCACCCCCTCACCAGGGTCACGCGCGACCCCGAAGGGGAGCCGCAGCTCGCCCTCCACCTCGAGCTGAAGGACCGCTACGGCCACAACATCAAGGCCCTGGGCTACCTCCGTGTCGAGCTCTCCAGCGCGGGGCGCGACGCCGTCGCCGCCGACGGATCGGCGGACGGCGAGGGCGACGCCCGCCCCCGCAGCGTCTACTGGGAGATCGACCTGCGCGACCCCGAGCGCAACGCGCTGATGTACGACGACCTCATCTCCCGCACCTACCTCATCCACCTCGGCGGCCTCCCCCCCTGGGTCATCGCCTGGGCCGAGGGCGCCGCCGGCGCCCCGACCGACCCCTGGCTCAACCTCCACGCCACATTCATCCCCTACGACCCCGCCTCCACCAGCAACGTCGACCGAACCCTCCGCGCCGACCACCGCCTCGAACGCTAAGTTGCTCCCTCTACGGCGAATCCTCGGGTCTCTCCCACTCCCATCCCGCCCCAGCATGGACAACCCAGTGAACAGCGCAGATCAACCAACCCATCACCGCCGCCGCTGGCCACCTCG
Organism: Planctomycetaceae bacterium; assembly: GCA_044507535.1. GTDB lineage: Bacteria > Planctomycetota > Phycisphaerae > Phycisphaerales > UBA1924 > CALAFV01. Next base: position 19,389 of record JBIQJK010000024.1, on the reverse strand, counting down.
CTCGCTCATCCTGGTGTTCCTCGGGATCATCATCTCCATGACGATCCTCATCGCTCCATGGCTGAAGGTCGCGTACTTCACATCTCAGCCTCCTCTGCACGCGGCGGCGCGCGATGGCAACCGGGAAGCCCTGTCACAACTCCTCCATTCCGGCGCGGACGTCAACGAGCGGGTTCGCTGGTCCTGGGGCCAGACCTACGACGGCATGACCCCGCTGATGCTCGCATCCCAGCGCGGCGACGCCCACGCCATCCGAATCCTGCTGGACGCCGGCGCCGACCCCACCCTGAAGGACCCCTCCGGCCGCACCGCCTACGACCACGCCACCCAGTTCGGCTACGCCGAAGCGGCAGAACTGCTCCGCACGCCCGACGACTCGCACGCAACCGAATAGCGCAACCCAGCACCCGCACCACCGACCCGCTCTCTCTGCATCTCACATCTCCGATCCCCAGCCCTCCTCACCTCCACACCTCCTCACTCCTTCCCCCCTACTCCTCCCCCACCCCTTCCTCCACCTCCTCCCCCTCCACAACCTCCGCCTCCACCTCATCCTCCTGCCGCAGCTGCACCCGCAGCATCTCCGCGTACCGTCCCTCCGCCGCGATCAGTTGCTCGTGCGTCCCCGTCTCGATGATCCGCCCCCCCTCGAGCACCACGATCAGGTCCGCGTGCCGGATCGTGCTCAGCCGGTGCGCGATCACGAAGCACGTCCGCCCCTTCATCAGCTCCTCGAGCGACTCCTGGATCAGCGCCTCGCTCTCGGAGTCCAGGTTGCTCGTCGCCTCGTCCAGAATCAAAATCCGCGGCTCGGCCAGCAGCGCGCGGGCGATCGCGATCCGCTGCTTCTGCCCCCCGCTCAGCCGCACCCCCCGCTCCCCGATCAGCGTCTCGTACCCGCGGTCCAGCTTCTGAATGAACCCATCCGCGTTCGCCGCCCGCGCCGCCCGGCGGATCTCCTCCATCGTCGCGTTCCGCTTCGCGTACCCGATGTTCTCCGCCACCGTCCCGTCGAACAGGAACACGTCCTGCTCCACGATCCCCAGCAGCGACCGGTACAGATCGACGTCCAGCTCCCGCAGGTCCACCCCGTCGAGCCGGATCGCCCCCTCCGTCGGGTCGTAGAACCGCGCCACCAGGTTGCACAGCGTCGTCTTCCCCGACCCGCTCGGCCCCACCAGCGCCACCACCATCCCCGGCATCACGTCCAGGTTGATATGCTCCAACACGCGCTCAGGCAGCGCCTCTTGCCCCCCCTCTCCCTTTGGGAGAGGCCGGGTGAGGGCTCCATGGCCGCCCTCCCCTTCGACGTGGCTTCCCGACTCTCCCCCTCTCCTCCCTTCCCCCCTCGGGTACGAGAACGACACATCATCGAACGTGATCCGCCCCAGCGCCGGCAGCCGCGACCCGGCCCCGGCCCCAACCGCCCCGTTGAGCCCCACCAGCGTCATCCCCGCCGCCCCCGTCCCGCTCCCGATCCCCCCGCCCGCCGTCCCCGACAGCTCCGTCGGCTCCTCCAGCAGGTCCAGCACCCGGTCCAGCCCCGCCAGGTTGCTCTGGATGTTCGTCGCCGTCGCCACCAGCGTCTCCAGCGGCCCCAGCAGCAGCATCAGGTACGCCGAGAACATCATCACGTCGCCGATGGTCATCCGCCCCCACACCACCTGCATCCCGCCATAGATCAAGACCGCGGCCAGCGACACCGGGATCATCAGCTGCCACACGATCTCGATCCCCCGCGACCACCACCACGCGTACAGCTCCTGCCGCGCCATCAAATGGTTCGACCGCACGAACCGCCCCGCCTCGCCCCGGTGCCGGTTGAACCCGCGCACCACCCGCATCCCCCCGAACGCCTCCGTCGCGTGCGAGTCGATGTGCTGCCGCGTCGCCCGGATGTCCCGGTACACCGGCCGGATCCGCCCGATCCACGCCCGGTGGCTCATCCACACCGCCGGGATCAGCAGCAGCGCCCCCACCAGGAACCGCCAGTCCGTCCACGCCAGGATCGCCAGCGTCGCCACCAGCTGCACGATCGCCCGCCACGGGTTGTACACCAGGCTGAAGACCAGCTCCCCGATCCCCCCCGCATCCTCCCGCAGGATGCTCGCCACGCCCCCGCTCTTGAGCCCGTACACCCGGTGCAGCGGCAGCCGCACCGCGTGCTCGAAGACCCGCCGCCGCATCGACGCCTGCAGGCGCTTGGTGATCCGCGTCGCGTGCCACCGCCCCCACACGCCCACGCTCGCCGACACCACCGCCAGCGCCACCAGCGCCGCCCCCACCATCCACAGGAGCCGGATCCGGTCCGTCCCGAGCCCCAGCCACTCCGGAATCCCCGCCGGCCCGGGGTTGTCCGTCACGATGTAGTCGATGACGACCTTTGTGCTCGCCGGCGAGATCAGCGCCAGCAGCGTCGCCACCGTCAGCGTCCCCAGCGCCGCCGCCAGCCGCCCGCGGTGCCCCCGCAGCATCCCCCAGAACGCCGCGAAGAGCGCGAAGAACGACCGCTGCCGCCGCCGGCGCGACCGCTGCTCCTGCTCGCTCAGGATCGCCCCGCCCGCCGACGCCGCCGACCCCGCACCGGGCGCACCGGGCGTCCCCCCCGACCGGGCGAGCCTGTGCCGTTCCCGGTGCGCCCGCTTGTACTCCCGGAATCGTCCTTTGCTGGAGTGTTGGCCTCCGCCCATTGCTCGGATCGTAGGCCCACCCGGCCAACTCCCTTTCACCCTGCCCTCCATTCCAGCCGCACGGCTGGCCCGGTCGCCCCGATCCGGTACCATCGCTCACATGAAACTCGCCCTGCACTGGCGCATCCTCATCGGGCTCCTGGCCGGGATCATCCTGGGCCTGGTCCTGAACTCCTACGGCGGCGCGATCTGGTCCGCGCTCGGCGTCGGCGACCCCGCGGCCTACCTCAGCGCCGCCGCCCCGCCCGCCGGCGAGGCCGACCCCAACGCCGACGCCGGGATCGGCGCGGCCACGGCCCGCTTCCTCGTCAAGCTCAACGAGCTCGTCGCCCGCCTCTTCCTCAACTCCCTCCGCTTCATCGCCGTCCCGATCATCCTCTTCTCCCTCGTCGTCGCCGTCGGCGGCATCTCCGACATGCGAAAGCTCGGCCGCGTCGGCGCCCGCACCGCCGCCCTCTTCGCCACCACCCTCCTGCTCTCGATCATCATCGGCCTGACCGTCGCCAACGTCGTCCGCCCGGGCAACGCCATCCCCGCCGAGACCCGCGACCAGATCGCCGCCAGCCAGGCCGGCGCGATCGCCAGCCGCGTCCAGGCCGCGGGCACGACCTCCATGTGGGACTACCTCGCCTCCCTCATCCCCGTCAACCCCTTCGAGGCGCTCGCCCGCGCCGACATGATGCAGGTCGTCGTCTTCGCCATCGTCCTGGGCCTGGCCCTGACGCTCATCCCCCGCGAGCGGGCCCGCCCCGTGCTGGCCGTCTTCGACGGGCTCACCGACGCCATCATCGCCCTCGTCGGCGTCATCATGCTCACCGCCCCCGTCGGCGCCTTCGCCCTGATCACCCCCGTCGTCGCCGACCTGGGCCTGGGCCTCCTCCAGGCGCTGCTGGCCTACTGCCTCTGCGTCGTCGGCGGCCTGCTCATCGTCCTGTTCGGCCTCTACCCCGCCGTCCTGCGCATCCTCACGCCCATGCCGGTGAGGAAGTTCTTCCGCGGCATGGCCCCCGCCCTGCTGCTGGCCTTCACCTCTTCCTCCTCCTCGGCCACCCTCCCCGTCACCATCCAGCGCGTCCGCGACAAGCTCGGCATCCCCGAGGACGTCACCAGCTTCGTCTGCTCCCTGGGCACCACCATCAACATGGACGGCACCGCGCTGATGCAGTCCATCGCCGCGATCTTCATCGCCCAGCTCTACGGTATCGAGCTCTCCATCGGCCAGCAGGCCGTCATCGTGCTCACCGCCTCCCTCGCGGCCGTCGGCTCCCCCGGCATCCCCTCCGGCGGCATCGTCATGCTCGTCGTCGTCCTCCAGTCCGCCAAGCTCCCTGTCGAGGGGATCGGCGTCGTCCTCGCCGTGGACCGCATCCTCGACATGTGCCGCACCGTCATCAATGTCGCCGGCGACGCCCTCGCCTGCGTCGTCGTCGCCCACACCGAGGGCGAGCTCCTCGCCACCGAAGCCGCCGCCCCCGCCACCCCCGCCACCCCCGCGAGCGAGTAAACCACCCCACCCCGATCCCTCAAGAGGGAGCCCCGGGCGCGAGCCCGGGTGGGTTGTTCCCGCGCGCCGGTTCGATTCCAGGAGGAACACGGGGGGAGCGGGGTAAACGGAGAAACGCGGGGAAGAGAGGAGAAGAGAAGAGGAAGGCGGGAACACAGAGGACACGGAGAGCCACAGAGGGCACAGAGGGGAAGCAGATCTGGATCGGCGCTGGGCCTTCTCGCACGCACGAGCGACCGGGCGCGATCCATGGTCAGGCCATAGAGCGTCCTCGCCAACCCCCTCTCCCCAATCCCTGTCTTCCTCTGCGACCTCTGTGGACCTCTGGGACCTCCGTGCTCCCGCCTTTCCCTATCACCCTCTTCTTCCCCGCATCTCCCCGCTGTCCCCGCTCCCCCCGCGTTCCGCCTTTTCAAAGGTGCGCATGGGAACATCCACCCCGCGCTCGCGCCCGGGGCTCTCTTGCGTGATGGGCCGAACGAAAAGGCCCGCGGGTCGTGCCCGCGGGCCTTGTGCGTTCGAGTCGCGTTGCTCCCCGGCGCGGGGAGGGGGGGAGGGGGGGTCAGAACCGGTCGGCCAGGATGCGGTCCAGCAGGTTCACATCGTTCTGCTGGCCGAGGTAGAAGTGGCTGTTGTACAGCGAGTCCCAGTTGTTGGTCAGGGCCGCCGAGGTGCTGTTGAAGCGGTAGGTGGACGCGACGTTGCGGACGGAGTTCGCGGCCATGACCGAGCCGGGGCCGGCGTCGTCGAGGGTGCGGATGCCGATCAGCTCGCCGACGCGCCGCGCCACCGCCGCGGTCAGCGACTGCACCAGCAGGTCCACGCCCTGCTGGCTCGGCGGGTAGCCCAGCGTGCTCAGCGACGGGGCGAAGACCACGGCCTGGTCGGTGCGGTCCACGTTGAAGGCGTCCACGTGCTGGCTGACGCCGTAGGTGCCGTTGAGGGCGAAGGCGGTCGGCTCGTTGGAGCGGGTGAGGAAGACGGTGGAGAACTCCTGGCCCTCGAAGCTGGCCGGGGTGGTGGAGAAGCGGACGTCCACGTTCGCCGCGGCGAAGATGGAGTCGAGGTTGGAGACCAGGCGCGAGATGATGTAGCTGTCCACCGTCTGGGCGCCGATCAGGCCGCTGAAGCCCAGGACGCCGGAGGTGAACGGGGCCAGCTCGGTGCGGACGCCGCCGACCTCGAGCCAGTCGATCGCGCCGCCGCGGGTCTCGATGAAGACGTTCTGCGTCGTGGGCGCGAACGAGCCGGTGCCGCTGGTGACGATGGTGAGCTCGTAGTCGCTGCGGATGGCGCCCTGGATGTAGAGGGCGTAGCTCGCGGGGACGGCCCCCTGGATGCCCTGGCGGCCGGGGACGATGAACTCGATGAAGAAGTCGCCGTTGGCGTCGTAGCCGTAGGAGGTGTCGCCGCGGGCGAAGACCTTCTGGGCCTGGCCGCCGATGGGCAGGGCCTCGGTCGGGGCGGCCAGCAGCTGGCCGTCGTCCACGCGGGTCGAGCCCGAGGTCTCGAAGATGGCGAACTGGAAGTCGTTGCGCAGGTCCACGACGGTGTTGCGGTCCTCGCCCAGGCGCGGCTGCTGGGTGACGCCGAGGTTCGAGCCCAGCTCCGTGAGGTGGAGCGTGGCGCGGACGCGGGTGCCGGGGGCGATCGGCTCGCGGTTGTTGAGGTGGTAGACGTCGATGTCCGGCGTGATCTCGCGCGGCACGCCCGTGGGGTTGGGCGCGCCGATGGAGGCGCCGACGAACGAGACGCTGTGGTCGTCGGGCGTGCCGAAGACGCCGTCGGCGCCCGCGGAGCGCTGCGAGGTGATGCCCGTGCCGTTGGAGCCGCTGACGAAGTCGTCCGCGGTGTTGGGCACGCCGTCGGGGCCCCAGTCGAGCCCGAAGCTGAAGGAACCGATGGTGACCACCGACTGGTCGTCGGCGGTGCCGAAGACCCCGTCGGCGCCGGCGAAGGTGATCGGCAGCGGCGCGGGGACGACGCGGACGCCGTCGCCCGAGTCGGTGTCGCCGGAGAAGCCGGTGTCGCCGTCGTCGAAGACCTCCAGCGTGAAGCTGTAGTTCCCGGTCGCGCCGGCGATCGGCTCGATGTCGGGGATCTGCGTCGAGGCGGTGATGTCCGGCAGCTCGTTGACGAACCCGAGCTTGGTCGCGTCCAGGGTCGGGGTGACGAGGATGTAGTACGTGCCGGTGTGCTTGATGAGGACCTGGTCCTCGTTGCTGACCGAGTCGCGGGCGGGGATGTTGCGGTCCAGGCGGACGAACTTCTCGTTGTCGGTGCCGACGATGGTGAAGGGGTTGATCGCCTCGCTGGAGAGCAGCAGGTTGCCCTCGGCGTCGTACAGGGCGCGGGCGGCCAGCGCGGCGTTGCCCGTCATCTCGCCCAGGCGGAGGATCTGGCCGGCGCGGAGGTTGATCTTGTAGACGTCGGCGTCCCCGGCGAAGCGGAAGACGTCCGGGTCGTGGTCCGGGTGGTCGCCCAGGAAGCCGCGGACCGTGAAGGTCTTGTTGGCGTCGGGCAGGCCGTCGGGGTTGTAGTTGTTGTCCAGGACCAGGTTCAGGTCGGTCGCGCCGTAGAAGTCGACGACGTGGCCGTCGCCGGCGGTGACCGATGCGCCGTTGATCTTGTCGCCGGCGTCGCCCACGACGGCGTCCTGCGAGAAGTTGTCGCCGGGGGCGGCGAAGCCGTCGCCGTTGCCGTCGATCGTGGTGCCCTGGGTCTGGCCGCGGATGACGTCGGCGAGCAGGTCGAACCGGAAGACGCCGGGGCCGGGGAGGCCGGGGACCTGCGGCAGGCCGCGCGAGGTCAGCTCGCGAGAGAACATGATGCGGGCGGCGTTGGAGGCGGGGAGGTACTCGACGAAGTAGTCCACGCCCTCGGCCAGCGAGATGAGCTGGGCGCCGCCGTTGCGGACCTCGGCGATCCGCAGCGCGGGGGAGATGGTGCTGGAGTCCACCGGCTGGTTGAACTGCATGGTGGCGACGTAGGAGCCCGAGTCGTAGACCACCGACAGGTCCATGACCTGCAGCGGGTCGGCCGCGGAGTCGAAGCGGGTGACGGCGAGGTTGCCGACGCTATTGAGCGGCTGGCCGCCGGCGGTGACGGCGCCGATGGCGCCGGTGCCGATGATGCGGTAGGACTCGCTGTTGAAGTCCGAGCCGATGGCCTGGCCGGCGATGGTGACCGAGCCGATGTTGGAGCGGCCGTCGGAGCGCTTGTCGTCGGGGGTGCCCAGGAAGCCGTCCGGGCCGCGGGCGATGCCGGCGGCGATGTCGGAGCGGACGAAGTTGCCGCCGATGGTGACGGTGGCGATGTTGCCGGCGGAGATGTAGTCGTCCGCGGTGCCCAGGACGCCGTCGGGGCCGATGTCGGCGCCGGCGTAGATCAGCGAGTCCACCATGTCCCCGCGGACGGTGATGACGCTGATGTCGTTGCGGGCCGAGATGCGGGCGTGGACCAGCGAGCCGGCCGCGACGTTGGAGAGCCCGCGCCCGGAGCGGACCACGCCACGCTCGATGGCGCCGCCCACCGCCAGGGCGTTGGCGTCGCGCTTGAGGGTGACGATGCCCGAGAGGTCGCCGCCGATGGTGATGTTGCCGCCGGCCAGCAGGTCGATGACGGCCAGGCCCACCGACTCGGGGAGGCCGAAGTCGCCGCCGACGAAGGTCTGGTTGATGTAGTTGGCGCGGATCGTGCCGCGGCTGGTCGGGCCGACGACCACCGTGCCCATGTCGTTGCCGGCGCCGATGACGCCGGTGGTGTCCAGGAAGCCGAACTCGGCGTGCTGGACGTAGGCGTCGAAGTAGAAGCTGGAGTTGCCCTTGAGGTTGGCGCGGACCGAGGCGAAGCCCATCGACGCGCCGTCGTTGGAGACGATCCGCACGTCGGTGAGGCTGTTCTGGTCGGTGTCGACGATGATGCTCGAGGCGAGCGTGGTGTTGACCAGGCCCAGGGTCTGCGTGTCGGCGTCCCAGAAGGCGCGGCCCGGGCCGGCGAAGGTGAAGCGGCCGGTCTCGCCCGCGGCGGTCTGGAAGGTGAAGGGGGTGTTCTGGGCCAGCTCGACGCCCGCGGGGACGTCGATGACCTCCAGGACGCGCCCGGGGTTCTGCTGCTTGAGGCCCGGCCCGCCGCGGATGAGCCCGGGGGTGGTGAAGCCGATGCCGTTGTCGGCGTAGACCGTGGTCTGCAGGGCCGCCCCGCCGACCTGGACGCTGTTGATGCTGCTGATGCCGTCGGCGACCGCGTCGTCGTTGATGTCGTCGGCGGTGCCGCGGACGCCGTCGGGGCCGGGGTTGAGGGTGTAGAAGCCGTCGGGCCCGGCGTTCATGCCCGCGGCGATGGTGACCAGGCCGGAGCCGCCGTGGAGGATGATGTCGCCGATGCGGCCGAACTGCACGGTGTCGGTCGCCGAGCCGACGCCGCCGGGGAGGTTGTCCGAGCCCAGGTCGGTGACGCCGGCGAGGATGTACGCCCCGCCGACGAAGCCGCCCGCCTCGACCGTGCCGATGGAGTCGCCCGCGACGATCCACGAGCCGCCCAGGCCGGGGGTGATGTGGTCGTTGAGGATGACGCCGGCGACGAAGACGAGGGTGATGGAGTGGCCGGCGTAGATCGTGGACTCCCACATCGAGGCGTTGGTGACCTCGACCACGCCGATGTTGGTGCCGGCCTGGATGCGCGGGCCCTGGAACGTGGGCACGGGGGCCACGCCGGGCGGGAGCTGGTTGCGCATCGAGTCGAACGGGATCGCCGCGGAGAGGTTCGGGTTGACGCCGATGTCGCCCCAGAACCCGACGGCGTTGGGGAGCACGCGGACGGCGCCGATGTGCTCCTCGGAGATGACGTCGCCCATCAGGTGGCCGCCGATGATGACCACCTGGTCGATGCCGCCGTCGTTGGCCTGGATGCGGTTGCCGGGGCGGAAGGAGCCGTCGGTGATGGTGACGGTCCCGATGCCGCCGGACTCGCTGATGATCGAGCCGTTGAAGTCGCCGAAGATGTTGACGGTGTTGATGCGGCCGAAGGTGTGGATGACGGCGCGGCTGACCAGGTCGTTGCCCGGCAGCGCGACCACGCGGGCCTGCTGGATGAGGTTCAGGCCCTGGCCGACGCGGACGTCGGTGTAGATCTGGCCGGTGTTGGCCTGGATGATGTTGAGGTTGCCGCGGACGTTGATCGCCCGGCTGGTGTTCTCGTCGCCCTGGGCGCCGATGTTTCGCCCGGCGATGATCGTGTCGACGTTGGAGGCGATGTCGAGCTTGACGATCGCGTCCTGCGCCGCCTGCAGCAGCGTCAGCGTGCCGTTGGTCGAGTCGGTGGTGCTCACGCTGGCGATGATCGAGCCCAGCGTCGAGATGATCGACCCGATCGGGCCCTGCGAGGAGATCTCGCCGGTGAGGAAGAAGGCGGACTGGATCAGCCCGATGCCGCCGTTGGGGCCGTCGGAGGCGATCTTGACCGAGGTCATGTTGTCGCCGGCGGTGATCGAGTCGATCCGGCCGGCGGCCTCGAAGGAGCTGGAGCGGATCGAGCCCGCGGCGGTGATGGTGCGGATGAGGCCGGCGCGGACGGCCGAGGCCCGCAGGTCGCCCCCCGCCGTCACCGCGCGGACCTCGCCGTCGATGTCCAGGTCGGTGCGGACGATGTTGCGGCCGAAGAGCCCGCCGGTGAGGCTCCCCTGCGCGTCGATGCGCAGGTCGTTGATGTCGCCCTGGCCGGTGCCGGCGGTGATGTTGCGGATGTTGCGGGTGGCCCGGATCTCGTTGGGGCGGTACTCGAGGATCTCGCCCAGCCGCGTGGAGTTGCGGAACTCGGCGGCGGAGATCTGGTCGATGTTGGCGGTGGCCTGCACGCGGGTGGCGTCGTAGGCGGCCCCGGTGATGTTGATGTTGCCGATGTTGACGCCGAAGACCTCGGAGCGGAAGAGCGGCGTGCCGTTGGCCAGCAGCGTGACGATGTCGCCGCGGGCGAGCTCGTCGTCGGAGTCCGGGGTGTTGAAGAAGAAGCGGGCGCTGGTCCAGAAGGAGTCGAACGTGGCCGCGCCGATGAACGCGCCGTCGATCCGGCCGTTGGTGACGGCGATGCGGGAGATGCCGTTGTCGCCGGCGTCGGTCGGATCGACGTTGGCGGCCATGATCACGCCGCGGATGACGGGGCTGAGCATCCGCCCCGCGGTGAGGTTGGTGATGTCGTCGTCGGCGAAGATGCCGGCGGCGGCCAGCGGGCCGTTGCCGGGGCCGGCCAGGCCGTCGCCCACGTCGATGTTGACGATGTCGTTGGCGTAGATGACGCCGACGATGCCGTCGAAGTCGCCGGGGTTGCGGCGGACGTTGTCGGTGTTGGCGGTCAGGTTGATGAGGTTGCCGCCCTGGAGGATGACGTCCCCCACCGCGCCGGAGACGTTGACGCGCTGCACGTCGCCGTCGCGGACGACGATGCCGTTGAGGCGGGGGCCGAAGGGGCCGCCGATGTCCGCCAGGGTCATGTCGTCCGGGACATCGGAGGTGCGGATGTTGACCGCGGGGTAGAGCTGCCCGTTCCAGTTCGGGTTGATGCTGTCGGGGTTGACGCCCAGCGGGTTGCCCGCCTCGTTCTGGTAGCCGGGGGCGACCCCCAGGATCGGGCCGAGCAGGCGCGGGCCGACGCCGCTGACCTCGGTGCGGCCGAGGTTGCCGTTGCGGATGTTCAGCTCGTCCAGCCCCTGGACGTCCATGGCGACGATGTCGCCGCCGACGGTCAGGTTCTGGATCAGCGTCAGCGCCTGACCCTCGAGGTGGTCGATGCGCAGCACGTCGATCTCGGTGTTGCCGCCGATCTGGATGCTCGAGCGGGCGCCCTCGTCGGAGGTGGTCACGACGATGCGGCCGATGGAGGCGCGGCCGGCGGTGACGCCGTTGATCATCAGGCTCGCCCCGCCCAGCAGCGTCGCGTCGATGCGGGCGATGGCCACGCCCTGCGAGCCGTTGATCGGCAGCGTCCGCACCTGGCCGAAGGAGGCCGGCGAGCCGCCGCGGATCTCGATGGTGATCACCGCGCCCGTGTCGTCGGTCAGCGTCACCGGCACGCCCGCGGCCAGCGGCCGGAAGGCGTCGTCGTCGTTGGAGGACTCGATCCGGGTGAAGCTGACGAAGCGGATGTCCGAGCCGGGGCCGAGGTTGAAGAACGGCGGCAGCTCGTTGATGTCGCCCAGCCCGCCGCCCTCGCTGCTGGGGTCGGCGCCGCTCTCGCCGACGATGAACATGTCGATGATCGAGCCGGGGCTGGTGCGGACGTTGAAGTTCTCGCCGAAGATCCGCTGGCCGACGAGGATCTGGCCGATGTGGCCGGGGCCCCCGGCGTTGCCGGTGCGGATGTTCACGGCGCGGGCGTCGTCCACGAAGACGCCCGCGTCCTGGTTCAGGCGGATCGCCCCGCGGACGTCGAAGACCCCCAGCGTCCCGCCGACGACCAGGTTCAGGTCCTCCACGTCGCCCTGGGCCGGGCTCGGTTCCAGGATCGGGGACATGCCCGTGCGGAACGTGCCCATGTTCCCGCCGACGATGATCTGCGGGCCCGGCGAGCCGTCGGCGCGGTTGCCGTAGACGTCCGAGCCGAGCATCACCCCGTGCAGGTGGCCCGCCACGTTGAAGCTGGAGGGCCGCAGCGCCATCCGGTCGTCGTCGTCCTCGACGGTGTTGATGACGTCGTCGCCGCTGACCTCGGCGCCGCGGCCGTCCACGTACCCGCTGCCGACGCGGATCAGGCCCATCGAGCCCGCCTGCACGTTGATCGACGCCGGGTTGCCGAAGAGGCCGCCCGGCGCGTAGCCCGTGGAGTTGCCCGAGCGGTAGCTGCCGAAGGTCGTCGGCAGCATGCCCGTCAGCGCCACCCGGTAGCCGATCGGCCGGTCCGCGAAGTCCCCGTCCACCGGGGTGTTGAGCACCAGGTAGAAGACGTCCGCGTGGTCGGGGCGGAAGGCGATCCGCACGCCGTTGGTCGGGTCCAGCCGCAGGTCGCTGCGGGTCGAGGCCTCGTGCGAGGCCACGGTGCGGCCGTCGGCGTCCACCACGCGGGCGTGCGCCAGGCTCTGGAAGTCGCGGCTCGCGTCGAAGCCGGTGAAGGTCGCGTAGTCGAAGATGATGTCCAGGACGACCTCGGTGTCCGGGCCGGCCGCGAAGGCGTAGACGTCGGTGGACTCGAAGTCTTCGTTGACCGGGTCGTTCTGCCCCAGCAGCCCCTCGATGAACACCGCGGTGGCGTTGTGGCCGACGTACTCGGCGCTGAGGATCGAGTCGTTGCGGAAGTGCGCCCCGCCGAAGGGGACCGCCTGGCCGGCGATGCCCAGCAGCGCGCCGTCCGCGGCGGCGAAGGCGTTGGCCGCCAGCGTCAGGTTGATGACGTCCTGGTCGTCCCCCATCGGCGTGCCGGGGGCGAAGCCGAAGTTGCTGCCGTAGACCTGCTCGCGCTCGCGGTAGTTCAGGAAGTCCCAGCGGGCCCGGCCGGGGTTGTTGATGTCCCCCACCACGGTGACGTCCACCGTGGAGCGGCCGGCGACGGCCAGCTCCCCGAGCGTCCGGCCGACGATGATCTCGTTGCGGGTGTCGAACAGCTCGTCCGCGTAGGGGCTGGTGGCGGGGGCGGAGGGCGTGTCCTCGCGGGCCCAGTGGCCGGCGTCGGTCGCGACGGTGATCGACTGCACGTCGCCGTCGACGGTGATGTTCCCCAGCAGCGTGCCGACCGCGATGCGGCCCACCGCGCCGGTGAAGCGGCTGGAGCCGTGCAGCACGCCGTGGAGCAGCACCGAGCCGATCGACGCGCCCCCCTCCACGCGGATCCCCTGGTCCGGCCGGCGGTACAGCGAGTCGTTGCGGATCTCCTGCCCGCGGACCAGACCGTCGAACGTCGTGAACAGCTCGGTCCCCAGGATGACGCCCGGGCCGAGGTACTCCGTGTCGTTGACGTTGTTCCGGACGATCGGGCTGCCGATGATGATCGAGCCGCCCGCGCTGGGCAGGCCCATCGGCACCGGCGGCAGGTCGCGGCTCAGCGCGTAGCCGAAGCCCGCCGACTCGAAGTCGTCGTACAGCCCGCCGATCTGCGTCGGCGGGATGAAGGCGAAGCCCGGCTCAACCCACGTCGCGTCCTCCGGGACGTCCGTGACCGCGCGGATGACCCCGCCCCACATCGTGATCGCCGACCGCTCGTCGGTGCCGGTGATGATGATCTGGCCGATGCCGTCGTTGAACCGCGGCACCGCATTGCCCAGCGGCGAGACGATCGGCACCTCCTGCCCCGGCGGGATGCCCAGCCGGATCGTCTGGTGCATCTCGCGCCCGTAGAGGTCCAGGACCCGCACCGTCGCCCCCGCCGGGCCGGTGAACCGCAGGTCCACGCCGAAGATCCGCTCCTCGATGAACTGCGCGAACTGGCTCGTCGGCGGCGTGAACGAGATGTCGTCGATGACGAACTGGTCCAGGTACCCCGCGTTGTCCGGCGGGACCTGCGCGCTGGAGAACCGCACCGCGTTGAAGCCGTCGGCGTGGTTGAACTGGAAGCGGATCCCGCCCCCCTGCTGGGGCGTCCCCAGCGCCGCCAGCGCCGCCCCCGAGAACGTCCGCACCACCAGCCCGTTGGACAGCAGCTCGACCCTCGTCCCCGTCGCCGTGGTGTCCAGCCCGTGGATCGTGAACTGCGCGTTGTTGACCAGCAGCGGCTCCGGGTCCTGCTGGTTGTCGTTGAAGAACGTGAAGGTCGTGAACCCGTTGCCCGAGAGCGTCACCCGCAGGTCCAGGTCCCCCTCCGCCGGCGGGAAGGTGTCCGGCCCGGGGATCAGCTCCAGCAGCGCCTCCGCGTTGGAGTACGAGACCTGGATGTTCGAGTTGTCGAAGAACGTCCCGTTCGGCGGGATCGCCGGCAGGTTCTCCGTCCAGGGGGCCGACTCGTCCGCGAACTCCTCGACCACCGGCGTCGTCTCGATCGGGTCCGGGACCTGGCGGATGAAGTAGGGGATCACGTACCCGAAGACCGCCCGGGCCGACCCCAGCCCCGTCGTCGGGTCCACCGACCCCGGGTCGATCGTCAGCGAGAACAGCAGCTTGCGGGCCTCCAGGGCCTCGACGGTGGCCTTGGCGGACCCCCACCCCGCGCCCGCGGCCTGCGCCAGCCTGGCCGCGGCCCCGGCGCTGCGCGCGCCGGCGTCCCCGCTCTTGACCAGACCCTTGCGAACGTAGGGACGAACCGCGCGACGCGACTTGCTGCTAGACATGAACGCCTACCTCGCTCACGGCGGTGCGCGGACGCGCACCGCCTGCTGTTCTTACGTGGGCTTGCTGCGGACGTCTCCGCCTCTGCGGCACTTCCGCGCGAGTGGAGCCGGCCGTCACTCCGGCTCGACCCGCCTCGACCGGCCTCCCCTCGTCCGTCTCCGAGGGGGCCGGGACGCCCGCAGGGCCCCGCAGACTACCCCGCCTCGCGGGGGACCGCAAGTTGGGGCTGCGGCGTTGGTTCCGCTTCACCGGTATGGCCGAACCGGAACCGGAAAGCTGTCTCCCGGGTCCAACGCGGGCGTCACCCTGTGCGCGGCGCGGGCGCTCCGACTCCTGCCATACGCCCCCCTCGACCGCCACGGTTCCGCCCCTTGGGGTTACAAGCGAATGAAACTGCCTTTCCCACAAGGGCTTGCGCCGACAATTCCCTTCCATTCCCCGCGCACTCTCCCTTGAATCGGGGAGCCATCCCCCCTCGCCTTCCCGTCCCCACCCCGCCCCCTCTTCCACACCCTGTTCACACCCCATCCGAAACACGAACCCGACCGACCTTCCGAGAATTCCGCCCCGGACGGCCAGAAACCCGCAGACCCCGCCTCCGAAGCACGATGAACTCATAGAGTCGATGCCCCCGCGGCCATGACCGACCGGGGGCCGCCGGCCCCCCACTCCCGGCCAGTGACTCGGAGAGACGCGTGCCCCGAGACTCGCTCATCGGCGCCCTCGACCAGACCGCGCAGGCCATCGGCGGCGCGACCTGGGGCGTCCATGCGCTCGTCGCCGCCGGCGCCGTCGCGGGGCTCATCCTCTGGCTCGCCGGACGAAGGGTCCTGAAGCCGACGATCGTCCTGCTCTTCGCCCTCGCCGGCGGGGCGGGGGCGCTCATGCTCGTCCCCCGGGTCTCCTTCGCCGCGGCCGCGCCGGAGGCGACCTGGGCCGTCGCCGGGCTCGTGGCGGGGGCCGTCGTCGGGCTGGCCCTCTTCCGCTTCGCCATGGCCATCGCCCTCGGGGCCGTCCTCGGGCTGGCCGCGCCCCTGGGGGCGGCCGTCGCCCTGGAAGTCACCCCCGCGCCCCCGGACGAGGGGCGGATCGCCGCGGCGTGGCAGGCCGCCGCCCCAGCCTGGGGCGGGAGCGAGACCCCGGCCAACCTCGCCCGCGCCGCCCCCGAGAGCACGCCCCCGGACCACGATCCCGTCTGGGAGGCCGCCGCGGCCGTCGGCGAGGAGCTCGACGCCCAGTGGCAGGGCCTCCCGGCCCGCGACCAGGCCGTCCTCGCCCTCTCCGCCATCGGCGGGGGGATGCTGGGGGTGCTGCTGGGGCTGGTCATGCCGGTGTGGGCGTCGGGCGCCGTCTCGGCCCTGCTGGGGCCGGCGGTCTGGCTCCCCTGCGGCGTCTGGCTCGCGGATGCGGCCGCCCTCCCCGGCCGCTGGCTGCTCGACCGCACCCCCGTCGAGTGGCTGGCGATCTGGGGCGTCCTCGCCGCCGTCGGGCTGGTGGTCCAGTGGACGGGCCTGCTCAGGCGCGCCCTGCCGCGACGGGCCGCGGCGGAGTGACACGCCGCCCCCACCCCCCCGCCGCCGCCGCCCCGCTCCCCCCGCCGCCAGCGCCAGCGGGGCCATCACCGCCGCGCCCGCCGGCGACGGGATCGTCGCCGCCCACGCCACTGGGAAGAAGTGCGCGTCGTACGCGGTCCCCACCAGGGTCGTCCCGTCGGCGGAGATCCCGTCCACGCTGATGATGTCGTACTCCCCGTCGAAGAGGCCGAACTGGGCGAGGTAGTCCTCGATCCCCACGATCCCCGTCGCCTCGGTCCAGACCCACCCCCCCAGCCCGTTGCCCACGACGATGGACCCGTCGCCGCTGACCCCCGAGGCGTAGCTGAAGCCGTACTCGTGCGGGAGCGAGCCCAGCAGGACCATCCCCGTCTGCTCGGTCCAGCGGAAGGCCTCGATGATCACGTCGCCGCCGAAGCGGGGCCGGCGCGTCTCGCCGACGATCACCGAGCCGTCGGCGCTGACGGCCGTCGCGTTCGAGTACGACGTGCCCGCGAAGCCCAGGCCGACCATCCCGGTCTCCTCGGTCCAGCGGAAGGCCTCGGGCCTCCTGCTGGCGTTCGTGGCCGACCCGACGATGGTGGTTCCGTCGCGCGAGATCGCCCTCCCCCACGACTCGACGAAGGGAACGCCAGGGAACGTCCCCAATGAAACCAGCCCCGTCTCCTGCGTCCACCGGAACGCGGGGTTGTAGCCCGGCCCGGTTGCCCGTCCGACGACGATCGAGCCGTCGCCGGAGACCCCGAACGCGTGCATCCGCTCCTCCCCGCCGGGGATGTCGGGGATCTGAACCATCCCGGTCTCGGCCGTCCAGCGGTAGACACGGCGAATGGTGCCGCCGCCGCCGGTGTTGTCGATGCTGTCGCCGACAACGGCGCTCCCATCGGCGGAGACGCCCCACGCCGCGCTGGTGCCGCTCAGCCCGTGAGGGATAATGCCCAGATTCTGCACAGCGCCGGTATCGAGACGCCAACGGAACGCCCGCCACGTGCCGGGCTCGAAGGTGCCGGCGCCACCGACCACTGTCGTGCCATCGGCCGAAACCGCGAGCGCGACGCTGCTACCCGTTCCGCCGGGCATGCCGGTCAGGTACCGCAACGTCGGCTGCGCGGCCGCGTGGCCGCAGAAGCAGGCAACCACACAAGCGATTGCCGACGCGGACCAAAGAACCGAAGCCCTGCGGGCGATGCTGCCGGGTCGTTCTGGCATACGCGGTCTCCGTGAGCGCCCCCGCGCCGCCGCCCCCGACCGGAGAACCCGGGCGGGACCGCGGACCACCTTACCACGAGCGTGCCCGCCCTCAAAGCGCCAGTCGCCAAAGGCCGGAGACTTCCACCGAATCGTGGCCGCGATCGCGCGCCGGCGAACCCGCCCGCTCAGCACCCCGCCGCCAGCGCCGCCAGCCACGCCGACAGGTACGCGCTGATGTCCTCGGAGTCCACCGCGCCGTCGTCGTTGTAGTCGGCCAGGCCGCTGGGCCGGCCGAGCTCGGCGACCCAGTCGGTCAGGTACGCGGCGATGTCGCTGGAGCCGACCTTCCCCGAGCCGTCCCAGTCCGCCGCGCACGCGCGCACCCGCAGCAGCCCCTGGCCGGTGAGCGCGCCCGCGCCGTTGCGCAGGTCCGCCGTGAAGTAGAACCACCCATCATCGGTGTAGAACGCGTCGTCGTTGTTGAACACGCCGACGTACGCGTCGTCGTTGGTCGGGTCCCCGTCGCCGTCGAGGTCCACCGGGTCCCCCTCGCGGACGACCACCCGCCGGCGGTTGAGCACGACCACCGCGTTGGCGTCCTCGTCGGGCGCGTCCGTCACGCCGCCGACGAGGTAGTCCCCCGCGCCGTTGCAGACGTTGAGGAAGAACGTCTGCGGGTACGAGAGGTCGCCGAAGCGCTCCGTCTCGCCGGGGCGGAGGGTGATCCGCCCGCCGGTGGAGGCCGCCAGTGCGCCGCTGCGCACCACGTAGTCGTCCTGGTTGGTGAACGCCCCGCGCGTCATCCAGCACCGGCCGTTGTGCGACAGGCTCTCGTCGATCGCCGCCGACGCCACCGGCGCCACCGTCCGCCCCTGCGGGTCCCACAGCAGCACCGCCCCCTGCTGCGCCACCACGGTGTTGCTCACCACCACCGCCTGCGCCGACACCGGCGCCTGCAGCACGCCCATGCCGATCCAGGTGCCCCCCTGCGCGTCCACCCGCAGCCGCCCCGGCTCGAGCGAGCCCCAGTTCGCCGAGGGGTCGTCGAGCTGGCCGTCGGGGGCGAACTCCGGGTCGCGCGTCGCCGCGAGGAACTGCCCCCCCCGGTACCAGATCGCCTGCCCGGCGCGCGGGCCGAACTGGATGTTCCCGGCGCGGAAGCAGACCGTCGCCGCGGCGTCGTTGAGGATGCTCGGCGAGTCCAGCGGCGCGCCGTACAGCCCGCCCTGCGTCCCCGGCGCGGGCGTCTGCTCGCGCGCCACCGCCGCGAACCTCCCCCCATCCCACTTCATGATCACGTCCCGCCCCGACGATGCGCTCAGCGCCCGCGAGGCGAAGACGAACTGCCCCGCGTCGTTGATCCCCATGACGCGCCCGAAGGCGCCGTAGACCTCCCCCGTCCCCAGCCCGTCGGAGTCCCCCTCGCGCAGCGCCACCGCCGCGAGCCGCCCCCACCCCACCAGGATCACCTCGTTGTTCTCGTTGGTCGCCGGCGGGGCGAGCCTGGCCCGCATGATCCACCGCGCCCCGCTGGGGCTGGCATACGGGCGGTCGAACTGCGTCGTCACCCCCGGGTTGAACGTCATCCCGCTCATGCCGGGGACGGCCGCGGTGGGATGCCCGGGGATCGTCGTGTACAGGACCTCGATCGGCCCGGCGGTTATCGGGCCTGCGCACAGGGCCGTAGCGCCGATGGCGCACAGCAGCCGTGGAGCGCGGACGCGGGAGCTCATTCGTGGCATCCTCCGTTGGCGTGCCGGTCGGGCCCCGGGGCGTCGCGGCCGCGGGAACTCCAAACCTACCCGACGCCCCGTGAACAGCAACGCGCGTGCCGTTCATTTCGCGCGCAGGTTCCGCGCGGCGCCCCGGCCGCGCCCCGGCCCGGCGCGGGGATCGCCACCAGAGACATGCCTGAGCGAATCAGCACCCGCCCCCGACGGCCTCCACCCACGCCGCCAGGAACGCCGCCACATCCGCCGTGTCCGCTACGCCGTCGCGGTTGTAGTCCGCCAGCGGGACGCCCGCGGAGACCGACGCGGCCCACTGGGAGATGAACGCGGCGATGTCCGCCGAGTCGACCGCGCCGCTGCCGTCCCAGTCGGGCTTGCACACCGCGGCCCGCAGCAGCCCCTGGCCGATCACCCGCCCCGCGCCGTCGCGGATCGTCGCGCCGAAGTAGTACCACCCACCCCCCCCACCCCCCC